>CAZZVE010000205.1:0-9340 GCA_964657325.1 uncultured Ktedonobacterales bacterium
TAGCCCACTCGTGTGGGGCAACCCTCGTGCCTCTATCACTCCAACAGGGATTGAAGACAGAAGAGGTGGGAGCAGGACAGTCGGCATCTCAACTGTCTCAACACCGTTTTTTGGAGATGGTACAGCATCAAGCAGCAATCATGAAGGTGCCACTTGAATGGTTTGAGCTATCGACTCATGATGCTAGACGCAGTATTCATGTCTTTGCTGAAGAGATGGATTGTTCAGGTATCCTGCTTTTTGTTCGTGAGGGAAAAGGCATTTTGCTTGAGACCAAGGACGTACAATATGTGATCGAGCACGAACACATTATTCTGCCTTTTCTCATTCGTCTGATCCCTCAAGAGACAACACCTTTCCCACCATTGTGGATGTCTCACCAGTTTCAGAGCAAGAAGAACATCACGACCCTACCGAGGGAAAAGGCTTTTCCTCGGTGGTATCCCCTTGCACTGCTTGCTATGGGTCTGCTCATTGCAACCCTCGTCTTCTTCAATGCGATGTATCTTCTTAGAGAGCCAGTGTTCGCTGTTGCCTCTCTTGTCGTAAAGCTGATTTTTGTCTGCGTTTTCGCGCTTTCTCTTGCAGCGATACTCAAGTTCTTTGTAGAAAAGTGGCGACAGAGGCAAGAAAAGATGAATGATATGCGCTCTTATAAATGAGGCGCGGCATGTACTTTATGACAACTAATTAGGAGGACTACTTAGTATGAGTATCAAGTAGAAGTAGTAAGAAGGAGTTTTTTACAGTATGACTCAAGCTGTTTCGCAAGAAAAGCAGGATGATATATCTACAGATGATGCCGTTTTTCTTGAGGCAATACAAGCAACATTGCGTTTCGTTGAATCACTCAAGCACAAGGTGTTTGTGGTGAAGTTGGGTGGGAGTACCCTGCACTATCAACGAGCTGTATTGCAAGATAGCATTCGGCTGCATACATTGGGGGTCAAGGTCGTCCTCGTTCATGGTGGAGGACCAGCAATCACAGCCTGGTTACAGAAATTGCACATCCCGACTAACTTTGAGCAGGGACTCCGTGTGACTGACGCCCAAACCTTAGAGGTCGTGCGAATGGTTTTATGTGGTCAGATTAATCAGGAACTCGTCGCCCAGGCATGTGAGATGGGAGGAAACGTGGTTGGACTCTGTGGCACAGATAGCAATATGGTTCACGCACGTGTTGCGAATGAGCGTCTTGGCTTTGTTGGAGAGATTGACACGATCAATGTGCATCTGGTAAACCATCTGATCGATCTCGGTTATCTGCCCATCATTGCTCCGCTTGGTCTGGGACCACAGGGAACGTGTCTGAATATCAATGCGGACCTCGTCGCATCCCATCTGGCCGGTGCGCTCAATGCCGAGCGTCTCATCTTTTTGAGTGATGTGAACGGCATCCGTGGTGCAGGTGGCACTCATCTTTCCGAGATCAGCAAAGAACAAGCCCTCACCCTCATTGAGGATGGCACCATTTACGGTGGGATGATTCCAAAAATCAGTGCAGGCATCCATGCCTTGAACGACGTACCTCGGGTCCATATTGCCGATGGAAGGACTCCACATGTGTTGCTCTATGAATTGGAGGACCACCCTCATGTGGGAACAACCATTACACGCTAAAATCCTTGTAAGGTGATATGAGAAGCAAGAGTAGCAAGAACAGATGGAGGACACATGCTGTCACGCTATCAACCTGGACAGAAGATTGATCACTATGCAATTCTTTCCCTTTTGAGTGCGGGAACGGCAAGTGCTGTCTATCTCGCGTTGGATAGAAACACAGGGCAGAAGGTAGTCCTCAAGTTTCCCAAGGACGATGTGATTGGCGGAAAGGCCATTTTCGACAGGTATCAACGTGAGGCCCAAATAGGAAAATTGCTGTGTCATCCGCACATCGTGCAGCATCTTAATCAGGATGAAGAGCGACAGACGAACTACCTTGTGCTGGAATACCTTCAGGGACAAACGCTTCGTGCACTCATGGCGAAGTACTCGCCCTTGCTTCTTCCTCCTGATGACGTTGTTGCTCTTCTGATACCAGTGTGTGAGGTGCTTGTCTCTGCTCACACTCATGGGATTATCCATCAAGACATGAAGCCTGACAATATCATGCTCCTTGAAAATGGGGAAGTCAAAGTGCTCGATTTCGGGATCGCACAGATCAAAGGAGAACGTAAAAGCTTCTTTCCTGGCTTTGCTCCATTAGTTGGCACGCCAGACTATATGGCACCAGAGCGACTACAGGGCAAACTCGGTTCGGTACGTACTGATATCTACGCCGTTGGCGTTGTTCTTTACGAACTTTTGTGTGGACGTACACCGTTTCAAGAGCAGGACGGGTTCGCATTTGTTGGGGAACACATCTCTCATGACCCACCAGACATTGTAAGCTTCAATCCCTCTCTTTCACCAATGCTCGCAACACTGGTGATGCGTGCAATTCGTCGTGATGCGGACAAGCGTTACGAACATATGGAAGACATGCTCTACGACCTGCAGCATGTCTCGGCTGTAGTGCCTCTTCCGTATGTTCCTGATGCACCTACATTCGGTGGACGCTATCGACAAGTTATTGTGCTCTCCTTGCTCATTGCGGTTCTTGTGCTCGTACTCATCCTCTTTGGTGTCCTTGCTCAGTATGCCCACAACGCTGTTCGATAATATGGGAGAAGAACGTGTGTGACTATTGAGTACATCTTGAGGGAAATGGGCGTTCTCTTGAACGTATAGTGACGTGTTTGTCTGTATACTTTAAACAATAACTACTCTCACTATAGAAAGAACTTCTATGACACTCTCTACATGTCCGCATTGCCATCAATCAGTGAGTGCGGATGATGATATTTGTGAGAATTGTGGTGCCGTCCTTTCTGCAATGAGTTTCCTCGATGTGTTTTGTGGGGCTCGATGACTCTGTGTTGAGCTTTGAGCCACAGTGGAAAGCAGCCAAGCTACAAGGTGGCAAGCAACGAGAGCGTGCAGGTCAACTGTGCCCAAGTGAGGTACTGACGACTCTGATCCATTTTCACCAGTCCCACTTTCGGACGTTCAAAGCGTATTATATCGAACATGTTCAGGCACATCTGACAAAGGAATTTCCTCATCTGGTGAGTTATCCGCGCTTTGTCGCTCTGATCCCGCGCATGCTGCTTCTCTTGCTTGCCTATTTGCAGACCCGCTCCCGTCAATTTTGTGGTGCATTTGATTGCTGATCTCATCGCCTACAGTCAGCAGGACAAAAAACCGGGTCTGCATCTCGACGAGCACACTCTTCTGGCTGCTTGACCTGCTTGGCTTAAACAGAACTCACGTTATTTACATTCGTCGGATATGAGACGGACATGTTCTTATCCCAATTCAAGCTCGTACTCTTTTGTCGCTTCTTGCAAGGTTTCGTCGAGCGTGGTATGCGGATCGATTAGCTCTTTCATGGCCTCGACTTCTGCATCGAAACAATTTTTGACGGACGGCAGGTCCCGGCGTAAGTCCTCGATTAACTCAATGGGCTTGCTCACTGAGCGCGAGGTGAGCAAGTTGATTTGCAGGTCCAGGTGGCGTCGTTGCTCGGCCAACTTGTCTTGTCGGTTTTGCGTGATGAGCACACCTGTTGTCATGAACAAGCCACTCCCACTCAGGATGCCCTGCAACCAGAAAAAGGGGGCTGGATCATTACACGGGAGATGCAGGTCCGTGTCAACGGTACTCACCGCAATCCACAGGATGACAAACAGGAAGATCAAGTAGAAAAAGGAGTCCTTTCAAAATTGCGAACGCTGCTCATAAGGCATTTGCTCAAAGTGCTGTTGATAGACCTGCTGCTGTGTATTAGCAGGGGCGTTTTGCATGAACTGCTGCACGTTGCCCATCGCTTGGTTCTGATCGATGCTATTATAGTCGCCAGACTGATACGCTTGGGAATACTGCTGATACGTCTGCTGGTTATTTTGATCAAAAGGCCACATAGTATTTCTCCTTCAAGAATGAAGTGTTTGTTCGGCTCGTATTCGATTTTGTTGATCGTGCTGTTTGCTTGGTCGTTTCTGCCGCATCCTGACAGGTCTGCTTCACATCCGCTTCCCTTTATTTTGCGCGTGGCACGCTTCTCAATTGCTCAAATGGAATGTTGGGTTGGGCGTTTGCAGTATCGTCCTCTGCTGGCTTCTGCTTAACTTCATAGAGCATGAAGAGCAAGCTAAAACAGATACCGCCGAGCAGCGTCGCCCAAGTTGCAGGTGAGAGGACCTGTCCCATCGCGATGGCGACAGCAGGATTGAGTATCCCTCTGCTCATCACCAGTCCGGCGGCAAGTGCTCCCCCAATTGCGATGCCACTCCCTGCCTGCGGCACGTTTTTGTCTGAGACAGCCATCACCGTCAGCATCAACACTCCAAAGCCTAAAAACTCTGAGAGTGGACTAGCAGCAGTATAGTGAGATGCCAAATGACCGGTAAACGTTGCTGCTAGCAATGCCAGTCCTGCCCCAGCGATCTGAACCACGATATAGAACAGACCGGTCAGGACGGGGAGACGACGAGTTACCATCAAGCCAAGTGACACAGCAGGATTAAGATTACACCCCGAAATCGTGCCAATGGCATAGACAAAGATACCAAGGGTCACACCAACCACATAGGGTGTTCCACTGACGAGGGCGGCGAGTGTCAGAAAAAAGGTGCCGACGAGTTCCGCTAGGGCTGACTTCACAATAGGGATAAGGCCTTTCATCGAGTGTTCCTTTGTCCTCTTGTAGGCGCAAGAGACGCGGCTCTAAGAGGTCGCAGGCAATGCTTGTGCTGCCTACGAACACTCTTTGTAGGAAGACGGTTAAGCTTTTCGGGGATCGATATCTCCCTGGATATTGACCTTGCCTTCTTGCTCGATGCTAGCTTCCTCATGCCGAACAGTATCTGTCACCTGCTGGGTCTCCTGGACGGCTCGTTTGCCAATGGACACTTCACCTGTGACCACCGCACTTTTGGTGACATTGATCTGCTCTTCACTCACAGGAACACGAATGGTTTCGCCTTCACCAATAGGTGTGTTATCAATTTGTCCGCCCGTGACGGCATGTCGCTCAATCACGACTTCCTCACGAGTCACGGGCACGTTGATGGTTTTCTGCTCCGTAACAACTTCCTTGTGCAAATCGACTTCCCCTGCCTGCACACGGTCCTTCTTCACGTTCAGGTGCTCCTCGCGTAACCGAAGTGAACGAGGCTGATGGAAGTCATCTCGTACATCGTCAGCGGCTGTGTGGGCAGAGAATGCGGCTTGGTTGTGTGTGTAGCCCGCCGTCGTTTGAGTCTCTTGGGTTTGATGCTCATAGTCGTAGCCACCGTACTGGTGCAGAATATCGTGAGCTTTCTGCTCTTGTCCATCGGGTCGAACAGAAACGACGGTGCGACCCGCCTTGAATTCCTGCGCATAATAGTTTGCTTGCTCGCGCGGAACATCGAGACCCATCAGGTCGTTCTTGAGATCGACCCCTTTCTGTCCCGCTGTGGCGACGCCCACTTGGTCATAACCAAAGCCTGCCTGTTTCAAGGCGGTCAGAGCACGTCGTGCCTGAGTCTCTTGCTCGAACACACCGGCGACAATAGATGCTTGAGTTGCCATAATGTTTCTCCTTGTTTCGTAGTGAGGAAGAATGCCTTAAAAGCATGCTCTTCCTCATGGATAGTGGCATACAATTTGGAACAATCAGTCATGGGATGAACGAATATGTTACCGACCTCGTGGCGCATCAGGACGTGTCGTTGGTGGAAGCGTTCGCGCCTGATTCATGCTTTGCTGTGCCTGCACTTGTGTCGCAACTTGACTCGCAGCACTCTCAGTACGATTCAGATACTTCCGAGCGGTATCCTGTCCACCCAAACCAAAGGCTAAACCAGTAGCAAGGGCGGCTGCACCCACAATGGCCGTAAACAGAATGTTTAAGAGCGAGGTAGCGATGCCTAACTGCTCAAGCGCAATGATTGCCACAAAACCAAGAATGGCGTAGCGAGCGATATTCGAGAAGAGATTGGGGTTGCCAACTCTCGCACTTGCTGAGGCACCACGGACAATGTCCGCAACGAGCTGGCGAATTGATTTTTCACGCTCGGAATACTGCGCGTTCTCGCTCAAAATGAGCTTGATTATTGAATTCCCTCACAATAACTTCATGTGGTTGTACCTTTAATAGAGGAGAATAAGCTTTTCGTGAGATGCTTTATGTACAGAAAGATGACGCGTGAACAAACCTACAGACAGCCCTTTCTCCTCGTTTGATTGACAGCCCAAGTGACAGCCAAAAACACGGATAGTAGCGATTACACATGGACACCTACGGATAAAGAAGATGTTCAGCATGAGTTGCCGAGCGTCTCGAAATAGGTGCAGAGTGTCTGACATTGAACGTTTACAGAAACTTTAAGCTTTCCTCACACATTCCGCTCTGTTTTGGAGTATGATATAGGTGTCAGCATTTTCTATGCTAACATAGAATAAGAATAACGGATAAGAGAAAAAGAGAACGGCACCAACGAAGGTGCGGTACGTCCATTTCTGGGGAGTTACACATGAAACGGTTTTTGATTATTGGCGGCTCTAGCCTCTTGCTCCTGCTGGGCATTTTGGTGGGTGCTGTCTATGGCAGTGCTCGAACACCTGTTGCGAATGCGAATAGCACAACCTCAATAGCTAATACGGTCAGCGCAAGCAGTGCCAGTAGCACTCCAAATGATTACTGTACACAATTTCAAGCAGATTTTGCCAAGAAACTCGGCGTTTCTTCTGACAAATTGAAGAGCGCAGAGAGCAGCGCGGCAAGCGATACAATCGATCAGATGGTCAAGGACGGCAAGATCACCAAGGCACAGGCTGATCAGATCAAGACCCAACTTGGCACTGCTACCAACTGTCAGTTCAAGGGCAATGGTGGCAATCCTGGTAACGTCAACATGCAGAAGCTACAGCAATATCTTGTTGCTGCTGAGGCTCAGGTTGCCAAGGGACTTGGTATTAGCTCCGCTGATCTGACTAGCCAGTTACAGGCAGGAAAGAGCCTTCATGATGTTGCAGCCGCACATAAGGTTTCTGATACGCAACTGAAGACTTTGCTGAATAACGCTATTCAAAGTGAACTCAAGGCGGCTGTGAGTGCTGGTGATGTAACTCAGTCACAAGCCGACATGGTGACAAAGCAACTTAGTAGCAACCCTGCGTTCCTTGACCAAATCATTAATGGACACAAAGGACAACAATCTGGTGGTGCTTTCAACGGTACCCAGACTGGCTTCGGCTTCTAAGACTTCTCTCTTCTGCACACAAAAAATGGTCCGTATCTCAAAAGATACGGACCATTTTTTGTGCCGGAATTTCTTGAGCAAAGCTTGACTCTTCATACAGAGTTTCTTGATGCATGTGTACTAAGCTATAAATGTCTAATGAAAGATGTTATAAAAAATCTATAACGAGCTACACACAATAGGAGATTATACATATCATGATACGACGTACACTGCTCATACTTATAGGGGGCGCAGTCGCTCTTCTCTTGATTCTCATCGGTATAGCCGCTTTCATATTCTGGCCTGTGGTCACGTCCGCGCATACAAGCCAGACAACTCCTACGCCGACTTCGCCTGCCGTGACAGTAACGCCAACGACGCAAGGCGGTACTGGTCTCGCAAAAGTGTTGAAACAGTATACACCAGATGTGAAGACGCAGATTGCACAGGGATTAAAGTTAACACCCGCTCAACTTACAACTCAGCTACGGGCTGGCAAGACCTTGAGCGATGTGGCAACCGCGCAAAATGTTTCAAAAGCACAGCTACAAACGATTGTCTCGAATGCAGTAGAAACAGGTCTCAAACCTGCGGTCGATGATGGTACACTCACGCAGAAGCAACTCGACAAGTTAGCGAAGAGATATGCGAACAATCCAACTCTGCTAGACAAGTTATTAGCTGGTAAGGCTGCAAAAGCTACACCTAAAGTTACTCCTACCCCAGTTCAATAGGTTTGTAGGGACCGATTTATCGCGTCCTCTCTGACGATTGAAAAGGCTAAGAGGATGTGACAATGTATATTGACGGAACAAGCGGGTAATAAACTCATGGACGCCCACGAGGGGCTACCTTACTATACAACCAACGTTCTTGCGTGCGGAGCACGCTAAGTATAGTAGGGTAGCCCCTTGTGGGCGTCCATGAGATTTTAACATAATTTGTTCATGTACATCATCGGTCCCTACATACATATAAAAATATCGTGTACAATACGTATATGTATTTTCCAACGACACGCGTGCTGACTGTGCTGGAATTGTTGCAGTCACGACAACAAATGAGTGGCATCGAGCTTGCGGAACGCCTTGAGGTAGATTCACGTACTGTGCGACGCTATGTGACGATGCTGCAGGATATGGGTATTCCTGTCGAGTCAAAACGGGGCCGTTATGGAGCATATCATTTGCGTCCGGGTTTTAAGTTACCACCGCTTATGTTTCGTGATGATGAAGCGTTCGCACTGACCATTGGACTTATCGTGGCACGGAAATTAGGTTTAGCCGTTGCCGCTCCAGCCGTTGAAAGTGTACTTGCCAAAATCGAACGTGTCTTGCCCCTTGCCTTACAAGAACATGTACGTGCCGTGCAAGATACGCTCGTCTTTGACTTCAATCCAGCACGAAATGCACCTTCGAGCGAGACTGTGACAACACTATGTATGGCGTCATTACAAAAGAGGCGCGTCCTGCTACATTATCAAGCGTGGAACGGTGAGGCGACAGAACGGTCACTGGATTCATATGGGTTGGTGTGTCGTTCTGGCTTCTGGTATACAGTAGGCTATTGCCACCTCAGACAAGACTTGCGCTCGTTTCGTCTTGACCGCATTATCTCAGTAGCGATGTGTGAAGAAACGTTTGTGCCACCACTTAATTTTGATTGCCTCGACTACATCACACGTTCACTGCCAATGGTGCCCGCTACGTGGCTGGTCGATGTGCTGCTTGAGACGACGCTGGAGGAGGCACGGGAGATGGTTCCGTCTTCGGTAGCCATTCTTGAGTCAGAGGCACATGGCGTAGCGTTTCGTACCTATGTTGCCAATCTTGACTGGATAGCCTACGTATTAGCAGGACTAAGTTGCCCCTTTGTGATTCGCAATCCGCCAGAATTACGTGATACGATGCATAAGTTGGCGGAGCATATTGTAGCAATGGCAGAACGCGTTGTGTGACTGAACTTTGATAAACGAATGTGGTAACGCCGTCGGTTGGGGCAGCAATTCATTGCGCCCATAGTGCTTCGTCAAGCTTCGATTGACGCATTACAATCGTTCCAAGATCATG
>CAZZVE010000206.1:0-9294 GCA_964657325.1 uncultured Ktedonobacterales bacterium
CGCCCCTGTCATGTTCCTCGTCCCTATCATGCCCCTCTCAACAGCAACAATTATCATCAACCCCCCATACATAAAAGTACTACCAACATGCAGCCTCCAGAAAAGATTCTTATACTGCTTCTTCGTGTGCCATCTCTGTTTGGTACAAGATTATTGCTCACATAGAACAACAAGGAGACACCAATATGTCCAAGACAACACTCATTCGCAACATCATCCGCTATATTCTACCGCTCGTCGCCCTGTTACTCGTCGCGGCCTACCTCATTCTCTCGCCCGCCGTATTTACCCACGCCGCAGCCGCGACCATACAGCACGTCATTTCCACCCATCATGGTATCATGCCTAACGGTTACTGGCATATCCGCTAAAATAGCTAGCACATGTGAGGTTCGAGATAGACATTGTCCCTCGAACCTCTTTTTTTATTGTCATCTTTTAATTCGCAAGAGCAAGTAACCAATCCTTTACTTCGTTTATGTTTCCATGTCCTATAGCAACTAACATCGCGACACTTTCCTCACCTAATTTCCGTGCCTCACTGCTCTTTCCTTGAGCTGCAAGTGTTTGTGCCAATCCATATTTTGCAAGTGCTATTAGATTCTGACTTCCCTCTGGAGCTATCAAAAGCATCTCATTAAAGCTTTTTTCAGCACTACTAAGTTGTTGTAAGTCCAGGTAAAGATTACCATATTCGTACAAACCATCTGCTGTAATTTGAGCTATACCTAACTGTCGTGCTACCTCTAAACTCTCTTGTAAATGCTCTTCGGCCTGCTGGTAATTCTTTAGTTTTCGTGTTGCTAATCCTAGATTAAGTAGCAGCATACTAATCCATTCTCGTTGTCCAAGTTGACGTGCTAGCACTATACCTTCTCTAAGATAAGTTTCCGCTTCAGCAAACTGTTCTTGCTCAACGGCTGCAACTCCTAGATTGCTAAGTAAGCCGCACATCCATTCTCGATGCCCGATCTGACGAGCTAGAGCGAGTCCTTCTTTTAAGTAGACTTCTGCCTCTGCATGCTGCCCTTGTTCACCTACTGTTACGCCTAAGTTTGTGAGGATCATACAAGTCTGTTCACGGTCTTTGAGGTCACGGGCAATCACCAGACCTTTCCGTAAGTACTGTTCCGATTGTGCATAATTTCCTTGTCTTGTAGCAATCGAACCAAGCATATCGAGAATAACGCACATATACGATGACTGCCCAATTTCTTGTGCGAGAGGGAGTGCTTCTTGTAGGTAGGCTTCGGCTTGCTCGTATTCGCCACGCTTCCACGTCATACTCCCAAGATCGGTGAGTAGGGAGCAGATAGCTTCGCTGTCTTCCGCTTTTCGGGCAAGCGTCAAGCCAGCTTGAAAGTGACTTTCGGCCTGAGCATACTCGCCTTGCTTTTGGGCGATACGTCCGAGATAGAGCAGGCTTTTGGTGATATGAGTCGTATCCTTATGTTGTTGCGCGGCTTCGTGGGCACGTTGTAACCACTCTTTCGCCTGTTGATAGAGACCACGCGAGAGCAGGTAGGGCGTGAAGGCGAGCACGGCACGTATAAGATAGTCTTGTTTGCCTGGGGTGGTATAAGACAGGTCGAGCGTGGCATAGATCAGGTGGCTTTCACGTTCTAGTCGGTCATAATCTTTTTCGTATTTCTCCAAAGCCTCTATCATGTAGCGGATAAACCGCTCATGAACATTTTTATCCTTGAGGTGCATACGTGCATAGTCGGCTATTGTCTGGTGCAGAGTGTATCGCTCGTTGTTGTTACTCTCTAGTAAGCCAGTATCGCTCAACATATCCAGCGTGTCTACATCACAATCAGCGACGTAGAGAGCCGCACTTTCCGAGAACGTGTGAGGCTTAGCTGGAAACACGGAGAGCGCATACAAGGCGTGTAGTACCTGTGAATCGAGTTGACGAAAGGTGACGGCAAAGACCGATTGCAGCGAGAGATGCTCTTCCGATTCCAGGCTGGAATGTCCCTCTGCCGCTTCCTGGAGTTCGCTCAACTGCAAGCGTTCTTCGGCATGGCTTAAATGGTCCAGGGCCGCGTGAATGCGTCGGCGTTGTTTGCTGTACGATTGTTTGCGCAGGTAGTTCCCGATAAGGGTCAGCGCAAGTGGCAAACCACCAACGGCTGTTATCAGGTCTTGTGCTCTTTTCGCCTCTTCTTGTACCACATCGGGGGCAAGCGTGGACAGCAGTTTCATGCTATCTTCCGTCCCTAATTCTTGAATATTGAGAGCACTATCAGGGGCGAATTGCGTTGCCAATATTGGAAAGCGCGTGGTGATGAGATGCGCGCAATGAGGGCCGCCCACCTTGAACAACTTCGTCTGCTCCTCGGTCCATACGTCGTCAATAACTATGAGCATACGCTTTGAGCCGAGCACAGTGCGAATCGCCCTTGCTCGCTCCTCATTGCTCGCTCCCTCTGCCATCTCTACCTCTGGCACCTCTAACAGTTTTTCCCATCGGCTCAACATGCTCGATAGATTGGGTTCGGGTCCCAGGCCAGCCCAGAGAATGCCATCACGGAAATAGTCGCGTATCATGGCGTCTTCTACCAACGCTATCGAGAGCGCGGTCTTGCCCACTCCTGGCAGGCCATTCAATGCCGTTAGCGCGACACTATGGCCTCCACACAGGCGTTCTCGCAACTGTGCTAGTTCCGCGTCACGTCCCACCAGCGAGAGAGCCGAGCGACGTGGTATGAGCGGATCGTAGAGTGGTGCCTGTGCTTCTTTCTCAACATCTTTCGGGAGTATAGGTTCTGAAATATTCTCTGTATGACCGTTAACCGAGGGAGTGGCGGGGAGTTCCGAGATTTTTGAGTGTATCGACTCGTCCGATTCTAGTAGGTCCAGTTCCTGTTCACTTTTGCCAAACAGAATGCACAATCTCTGGCGGAAATAGGGACCCGGGCGCGTCGAGCCACGTTCCCAACGACTAATGTTCACATAATTCGTGCCAATCTTATCCGCCAACTCACGCTGTGACCATCCATGAGCAATGCGTTCTTGTGTCAACAGGATCCGCGCTGTAGAGTTTATCCCTGGTCTTTGCATATGCATTCCTTCCAGAGAATCCATAGAGCTAACAGAGTTAACAGAAAAAATGATAAATCTGTTAATAGAAATGATAACATATGGTCTTTCTTGTGTAAACTGCTTCCCTGTATAATAAGGGTAATAAATGTCATTAAAGCCGATGTTGTTTGTGCCGCAGGGTGGAACAGGGTGGCAGGATTTGAAAGCATGACAGGTCGTAACAGCATGACAGGGCTTGCCCCTGTCATGCCGCGCTTCTCATGTAGTTCCCTTGTCACGCCACCGCTTACCTTTTGAAGCTTTCGGGAGTAAGACAATGCAAAAAATCGTAACACAAGAAAAACGAGTGAATGAGAACATGCGTACCACAAGACCTGTACAGCATACATTCCCAGTTCCCGAAACTTCTCAAGATGCGTTTCTCCACTTCACTCTGTCCGACGCGTTACCATCGGGTCACGTACTTATAATGAACCGAAATTTGGGTGTACTTTCTCTTATTATGGCGAAGGACGAGCATATTCGCGTCCTGGGCGAGCAGCAATTTACCACCAGCGAACTCAACATTGTGTTGCCGCTCCTGGACGCTTTTCCCTACTACTGCCCCTACGAAGTTCTCTATGCGCATTTCTATTCCAATGATGTAACGGAACATACCGTCTCGGTTGCTCGTGCCCATCTTCAAGTGGCGCAAGAGGAGGGAACATGGGAGCTAGAGATGCGTGCGTTGCGCACTACGCTCTCGCGTGCACGCCTCAAACTGCGTATGCTCGGCCTCAACATCTCATCTCTTCTGGAAACGGGCTACATTCTACGTGTGACATCTTCCGCTTCTTCACTTGACTCTTCACCTGTTCACAAGTATACTTGACACATTGCATAACACAAATCGTTGCGAGGGACGAATACATACTGATAGCAGACAGCAGAGAGTCGGAGATGGTGAGAGTCCGACACCTGATATCATATGGAATGCCCCCCTCTGGTCCTCTCAACATCAAGCATGTACGTGAGTGGACCGCGATGCGGGACGAACGCTTCTTTCTTATGCAAGAAAAGAGGCTACTAATTCTTGCCGGACGCCCTCCGTTACCACGGGGCAAGGCATCGAACGTCCAACCGTTCCGTGCCTGATGAGTGGGAAATGTTAGCATTTTTGAACATGCTCCATTTCCAAATCAGGTGGTACCACGGGTCATAAAAAAACAAACACGAATTTCCAGCCCGTCCTGTCCTTCCGTCGTGGAGGCGCAACGAATTGCGCCCTATGACAGAGAGATAGGGCGGGCTTTTTGTGTGCCCTTGTAGCCTATCCCTACGAAGTGTAACAACATCTCGAACAAGGATTAATACTGTTGTATATCAGTACAAAAGGAGAACCTTATGACCAGTCGTCTTTCATCTATCGAAATAGTCGAACGCTACCTCTCTTTCTTCCGTGAACATAACCATATTGAACTTCCAGGTAGTCCGCTCGTCATGCCTGGCAATAGCACCTCATTTATTATTGCCGGCATGCAACCTTTACTCCCCTATCTACGGGGACAACAAATGCCCCCATCACCACGTCTCACCTCGCTACAACGCTGTCTTCGCAGTGACGACATTGATGCAGTTGGTACCAACGCCCGCAAAAATTCCAGCTTTTTTATGCTTGGCAACTGGTCAATAGGGAATTACGGCAAGCAAGAAGCAATCGATATGGCACTCGATCTACTGCTACATAGCTTTGAACTTGACCCAACAACACTTTGGGTAACAGTATTCTCAGGCGATGAGCAGTTACAACTCGCGTTGGATGAAGATGCGATAGAGAGTTGGTTGCGTGTTGGCATTCCACGCAATCACATTGTACCGTTAGGTGGAGACGACAACTTTTGGACAATGGGTGGCCCAGGTCCTTGTGGACCCAATTCAGAAATCTTTGTTGATCGTGGTGTTGCTTATGGTTGTGGGCAACTCACCTGTCAGCCCGGATGTGACTGTGATCGCTTCCTGGAAATATGGAACCTCGTATTTATGCAATACGAACGTTTTCAGGATGGACATCTTGAACCCTTACCGCAACGCAACATCGACACAGGAATGGGTCTTGAACGTACTGCGTCAGTGCTGCAAGACACCGAGTCGGTCTTCTCTATCGACCTGTTTCAACCCGCGAATATGCGTCTACAAGACTTTGCTCCGCTTAGCATTAGAGATACGAATGCACAAGACCTACGGGCGCGCAGGAGAATTGTTGATCACATCCGCGCAGCCCTTCTAGCTGGCTTAGCAGGTGTAGAGCCTGGTCGTGATGGACGATCTTCTGTTGTTCGTAATCTTATCCGGCGTGCAGCGCGACAAGGACGCTTGCTTGGTATCGACAAGCCCTTTTTGAGCGAGTTGGTCTTACCACTTGCACAAGCGCACAGCACTCTGCTCACACCAGAAGAGCATACATGCATTCTTGAACTTATGCGCAGCATCGTGGATGAGGAAACCCGTTTTGAGCGCGTCCTGACGGTCGGCCTGAAATGCCTTATGCAGTTAGAGCCTGACGAACAAGGACATATTCCAGGTTCCGTGTTATTCGAGTTACATGCGGAAAAAGGCTTTCCACCCGATCTCGCAGCAGAAATCATCATCGAGCGTGGTCTTACCATAGATTGGTCAAGCTATGAACCAGCATCCCAAGAACACAAACGCGTCAGTCGTATGAGTGCCGAACGCCATTTTCACGGTGCTTAGCAAAGCTAACACACCTGTAAGCCAGTCAGTAAAAAAGTTGAGTAGTAGCATGACAGGGGCAAGCCCTGTCATGCTATCAGCAACCTGTTTTTTTATAATAATCTCAACTATCCTTATCTTGATGCGTATGGGCACAATGAATTGCTGACCCTACCGTTTCTTGTATAGAGTTTTCCTGTTTCCCTTGACAATCCCATGTATCCTATGTACTCTTGTAATATGTAAATAATTTACAAAATACATATTAATGAGAAAGGAAGGTGTCCCTCGTGAACGAGCAAAACAACGATCAACAGCAGCAGGAAGGTCCATTAATTCTTCAACAGGCCACAAAATTCTCCGGCAAGTTTACCGAGCAAGCACTGCATGCGCTAGCCTTCGCTGATGAGGAAGCGGCACAATTCAACCACAATTACATAGGAACAGAGCACCTTTTGCTCGGATTACTGCGTGAAGAGGAGGGTATTGCTTTTCGTGTATTGAAAGAGGCAGGCATAGAATTACAAAAGGTGCGAAGTGCCATCGAGTTTATCATTGGCAAAGCAACACAGCAACCACTTTCTACCGAACGTGGGTTAACCCCTCGCGCACAAGTCGTTGTGACGCTCGCCGTGAGCGAAGGCTGGCGTACCTCTGCGGAGCATTATATTGGTACAGAACATCTTCTACTTGGTCTCATTCGTGAGGGTGAAGGAATAGGGCCGCAGATACTCGTAAAATTGGGAGTTTCCCTTGAATGGGTCCGTTCGAGAGTACTACAAGCTATCGTCGAGGATGTGTCGGCGAACGAACCACCTAAAGAGGTCGTTAAAAACAAAAACAATGTCGTGACCTGTCGCATCGACGACTCAGATATGAGTGCCATCGACGCCCTCGTCGAGGTTGGTATCCGCTCTACCCGTAGTGATGCTGCTTCGTGGCTCATTCATGCAGGAGTTGCAGCTAACGCCTCCATTCTCGAAAGTGTCTTTGAGACCGTCACCGAGATACGCCAACTACGCACCAAAGCCCAAACCATCGCTCAACAGATAACCAAAGGAGAAGCATCTTGAAATTCGCCTTTAGCACGCTTGCCTGTCCAAAGTGGTCTGTGCAGCAGGTCATAGAAAACGCGCTCAACATGGGCTATGATGGTATTGAATGGCGTCTTCTGGATGGTAACATCATTGATCCGATACGCGATTCCACAGAGGTCATCAACGCCGTTTCTGCCTGTCGAGCACGTGGTCTTGATGTGTGTGCCCTTGATACCTCGTGTAGCTTCAATCATGCAGACTCCGCAGTACGAGCGAAACAGGTCGCGGATCTATTGAACTGGATTATACTCGCACAAAAAGCTCGTGTCCCTATTTTGCGTGTCTTTGGAGGGAAGGATGAGGAGAACACTTCGTCGCAACCATCTCAGGATACCGTAAATGCATGGGTTGCAGACTCTCTACGCCTAGCTGCATCTCAAGCTGAACAGTCCTCTGTAATCGTTGCCCTGGAAACACACGATGCCTTTTCGTCGGCTCGTCGTGTCGCCACTGTCTTGCACACGGTCAACTCTCGCGGTATCGCAGCCTTGTGGGATAGCCACCATCCCTACCGTGTCGGCGAAACCGTAGAGGATGTCGTTGACGCCCTACATGGACGGATCGCGCATGTGCATGTCAAAGATGCACGCAGAGACCCTACTGACAGCACAGGCTGGCAACTCGTCCCAATGGGAGAAGGCGAAGTCCCCATTCGAGAACAACTACAGGTGCTCACGCAGCAAGGTTATACAGGCTACGTGTCCGTCGAATGGGAAAAGCACTGGCATCCAGAACTCGCCGAACCCGAAATTGCCTTGCCCCAACATATCGCGTGGCTGAAACGCGTCGCCAATAATCGGTAGGGGCGGCAATTCATTGCGCCCAAAGATGGGGGTGGAGAGGCACCGCGTCGGCAACGATTCTTTCGCTCGACGCGAACCCCGCCCTGCCCATCTTTGGGCGCAATGAATTGCCGCCCCTACCGATATGATGTATTTGTTATGCCTCCGCTACAGGCATCTCCGCTACGTCCGCCAACGCTTTATCAAGCAACATGCTTGCCTCATCGAGATCGGCTTGCGTCAACACTAATGGTGGAATCATACGCAACGTCGCTGTTCCTGTGTTGTTTAGCAACAAACCGTGTGCCAGTGCGCGTTGCACAATCACGGGTGCCAGATCATGCTTGACATTCACTGCTCGCATCAGGCCAATACCGCGTGGGCTATCAATAAATGCGTACTTCGCGCAGAGCATTTCTAGCTTCGTATTCCAGTACTCGCCCATCCGTGTTGCGTTGTCGAGCAAATTCTGCTCGTGAATGGTTTGAAGCGTTGCGATACCTGCGGCACATGCAATGGGATTGCCACCAAATGTTGTGCCATGATCGCCTGCCGTAAACACGTCTGTACGTGGTCCTGTGAGCATCGCACCAATCGGCACGCCACCCGCGAGACCCTTAGCCATTGTTATAATGTCTGGCGTCACATAGTGATCTGAGCTAAAGAACTTGCCGGTACGACCCATACCCGCCTGCACCTCATCGCAGATCAGCACCAGATTTTGCTCGTCGCACCACTCGCGTACACCCTGCATGTATGCCTTATCAGTAGGCCAGATACCGCCTTCGCCCTGCACCGGCTCGACCAGAATACCAACCGTTTTTTCGCTCGTCGCGGCCTTCAATGCCTCTAGGTTGTTAAACGGGACTTGCTTGAAGCCATCGGGCAAGGGTGCCCATGACGCCTGATAGGATGCCTGACCCGTTGCCGCCGTTGTCGCCAGTGTACGCCCATGAAAACTATGCTCCATGCTAATGATCTCAAAGGCACCATTGCGATGTAACCGTCCATACTTACGGGCTAGCTTGATCGCTCCTTCGTTTGCCTCGGCACCACTATTCGAGAAGAACGAGCGCATTCCCTTGCTCTGAATACCAAGCAACTCGGCTAGCTCAATCTGCCGCGTGTTATAGTACAGGTTCGAGACGTGAACAAGTTGTGTCACCTGCTCCTGTACCGCCTTCACGATTGCCGGATGACAATGCCCAAGCACATTGACGGCAATACCCGCCACAAGATCGAGATACACCTTCCCTTCGCTATCCCAAACGCGTACTCCCTCGCCGCGCACGAGCGTAAGAGGTTGACGCTTGAACGTTCCCTGATAATACTGATGTTCAAGTGCGACCCAATCACGAGTAGCCGTGTTCAACTCTGTTGCCATGATGATTTCTCCTTATATGGATGGATACGATAATAAATAGGAATATTCTGTAGGGATAACAATTTATTACGCTCTTGTTACCGTTGACCATTGCGATATGGGCGTAGTGGTCTGATGAATTAATTGGAATGCGTCGAATGTAAGGGTCTAATTCTATGACACCCCATATGCATTAAGCTAAGAATTGCTGTGTTTGTAATCGTGTGCCGAGCCGTAGGCAGCATGACAGGGGCAAGCCCTGTCACTACTATAGACGGACTCGCGTGGCTTTGCC
>CAZZVE010000207.1:0-9280 GCA_964657325.1 uncultured Ktedonobacterales bacterium
AATTTTCTCGGTAGGGGCAGCAATTCATTGCGCCCAAAGATGGGGGTGGTGGGGCGAACGTCCCAAACATGTATCTCACGGCAACGTGGACCCCTCCCGACCCATCTTTGGGCGCAATGAATTGCTGCCCCTACCGCTCTACGTTTCCGTCTTTGATTGTCAGAAGGACGCGATACATCGGTCCCTACCAATATCAGATGCAATTATTCGCCCTCTATTGCGTTTATCTAAAATAGGATGAGTAATCCCCATTAATGCTTATTGTAAAGTAGCGCACTAATATGGTATGGTTTATGGAAGAGCCTGATGTACAGGAACAGGTAGGTCATAAGGAGTATCGCTATGCCAGCAGAGAACCAGAGACCAGACGAGCTTGCTCAGTCCGATACAAATGTTGACATCGCTACACGAAAGACGCTGGCCTTAGCAAGAGATACTCCTCTTCCTGCGTCTATCAGGCATACCCCGATACCCTCAACCGCTATCACAGCGCAACTTCCTCTTCTAAAACGGCGCAAAAAGCTGTTGCTTCGTCACCTTTCACGCAAAAATCTACGCGTCACACGCCACGATGATCGTCGCAGGGTACAACGCCTCTGGCTTACTTTTGGCAGTACAGCTCTCTCGCTCCTCGTAATATTTCTTTCGCTGAGTGGTGCGGGCGTGTATGCCGCCTACCGTTTCTACAGCGACACGCAATATAAATATATTCCACAGGTTGCATCACTGCATGATCTGCTACCAAAAGACAATCTCAAGATGTACGATAGCAAGGGCGTCTTTCTTGGAGAGTTAACCGATCAAGGTGTGCATACGACGGTTTCGCTCGACAATGTATCGCCAGATTTGATTAGCGCGACCATCGCCACTGAGGACAAGAATTTCTGGACCAACCCCGGCGTCGATATTCTGCGCATTATTCGCGCTGCCATTGATGATGTACAAAGCGGGCATGTTGTCGAGGGTGGAAGTACTATTACGCAACAATTGATCAAAAATCTGGTGGTCGGCAACGAAACCTCTTTTGTCCGCAAGTTGCAGGAGATTGCCCTGACACCAGAGGTCAATAGTCGCTATAGCAAGCGTGATATTCTACAAATGTATCTGAACAGTATCTTCTATGGCGATCAGGCATACGGTGTAGACGCAGCTGCCAATCTCTACTTTGGACTGGAAGATACACCCGGAGGGAAACCAGCCTCAGCGAAACTTGACCTGGCACAATCCGCGATGCTGGCAGGCTTGCCAAACTCACCTGACTCTTACTCCCCTTCGCGCCATCCGCAAGCCGCTCTTAATCGCTGTGAACTTGTGCTGGGACTTATGGTAAGCCAGCAATACATCACACAGGTACAAGCAAATGATGCCATGAAAGAGGTGAGGAGTCCCCACTTCTTTAAGCATCCTGCGAGCCTGACGAATCGTGCGCCACACTTTTTCAATTTTGTGCTGACACAACTTGAGTCGATTTACCATCTCAAACGAGAGCAGTTGTCACGCTCGGATATGATTGTCTACACAACGCTGGACATCGCGTTACAGGACAAAATTCAAAAAATTGCGCAGGCACATGTCGCGGACCTGTACAACAATGGGCATAATGTGAGTAATGCTGCTGAGGTGCTGATTGACTATCATACAGGTGCGATCCGCTCGTTGCTTGGAAGTATTGACTATAACGATACCAGTATTGACGGTCAGTTCGATGTCGCTACGCAGGGTTATCGGCAGCCGGGATCATCATTCAAGCCCTACGTCTATGTGACCGCTTTCGAGCAGGGTGCTTCACCTGCACAGGCGGTTGCTGATACTCCTTTGACCATTAATTTGCCGGATTCGGACCCATCAACCTTTACGCCAGAAAACTACGACCTACGTTTTCACGGACATATGACGTTGCGCTGTGCCTTGCAAAACTCGCTCAACGTGCCGGCCGTGAAGGTGTTGCAGCATGTTGGCATCAATAACGCGATGAAAACCGCGCATGATATGGGCGTCACCAGTTATGAGGGAACACCCGGCTACTCGCTGGTGCTTGGTGGTCTGGGCGTCAAGTTGCTCGATCATACTTCGGCCTTTGGTACCTTTGCCAATAGTGGGACGCATGTGCCCTACTATGCGGTCAGCAAAGTCGTCTTCGCCAGCACAAATCAGACGTTTGGACATGCAGTTATCAAGGGTACGAAGGTGTTAAGCCCACAACTTGCCTACATGATGACCAGCGTGTTGAGCGATAACGAGTCACGTAAGCCCGAATTTTATGATTGTAACGTGCTGCAACTCTTCTCGAACTCACGCGATGACTGCTGGGCAGGCAACCGAGGCACGGTGCGACCAGCCGCCGCCAAAACTGGTACCACTACCGATTTCCGCGACAACTGGACGATGGGCTACACCACCGACTACGTGATGGGCGTCTGGGTTGGCAACGACAATAACACGCCGATGAACAACGTACTTGGCGTTGACGGTGCAGCTCCTATCTGGCACGACTCAATGCTTGTCGCGGAACAAGGGCAACCTGTCCGTGACTTCGTAAATCCCGGTGGCCTGGAACAAGCAACCGTGACATATCCCGATGGTGTACGCTCAACCGATTGGTTTATGCCAGGAACAGTGCCATCATTCGTACCAGTTACGCAACCAACACAGGGAATTAAATCCCCTACCACAGACGCGCTCAGTTTGAACTCGCCAAAGCCACCGCCAGTTGTGCGCAGCTATCCATACTGCCCCAACAACTTTAGCCTTGTCTCGCCAACGCCCGCGAATAATGTGGTATCGGCTGGCTGGTGGTAGATCACATTATTTATTAGTACATATTGCAGGTGCCCTGGCTCTAAATATAATATATGTATAAAAAAGGAGCCTCTATGTCGGAACCTCTTGTGATATGTGATAATCTAGTCAAAATTTATAAAGTTGCTGACCTCGAAGTTGTGGCCTTGCAGGGGTTAGACTTGGAAGTGGCGGCAGGCGAGATGATTTCGATTGTCGGAGCCTCTGGCTCAGGCAAAAGCACGTTGCTCAATATTCTCAGTGGATTGGATGTACCGAGTGCGGGTAGTTGTGTTGTAGATGGCAATGATTTGACACGATTAGGGCAGGGACAGCGTATTCACTATCGTCGCTTTATCGTCGGTCAGATATGGCAGCAGAGTGGACGCAACCTCCTACCAGAGTTGAGTGCCGCCGCGAATGTTGAGCTGCCACAAATGTTAAGTGGTGTTGGCTCAGCAAAGCGTAGCAAGCGGGCACAAGAACTCCTCGAATTGGTCGGGCTGGGCACAATGGGGCAAAAACGTCCCTTTCAACTTTCCGGTGGAGAGCAACAACGTGCCGCTATCGCTGTTGCTCTCGCGAACGAACCAAAGGTACTGCTTGCCGACGAGCCAACAGGCGAGCTTGACTCGGTGACAGCCGCCGAGGTGCTCCACCTCATGCGTGATCTGAATCATAGGTTAGGCTTGACCATCATCACCGTCACGCATGACCCCGTTATCGCTGCCGAGGTTGACCGCACCATCGCCATTCGAGATGGACGCACCAGCACGGAGACGATACGGCGCGAGAACGTATCAGAAGTGGTCAACCCCAATGTCCTCGCCGCAAGTGCGGTGATTGGTCTTTCAAGCGAGACGCACCGCGAATCTATTTTGATTGACCGTGCGGGTCGTTTACAATTGCCAAAAGAGGCTATTGAGAACATTGCGTTTAACGGTCGTGCCGAGGTGCGTATCGCTGGCGATCATGTAGAGTTGTGGCCCATTCTTGACGAAACGAAAGGCAATGATACACTTGAAGAACAGAGAGGGGGACGCGCATGAAGTCAGTGGCAGAAATAGAGGTTTCGACAATCGCGGAGATGCAAGAGGTAACACGCGAATTTCGCTCTGGTGCTGGTGCCGTGCAAGCCTTGCGTGGCATTACCCTGCGCGTGCAGCCAGGGGAGTTTGTCGCGCTCCGAGGTCGCTCTGGTTCGGGCAAAACAACACTCCTGAATATCCTGGTCGGGTTAGATAGTCCGACACAAGGCATTGTGAGGGTCCTTGAGCGCGACCTGAGCAAGATGAATGAGAGCGAACGTGCCCGTTTGCGACGCGAAAGCGTTGGTATCATGTTTCAGAATGCGCACCTGTTCCCTTCGCTTACTGCCCAGGAGAACGTCGAAATTCCTCTGCGCCTCGCACGTATGCCTTCAACTCAACGCACGAGACAAGCACATGAAGCCTTAGAGCGTGTCGGACTCAGCAAGCGCGCTCATCATCGTGGTTTGGAACTTTCAGGTGGCGAGCAACAGCGTGTAGCTCTGGCACGTGCGCTCGTTCATCAGCCACGCTTCATCGTCGCTGACGAGCCAACGGGCAACCTCGACTCGCTTACAGGCCGTGACATTACCAAACTACTACGTGATATTACACACAACACAAAGATAGGAATGCTTGTCGCGACACATGACCCTGTATTCGTCGCCTCTGCCGACCGTGTGCTACAAATACAGGATGGGAGAATTGCTGAATAGATGCTTGTCGATAGTAGCAGAGGCGGCTAATACGTAGTGTGCTGGTACAATCTCCTTTGCTTTGCTAACCCTTTCCTTAATCTTCGTTTAGGCGAAGCGTTTGATTGAGAAGAGGCATCGTGACCACGCGCACCATCGCTATGAGGGTTATACCACCAATGCATACAAGTGTCAGCAGAGCCAGAAGTAGTGATGGTGGGAAGACAAACTGTGCAGCTAGTGCCGATTGTAACGCAAAAAATTGCTGACTCGTGAGGGTCTCGTTGCTATTCGTAAACGTCAGTTGAGGAAGCACCGAGAACACCAGCAGCACGCCAAATCCTCCTCCCAAGAGAAGTCCAATTGTATAGACGATGGCTTGCTCCCATAGAAACATCAGTGTGATCTGACGTGAAGAGGCTCCGATGGCCCGTATCGATGCAAAGCTTACGATACGTGTGCGAGCACTCTCCCACGAGGCCAGCAGGTCTCCGACCAGTGTCAGCAGTAATGCAGTTATTGTTCCGATCTCAAGCACGCCGACAAGGACGAGATACAGTGGATCAGATTGTAACGTCGCAAGGAGCAGGTATCTATCGAGAATGTGGCTCAGGCGAGGAGTCTGTGTGTTCAGCACCACACGGATGCTCTCTAACGCCGCGGAATCACTTTTCGTGTGGAGCCATATCTGATTGAAAAAAGGGGGTTCAACCGGATTCGTGAGGGGTTGACTCCGTTTCACATCCTGTCTGAAGACATCAAGGTACGTTTGATAGTCAACCAGGACGCCACCCGTCGTCACAGAGGATGTGAGCGTATTGACTGTAGGAATATGATCCACCACCCCTACAATGAGGCACTGCATGACATTAGGAAACGCATTATTTACTTTGATGCTCAAGGTTGAACCGGGTTGTAGGAGCAGGGCGTGTAAGGTCGTCTGATCCACGATTGCGGGTACCTCATCGGAGGAGAGCGCAACGTCGTGCTGTGAGGCCAGCTTCGACAAAAGTGGTGCTGCCTGTTGATAGGCTTGCTGCGAGGGCCATACCACCGTCCGTCCAAAGCTCGCGGTATCAACTGCACGAATTTCCATCGCAATATCAGCATGACCGCCATACCCTTGATCAACATAGCCAGCACTCGCAGAGAGCACACCTGAGAGACTGTTGTACTGGTGTATTACCTGTGAGAGCGTGGAAGAGCCTCCAGATGTAGAGAGGTGCGCACTAAAGTCTGCACCTGTCTCATAGTTTGCGATATCTTGGATGTGTTGTGACTCGGTTGCACTGTAGACGAACGTGAAAAAGGTAAAAGCAGTCGCAAGAGTCAGTAACAAGGCCATACGCAAGGATTGGCGTGGCGAACGTGCAACATGTGCGAATGCGAGTAACACAACCGCTCCTCGGCCTCGCTCCGCTAGATGCGTTCCCCACCGTAAGAGGATAGGAAAAAGACGGAAGAAAAGGAGGAGACAGCCGAGCACGAGAAGGAATGGTGCAAGGATTGATAAAGGTGTTGTGATGAGCGTGCGAGCATCTCCCTGAAGGACACTTCCAATGCCCGTCACATACAAGGATATTCCGTATCCAAGCAAGGCAAGTGCCCCTGCGAGCAGATCAAGATTGAGGCGCTGCCAAAGTGGTCGCGTACTGCTCCGAGCGGATGCTCGACGGAGCGAGAGGACATCCATACGAGCGGCGAAGAAGAGCGAAAGTCCTGTTGTGATGAGTGCAACAAGGATGATGAGAAGTGCGTATGGCAGCATTCCTGACATCACTTGGAAGGGGTGAGTCGTAATCACGTTCAGCGCGTCTCGTTCGTTGCCAGGCAAGATGTGGCCTGTAAGTAAGAGCGTACTCGATATCGCAAGAGGAATCCCTAGCAAGAGCGCGATCAGGCTCAGAAGGACGCATTGGAGGAAAAGCGCACTAAAAATTTGCGCACTGCTCGCACCACGACTCTGTAAAAGCGCGATACCATCTCTTTGACGATCCACTAACAATGCTGTCATGAGACTGACGAAGAAGAGAATGAGCAAGACAATAAGGATAGTAAAAACGTTAGTAGGAATACGTGCGACATCGACGCGGTCCCGAAGCACTTCTAGGGAACCAGGTTGCCCACTCGAACTCAAGACGGAGCCTGAGAGTCCCAAGCTACTCAGATACGGATAGGTGGTAGAAGTTGATGGGTCATTCTGTAAATCACCGTATAAGCTGTTCATGGTTGACTGCAAACCATTGAGCCCATTTATGAGTGATGTGAGATCGCTGCCCGCCAAACGTGAAGGAAGTACTTGATAGTACCAGGCAAATGCATAACTGCTACTAGAGGTGGAGTAAACGGCATCAGAGAGGTGGAGAGCACTCAGATGATCAACAAAGGCAAGTAAGGAGTCCTCTGGAACAATAATGGTATATTGATATTGTGTCGTTGTACCCTCATTTGTGAGTGAAAGAGGGTTGAAATCGTCTCCATGCCAGTAGCCAAGATTGCTCGGCGTGACCTGAAACAGTCCAACAAGGTGCGCGGTGACCGTCGCCGAGTACAGTGCTGGCTCATTCGTAGCAGTCGTAGGATTCGTCGCAAAATAGGTGAACGAAAGGGAGAACGTTGACCCGACATGCATCCCTAATCGCTTCGCTGTAGCGAACGTCATCATCACCTCAATCTCGTGTGTAGGCTGGTCCGTCTGATGAGCAAGACGACCATCAACCGTGCCAAAATGACTCGCGGCTTGTTGCATAGCAGTCCCGTAGGTGACGAGGCTTGTATTTGGACGCTGAGAGGCAAAGGAAAAATCATTGATGGTGAGAAAAGATTGTACCTGCTGAACAGTATTTCCCAAATAGCGGCGAAAAAGAGGAGCAAACTCGTTGTCTGCTGTCTGGATAATGGATGTTGATAGTGCTGGATCTCCCGCGTATACCGCAATCTCATTGCTTCCTGGAGTTGCACGCAGTGTACCTCGGAGTCCAGCAGTTGTCATGACATTGGAGAGCAACGGGAGGGTACAGACAATGACCACAGCAGCGACTATACCCAGTGCGATGAACGGAAGCAAGAACAAGGTTGATCGTACCCGCCATGCTGAGAGTACAATGACAGATTGCATCAGAGAATGCTTTGCTTTGCGTTGTTGAAGCGACAGAACATTGGACGTATGCTCTTCTTTTCTCATAATGAGGCTCCTTGCTTATACTACAAAAGCAGTTGGTCTTCACTTAAAACAAAGCTTCTCTCTGATGTCATGCTGATGCCAAAGAGCGTGATAGCACGTCTTCTTTGCTGTAAAGCACAACTGTAGGGGTCTAATTCTATTACACCCTCGTGGCAATCGATTCTGCCCACAAGATTGAAGGGAACGTTTCAACATCCCCTAACATGGTCGATTGTCAAAAGGGTGTAATAGAATTAGACCTCTACGATTGCATGTTCTCTTAATCATTTCCATTATTGGATGCTTGTACTACCAACCCCATGTTCCTGGACCACCCTTAAATGGCCCAACAATATTACTTGTGATCCAGCCGCCATAAAAGTCGCCTTCTTGTGGCTGTACTTGCTCATCATCGACATAGCATGCATCCATCTGCGAGGGGTAGAGCGCGATATAATCGGTGATACCTTCGTAGCCTTTTGCTGGCTTGTGATAATACCACGCACCGTTCGAGAGCGTTTTATCGCCCACCTTAATAGTGTAATAAGAGGCAGCTCCCTTGAACTCACAATGGGTCGTGCGTGAGGTAGGAATGAAATACTCCATCTTCACATCTTCTGGTGGCAGATAGTACACAGGCGGATGACTCGTTTCGAGAATGCGCTTCGCGTTGTGCGTATCCGCGATGACAACGCCATTGAGAATAACCCGAATGTGCTTGCTACTATCCTCTACACGCGGTGGACGTGGATAGTCCCATACCGACTCCTGGCCTGGGCCAGGAGCAATTCTTACTCGTGATGTCATGTTGTATATCTCTTTCTCTTGCTTATTCATGATTTGTCATGGACACGGTGTAAAGTCTCGCATATAATACAGCATAAACGTATTTGGTGAAGGTATGCAAGGGGGAACGACCTACATGATTGGACGGCTGCTGCGTTTGATGGGCTTGCTCGTCGTAATTGTTTTTTTTATTTACCTGTTCCATCCAGATTTTATCAGTAATGCAGGGAACGCGTTTCTAAGCTCGATAGGTCATTCAAGTGCTTATGGCTCGGCTCAAATGGTACCTGACACACAGGGAAAAGGTAACAGCTTGCAGGTCAATCTACAAGGACTTAGTTCAAATGTACACTATGTTGTAGCCCTGGAAGAGGGAAGTTGTGGAGGAACCGTCATCAAAAGCTTTGGTGGCAATGCTGACACCAATGGCAATGCAAGTTCGCTCGTCTCGCTCTCCGATCTTGCTTCAGCAGCACAACAAGGATTATGGATCAACGTGCATCGAGACAATATTTCAGGTCCAAGTGTAGCATGTGGGCAGGTACAAATCAACAAGCAACTCGTCTCGCAAGCAGTGAGCACAACACCAACAAGTACCCCTATACCTATTGCAACAGCGGCTCCCTCTCCCAAAAGCACTCCAACCTCTACAGGCGGCTTTGTTATCGATCCAAGCACAGCTGGAGGACGCTCCAGCCGTGAAGATACAGGCTTTCCACAAACAGGTGTTGCGCCCGCAAAAGGTAGTAGTTATGACAACTACACGTATCCCCGCAAATACTAAGTTGAAGCAATAAAAAATGGTGTGGCAAGGCATGACAGGGACTAGG
>CAZZVE010000208.1:0-9195 GCA_964657325.1 uncultured Ktedonobacterales bacterium
GGTTGTCGAGGGCGCAATCAATCGCGCCCCTACAACCGACCTATCCATAGTAATTTGTGAAACAGTATCATCGGTCCCTACATTTGTTGTTGTTGCTGAGGTTGTTGCTGTTGTGGTAGTGGCTCCTGTTGCTCATAGCCTGTTGTGGCAACGGGAATCCACTCTTCTTCCTTCTCCTTCTGCACCGCGACCGCTTCATACCCGCTAGGTAACACATCGGAAAGCGACACTTTGACGGTCACGGCAAGTTCGCTTTCGGCATTGCCACGAAAGATACCACGTGTTGGTGGCACGTCAGCGTAATCACGTCCAACGGCGACGCGAATATGTCGCCCTCCTGCCAATGTATCGTTGGTGGGATCGAAGCCAACCCAACCTAGCCCCGGAAGCAGTGCCTCAACCCATGCATGAGTTGCACTTTCAGAGGAGCGGTCTCTATATCCACCCTGGTGAAAAAGATAACCACTAACATAACGACATGGAATGCCGAGCGTACGTACAAGTGTAATCATGATGTGCGCGAAATCCTGGCATACACCACGACGAACGGTTAAAGCATCATCAATGGGCGAATCGACGGTAGTGATTTCTGGTGAGTACTCAATACTATTGTGCAACCCTGTATTGATCTCTCTTAGCACCGTTAAGGGGTCATCGCGCCTTTGCACATTGAGTTCTTTCGCTAGAGCATATAGGAGTTCTGTCGGGTTGGCGAAATGACTTGGTACGAGAGAGTCCCAGTATTCGTCGTCGGCTGTCAGCGCGTCAAGTTCTTCCCACGCACTAGGTTCCAACGCTTCTGGTGGCTCTGCTGGCGGTATCAGTTCGACAAGTGAGTGTGCATTGATCGTGAGTTGTGCGTGACGGTTTGGAACATCGAAGTGATGCACCTTGTTTCCTTGCTCGCCTCGATAGTCCAGAATGCGCGCGCGCGGAGTGGTCGTCAGGCGGAAGTCCAGGCAGTGCTGTGTGCCTTCCGTGCGTGGCTGAATGCGCACCTCCATGATACTCTCGCTGATAGGTGCGCTATATCGGAAGCGTGTGATATGGCGAATGGTGTAATACATGAGCGTCGTCCTTATGAAGTGAGCGCGACATCAATGGGATAGGTGATGTAGACCTGATACACGGCCTCGTTGATTTGCCGACATTGAAACTGAATGTTTTCCAGGTAAGAATGCATACTTCCACTCATAATTTCGTCGATCTGATCGTAGTCAAGCGAAGCTCGCAATCGTCCAGCTAACCGTTCAACGCGTCCGGCATTCCGCACCGTCGTAATTTTTGTGATGGTTTGTAGAGCACTCTGCATCATGGTTGCGGCAAAGCGTATCGAGCGTGGCGTCTCTGCATTCAGCAACAAAAATTCCGCGATCCGATTTGGCTGTATATTTGCGGTATACACCTTGCAATACGACTCAAACGATGCGCATGATCGAAGCAAGCCAACCCAACTCATATAGTCAAGCGAGGCATTCGTAAATGGTTCCTGTATCTCCATTAAAGAGTGAAAATGCACATCCAGTAACGTCGAGGTCTGCGAAGCGCGTTCGATATAGCAGCCCACGCGAATAAAGTGCCATCCCTCGCTATGATTCATTGTCGCATCTGTAACACCTTGAAAGAGCTGAACGCCTTCTTTCACTCCTGCCAGGAACATATGCGGCTGCCTCTGCCATATATCTTCGATGGTAGTACGCTTTACACGTAGATAGAGCCTATTCAACTGTTCCCACATCTCAGAGCTAATTTGCTCACGCACCTGTCGTGCATTTTCGCGTGCCGCTGCAAGACATGAGACAATCGAAGCACTGTTGGATGTATCAAACGTGAGATATTGTGTGATACGATATGCCTCATCATCTCCGCCTTCCAACGCAGAAATGCGCAAGCTATGATAGAGCCGTTCCCAGCGCAAATCAGCATATTGAGCGGTTTCCAGCATCTGATTAAGATTGACATCGAGCAAACGCGCCGTATGTTCAGCGCGCTCCAAATAGCGACTCATCCAATAGAGGCTATCAGCGACACGCGACAGCATGATGGTTCTCCTGACTGAAACGTGCCAGGGCACCCGCAAGGGGATGCCCTCCCATATTATGAATATCTTGCGTTCTCACGTCGTATAGGAGGGGCATCCCCTTGCGGGTGCCCTGATCTAACTCACGATGTTTTTCATCATTGATAATCTTACTCATGATTCAATACCCACGTATCCTTACTGCCGCCACCCTGTGAAGAATTGACAACAAGCGAACCACGACGCAGTGCTACACGGGTGAGGCCGCCAGGAACAATTGTTACACGGTCTCCATTGAGGATGAATGGGCGTAAATCCACATGTCGAGGTTCAATCTGTCCATCCAGCACGCAAGGGGCGCGTGAGAGGGCGAGGGTTGGTTGCGCGATATAGTTACGTGGATTGGCAAGAATAGCCTGCCGGAATTCCTCACGTTGCACCGCCGTACTATATGGACCAATCAGCATACCGTATCCACCGGATTCACCAACCGCTTTGACTACCAGCTTGTCCAGATTCTCAAGCACATAACGTTGTTGCGATGCATCTGTGAGAAGGTAGGTTTCGACATTTGGTAAAATCGCCTCTTCGTCCAAATAAAAGCGAATAATTGCTGGCACATAGGCGTAGAGTGCTTTATCGTCAGCAATACCTGTTCCAATTGCGTTTGCGAGTGACACGTTGCCTGCACGATATGCATTGAGCAAACCAGGAACCCCAAGCGTCGAATCCCCACGAAAGGCTAATGGGTCTAGGAAGTCGTCGTCGATACGTCGATAAATCACATCGACTCGCCGCAGACCAGCCGTAGTGCGCATATATACGATGTTGTCATGCACAACCAGATCACGTCCCTCGACCAACTCTATTCCCATTTGGCGAGCAAGAAAGGTATGCTCAAAGTAGGCCGAGTTATATACTCCAGGCGTTAGCAAAACAATAGTGGGATCAGGTCGCATAAGTGGGGCGAGCGACGAGAGTGTGTTGAGCAGCGCTTGCCCATAATGATCGATTGGGCGTACATCATAGCTGCCAAAGAGCGCGGGAAAGACGTTCTTCATGACTTGACGATTCGCTAGCATATAGGACACGCCGCTTGGTACACGCAAGTTATCCTCTAGCACGGCAAAAGTACCATCAGGCAAGCGTACCAGGTCCGAGCCTACGATTGAAATGTACGTATCATGGGGTACCTGTAGTCCTTGCATCTCACGTCGAAAATGCTTGCAACTGTAGACGAGAGCACGAGGCACAATGCCTTCAGAAAGAATACGTCCGTCATGATAGATGTCTTTCAAAAATAAGTTGAGGGCGGTAATCCGCTGCGTCAAGCCGCGTTCAATGACTTCCCATTCTCCACTTGTAATAATGCGAGGCAGCAAATCATAAGGCCAGATACGCTCGGTCCCTTCGTCTCCTCCATACACAGTGAAAGTGATACCTTGATTAAGAAATGCAACATCGGCTGCCTGTTGTCGTTGTTGTAGTGTATCCATCGACAATTCAAGCAATCGTTGGTATAATTCTTGATATGGAGGACGAGCTATACCCCCCTGGTGAAACATCTCATCATAAGCTACATCGAGATGGTACTGTGAGAATGGTGGAGGCAATGTGGGTCGCTCGGATGTACCGGACCTGTCTGATCGTATCACGCTTTTATCCTGTTGTGCTAAGTGCAACAATACGCCAATAGACAAAAACCCCACACCAATCCGTGTGAGGCGCCATTGCCAAACGTGTTCCTTTGGGAGAGGTTCGTTTCACTATACAGCTTATGATAGCAGCCAAAGTGAACCTCTGTCAATTGCTACACTATGGTAAAATAGACAAAAACGCATTTCATCATGTCTTTATTCAAATTACTCTACGTGGTGAGAGGAATCTATGCAAACAAGTACTCTACCTACTATACAGCAACGGAGCCTTGTAGGAAGACTCCGTAATGGTCTCATTGCCCCTATTAGTTTATTGCTGCTTGGACTTATTCTTTGTGTTTCAGCAGGCATCTTTGCGTCTGTAAGCCAATACAATCTTGGTGAGCAAAAAGTTACTATCCAGGAGAATTTGGATGGTATGCTGACTTCAATGATTGACCAAGAAACCGGAGTGCGTGGCTATATAAGTACCAACAATTCAACCTTTCTTGATCCATTTAATACTGGTAGACCACAATACCTCTCCTATCTTCAACAATTGAAAAATGCGACAAACAATGCCTCATTTAGTAACACCTCTGCCCTTATTACAAATGCGGACAATCAAGCATCTGATTGGTATAACAATTACGCAACAGTGCAGATCAGGAACATACAGGCTGGCGATCTTGCAACCGCACGGTCAGAGCGCACCAGTGCAGTAGGAAAAGCCTCATTTGATGCCTTTCGATCTGCGATGGGACAGTTACAAGCAATAGTAAATAGTGATATTACGAATTTACAGACTCAAGTCAATGCAATCAATATCGCTGCCATCGGGTTTGTCGTTGTTCTTTCGATCATTGCTATCGTCGTTCTGTGGCGTGTCTTTAATGGCCTTACAAATAACCTCCGCGATCAACTTGCTACGCTGCAAACGACAACGGCGCAAGTTGGTTCAGGAAATCTTGCGGCCCGTGTACCAGACCTTTCCTATAATGAGTTAAGCCAGTTAGGACACACATTTAACACGATGGCGACAAAACTTCAGGACCAGCAAAGTGCTCTACAAGAACGCGACATCATGGAGAGTGTGCAAGAACTTAACTCAATTCTTACCAAAAGCTTAGACGTAGAGTCGTTGACAAAAGAATTTATACGTACCGTGCTTGTCCGCCTCAATTTACAAGTAGGTGTTCTTTACCTCTACGACCATCCCACCCGACAACTGAATATGTTTGCTGCTCAGGGTGTGGACACTCAGCATATACAAGGCAATTTCCAGTTAGGTGAAGGTCTCGTTGGGCAGGTTGCGCAAAGTCGCAAAACGCTCTATCTTTCCTCACGGGATGGTGGTGAGAAAGGTCCTTTTAGTGTCAGAACTGCGTTAGGCACTGTCATTCCAGCTGGTCTTTATCACCTTCCCCTTGCTGACGGGAAAGATCTGCTCGGTGTGCTTGTCGTTGGCTCGGTCTATCCAATGAACGAAAATGCGCGCAACGTGCTGGATGTTGTCGCAAGTAATCTCACCGCCGCCCTTAGCAACACGCAAGCATATCGACATATCCAGGAGCAGGCAGAGGAGCTAGAAAAGCGTAGTCGTGAGCAAGAAGCTGCGAACATTGCCCTTCGTCGTCAGCGTGATGATCTCACCGTTCTGAATGCAGCACTTGAAGACGCAAATAAAGCTAGAAGTCAGTTCCTTTCAACCATGTCTCACGAACTGCGTACTCCTTTGACCTCGATTATCGGCTTCAGTCAAATTTTGTTGCGTACTAGTGATAGTACAGGCTTTAACCAGCGTCAAAAAAGTAACATCGAGCGTATTCTGAAAAATGGACAGCATCTGCTCTCGCTCATCAATGATGTGCTTGATCTGGCTAAAATCGAAGCGGGACGTATGGATGTCAACAATAGTGAGGTTGATGTGCCAGAGATACTCTCGGCTGTTGTAGAGGAAACGCATTCGATTGCAGCAGAGAAAAAACTGAATTTGCAGTGGAGTGTCGAAGAAGGTATCAGCTATATCGAAACCGACCCCATTAAACTACGTCAAATTCTGCTCAATCTGATTTCAAACGCCCTCAAGTTCACAGAAAAAGGTTCAGTTACTGTAACGGCAAGGCATGCAGCATCTCTCGTATCAAAAGATACTACTCCCGAACGCACCACAGAAAGCATATATAACAGTGATGATGACCAAATCGCTATTTCTGTACAGGATACAGGTATTGGCATTTCGCAAGAAATGCAAGAGCGTATCTTTGAAGCATTCTATCAGGTTGATGGTAGTAACACACGTAAATATGGTGGCACAGGTTTAGGTCTTTCGATTGTGCGTCAATTAACCGCTCTCCTTGGTGGAAAACTAGAGTTACAAAGCACACCCGACAAGGGCAGCACATTCACTATCTACTTACCTGTTCGCGCTCGTGCGTTGCGTGTTGAACAACAAGATACACGCCTTAATAGTGGTGCTTTAGCCATTCAAGGTAAGTCGTCAACGGCGAACGTTATAGAGACGCTCGAAGAAGGCGACGAGCAAGATCAGCGTCTCATATTAGCGATTGACGATAATCCTGATGTGCTCAGTCTTATCAACAATGCGTTAGAGAACTCACCCTATAAAGTGGTTGGTATCAACGACTCAACCAAAGCTGTAGAAATGATACAGAGGTTACAACCAGTAGCTGTTACGCTTGATGTGATGATGCCAGAGGTCAATGGATGGCAAATCCTGCATCAACTACGCTCTAATCCTGCAACTTCTACAATTCCTGTTATCATGCTTACTGTGCTCGAAGACCGCTCAGCTGCTCATGTCTTAGGTGCCGACGAATATCTCGTCAAACCTGTGGAGCGCGACTCATTGCTGAATACATTACGTCAGGTTGCGTTACATAAAACGCTTGCGCCAATCACTGTTTCTAGTGTGGTCGCCGAACAAGTGGAAACTACAAACGGCTCATCTGATGTCGCTACCATACAGCAACCATTTCTTGTCCTAAATACGGAGCGTTCAGCACGCGAGATGTTAGAGCGTGTCCTTTCTGAAGCAGGCTTAACGGTGAAAACCGCGTCTAGTGAACTGCAAATGCTAGACATCGTGCAAAACTCTAAGCCGGATGTAATCATATTGCGCGTCATTCCTGATGCGATAGAGGAGTAGTAAGAGACGTGCAAAACAACAAATCAATTCTCATTGTCGATGATAGTGAGGACATGCGTACTCTGCTCGGACAGGTTCTTGAGGACGAAGGCTACACGCTGTACTTCGCTGAAGATGGCAATGTCGCGGTGGAGCAAGCCGTCGCCCATCGTCCTAGTCTCATTCTTATGGATATGTCTCTGCCAGGCATAACGGGCTGGGAAGCGGTCGAGCAATTACGTCAGAAGCCGGAGTTTCAGCATACGCCCATCATCGCCGTCACCGCCTACGTTACCAAAGCCGACGAGGAACGCGCAAAAGCTGTCGGCTGTGACGCTCATCTCGGCAAGCCCTTCGACATTATGCAAGTGCTCGACACGATAGACGAGTTGTTGCAAAAGCCATAGGGACCACGTTGACGGCGTCCGAGGGCGATTTATCGCCTATACATGTGTCAGACAATCACCTCATGCAGATTTCGCGCAATGAATTGCGCCGTGGACGCCGTAAACGGAGTCTCTACGAAAACCATCATTTGAAGGAAGACCAAGACATGATAAATTTTCGCCCAGCTCATGAGCGTGACCTCAGGTCGATGTATGCGGTGTTCTATCAAAACGAGGTACTGAATAGTCCTAACCCACCTACAATGGGGGATATTCCAGCATCTTTGCACCATATTCTTCAAACCGGAACAATGTATGTTGCTGAGCAAGATGAAGAGGTGCTTGCATTTGCGGGTGCTATTACTAGAGGAAACGTGACATTTCTCACGGATTTATTCGTTAAACCAACACAACAATCACAACATCTAGGAAAAACGCTTCTCCATGCGGTTTTACCACAGAGCACTCTTATTCGTTGCACGGAAAGTTCAAGTGATCCCCGTGCGCTTGCCCTTTATATTCGAGAAGGAATGCGTCCACAGTGGCCTTATTTCGGACTTCGACTACAGAAACCAACTCATGCGACACCTTCAATTCACGATGTGGAGATTGTTGAGGCCGATGCCAATGATCCTGAGTTGATACGTTGGGATGCACAAATCAGTGGGCGTGAACGCCCTGTCGATCATCAGTTCTGGATACAACAACACGGTGCAGTTCCTCTCTGGTTTCGGCGGCAAAAGCAGGTGATAGGCTATGGCTACGTGCGATTAAAAGCAGGAACACTTTGGTATCCAGAAGCATGTACATTGGGACCAATTGGCGTTAGCAATCTAGAGGATGCAGCATCTTGTGTCCTCGCTACCGTAAAGTTTGCTTTGCAGAAAGCAGACGTGCTACGTATTGACGTGCCAGGTCCACACCCCTGTTTAGCAGCACTACTTGAATGTGGCTTTCATATTTCAGGTGTTGACACATTCATGTCGTCCGCGCCTGCCCCTTTTTTTGATGCACAACGCTATATAGCATCAGGTGGTGATGTATTGTAGAGGAATTGAACACGTTCCCCAACAAAAATGATTCTCCAGATATACAGGTGGTAAGGAGAGAGATACAACATCTCCTCTCGCATCTTCCTATGTCATTCATTGAACGTGTAGAGGAAGGCGTCTCTACTTACGTCTACAGAATACACAGCAACAACGAAATTTTCTATCTTCGTCTTCTTCCAGAAATAGACGCCAGTTTTGCACCCGAAGTCTATGTGCATCAAGTGCTGAGAGCCAAAGGTGTTAAAGTGCCAGAAGTGGTGTACTACGAGCATTACAATGAAGTTTTCCAGCAATCACTCATGCTTATTACAGAAATTCAAGGGACTCATTTGGGGTATTGCACCTCACAAGAGGACCAAAAAGCTATTCTTAGAGAAGCTGGCAGAGACCTTGCGCTCATCAATAGTATACCCGTAAAACACTTTGGCTGGATTCGTAGAGATCGTAGCGACGTAACGCAACTGGAAGCAGAGTTCCCATCCTATAGGGCATTCGTCTATGAGCATCTTGAGAACGATCTGATCTTACTGGAAAAGAGCCAGATACTAAGCAGTAGTGATGTGGTAGCTATTTCTTCTATCCTTGAACGCTATGATACATGGCTCGACGAAGAGCAGGCAACGCTCGCTCATGGCGATTTCGACGTAACCCACATTTATCAACAACAAGGCCATTACACAGGCATCATCGACTTTGGCGAAATTCGAGGAGCCAACCTATTTTATGACCTGGGCCACTTTCGTATACATGATGGCGAAAAGTTGCCGAATCTCGTCTTGCCATATCTTATAGAAGGCTACAAAGAGGCTGTAGCATTACCGCCCGATTATGAACTGCGTATAAGCTTCTCTGGTCTACTTATTGCCATCAGAAAGCTCGCATATGTAACGCGGAAGTATCCTGGTCGTCCTCTACTCAGTCACGATGTGCAAGCTTTAGCTAGGGAGATACA
>CAZZVE010000209.1:0-9190 GCA_964657325.1 uncultured Ktedonobacterales bacterium
CATGTCAACCATCAGGCAGCTTTATGGGTTATCGTGCAGAAATTTCTCGATTTCTGCAAGTTCGCTGGAGCTGAGATGGAACTCGGCGGCTGGAGTGACGCCATCAACCTGCGCTTGACTACGACCACCGACGATAGCACCCGTAACGGCCGAATTGTGCAACGTCCAGGCAATAGCAACAACGCCAGCACTGACATTATGCGGAAAGCCAATATCGCTCAAGAGTTGCGCGAATTTGAGGTTTCGTGATAGACGTGGCTCCTGAAAGTCCTCACTCTTTTTGCGCCAATCGGTGTCGGGCATGTCTTTCACGCGTTTCTTGCTCATCGTACCGGTCAACAATCCTGACGCCATTGGTGAATAGACAATCACGCCGATATTTTCCTGCTCACAGAATGGTAAAATCTCGTTCTGGACATCGGAACGCAGCAGTGAGTATGGAGGTTGTAGCGAATCAATGGGAGCAATTTTCTGGGCGCGTTTCATCTGCTCTACATTGAAGTTTGAAACTCCAATAGCACGAACCTTGCCCTGTTTCTTTAAGTCAGCCAGTTTGCCCCAGCCTTCTTCGATGTCTGGTTCGGGATTGGGCCAGTGAATCTGATACAGGTCGATATAGTCAACGCCAAGACGTTTCAGGCTCGCTTCACACTCGCGTTGTATGGAATCTGCTTTGAGACTATTTCCTACCTTGCGATTCTCGTCCCAGACAAGAGAACATTTTGTAAAGATATAGGGTCGTTCGCGTCCCTTAATCGCCTCTCCCACCATCTCTTCAGAGTGACCAAGGCCATAGACAGCAGCAGTATCAATCCAATTTACGCCCATAGCAAGTGAATGCTGAATCGCGGCAATTGAGTCCTTGTCATTCTGGGTACCCCAATCGCTTCCACCAATAGCCCATGCTCCAAAGCCAATCGGTGTGATATGTATATCTGTCTTGCCAAGTTGTCGTGTTTGCATGATGTGTTTTTCCTCCACTACGTACTATCGTAGTTCCTTATCTGTAACACGCACAAAGATATACTTGAGTAGACAAGCATGAACATAAAAAATGACGATTGAATACGAAGGATACGTGGGTAGACCGAGGTCTACCCACGTATCCTTCGTATTCAATCGTTATACACATCTTATTCGTAGCGTAGCACCTCTAACGGACGCACACGCACGGAACCCCATGCGACAAGCGCGGCGGTCAGCATGGCTAATGCTGCTGAGCCAGCGATAAGCGCAAGCGCGATACCGCTATTGACGCCAAATGCTGACTTGAAAAGGAACGTCCCAAGCAGACTCGTCACAAGTGTTACCAATAGCACCGCAAGTAGTGCACCAATGCCACCAACAAGGCCATTCTCGATGAGGACTTCGCTCAAAATGGTTCCACTAGTGTAGCCCACTGATTTCAGAATGCCGAGTTCGCGTCGGCGTTCCAGCATCGCAAGCGCGACCGCATTTGCTATGATGATGATACCAGCCAGTAGCGAGAGTGAAGCAATGGTAGTCAAGGTCAACAATATGTCATTCAGGAACTGGTTGATGACGTTGCCAATATTGGCGAGGTTGACCACAAACGCGTTCGGCACGGTATTACCAATTTCATCAACAGCACTGCCAACCTTCGCAGGGTCAATCTTCATGTAGAATACCGCCTGATTGAGCCCAGCAGGACTAAGAGCATTCACTGTATCAGATGACCCTAGAATAGGATATAAGTTCGACCCCAGCGATAATTGCTGATACGAACCCACGATGGTCAACGTCTTCTCCGTCCGACGGTCAAGGCTAGCAAATGTGATCGTATCACCTATCTTCAAACGCAGAGGATCGTCCGCCAACAACTGGTAATTTACCAGGATATTGTTTGTGCCTGCATCAGCGGAGGTCAGATTGCGCCCATTCTTAATCGTCAGGTTTTGAGTGCTGGGTAGCTGATTGTTACCAACGTCGTAGCCTTCGATACCACTCAAGAAGTAGAGTGTACCACCGCGTCCTAAATTGGTTGTCGATGCCTTTGAGTCGTCTTTAGGTAAAAGTGTCAGAATTGGTTTTCCATTGACTGATACAGGTGCCAATGTCGCGAGATTTCGTTGCTGCGATACAGACAGTCCAGGAAGCGCATGCAGTTTGTTGTGTAACGCAGCAGTATCATTGCCCGATGTAATCGAGATCACGTTAAAGTTTAGCGCACTAGCAAGCACACCATTGATTTTCTCACGCAGGTCTTGTCCCAGTACCAGAATCAGACCAATCGTGAAAACACCTACGAAGAGTGCAAGCATGGTGGTAGCGGTACGAGCTCGGGTGCGGCCGAGGTTACGGAAGGCCATCTTCGTTGTTGCCTTCGCGGGACGCGGCAAGAACATGATAATCAATCCGAGCAGCGACACTACAAGCAGCAGGATGCTCAGAGTAAGTGAGAATCTATAGGTCAAGGCTGCAAGTGCAAGGCCAATTACGACAAGGCCGAGTAGCCAGATGTTGAAGCGTTCAGGCACAGGCAATTTGCTTACCAGGAAGATTATCAGCACCAGGAACAGGCTCAACAAGCCCAGGAAGAGAAATGTACCGTATACCGCGACTAGACCTAAGAAGACGTTATTGTTCAGAATGACGATTGCGAGACCACAGAAGAGCACTGATAGCACGATCAGTAATCCAATAGTGAGCAACACGCTGCCAGCACCCGCGCCCTCTGGTATGTCACGAATAACATTCAACGGACGGATGTTTGCCGCTTGCACAATTGGCAAAAGACCAAAGATTAACGCGGTTACCAGCCCGATCAGCACACCACCACCGATTGTAAGCGGATCGAGTGTAAAGGGAATGTTCAAGCCAAATGTCTGCTGCACAAGGTTGCGCACAAGATAGCTCACACCTGTCGCGGCAGCGGAGCCAATTACACCACCAATCAGACCAAGTAGACCTGCTTCAAGACCAAACAACAGGTAAAGATCAAAGCGACGATAGCCTGTCGTCTTGAGCATCGCAATCTCAGTCTTGCGGCGTGACAGCAAGACCTGCATTGTGTTAACAATACCGATACCACCGATTAGCAGTGCCAGCAGACCGGAAATCTCCAGAAAGTTTCTGATATTATCAACCGAGTCCTGTTGCTGCTTCAATGCACTCGCGGCAGTTTGCGCGGTTGAGATAGGGAACTTGCCCTGAATGTCCTTCGCTACGGCATCAGCCTGCGCTGGCGTTGAGGTCGAGATATCTACTGTATCATAGGTAACTGCCTCTTTAGGAGCCGCGGCCTTATAATCATTAATTGAGACTAGGACAACACTTCCAGCCTGCGTGAGCACACCCGTTTCGGAGACAATGCCGACTATCTTGGCATGAATAGTGCGTCCATTTTGCTGCTGTGATGATGCATGAATATCAATAACATCGCCAACTTTTTTATGATACTGATTGGCAAAAGGAACCGTGACAATCACTTGATCGTTTTTGAGCAGACTAGAGATTTTACCGTCACTAGGAGTGGTAAACGTTGGGGGCGTCACCACTGGATAAGTCACGGGATCAATCGCGCGCAATGTGAAACTTTGTCGAGTCGAGCTATTGAGCGTAACACGACCTGTCGCGTTAACGATAGGCGTGTAGTTCGTGATTTTGCTATTCGACTTCAGTGTGTTGAAGTAAGATAGATCGTCCTGTGTGAAGGGCTGATTGGTAGATGTGACCGCTATATCGCCACCGTTGGCATCGCGTACATTACTATTGAAGGCTCCGTTAATCATGAGACCCACCAATTGCAACGCGACAATCGCCATCACACCTACGGCGACACAAAAAATCGCCAAAAGCGTACGTTGTCCGCCTCGGAAGAGCGAGCGTGTAGTGTAATTAAAGTACATCGAGGCTTTCATTACTGTGTAATTCTCCCACCCGTGTTGTCGATGGAAGCGATCAAACCATCGACAATACGAATGGCTCGATCAGCATGGCGCGCAACCTCTGGGTCATGTGTCGCAATGATAAATGTTTTGCCTGTGCGGTCCCGCAGGTCGGCGATTAGTTTCAGCACATTTTCGCCGTTCTTCGCATCCAGGTTTCCGGTTGGCTCGTCGGCGATAACGAACGCGGGATCAGTTGCTAGCGAACGTGCGATAGCAACACGCTGCTGCTCACCACCCGAAAGCTGACTTGGACGGTGCGACAGACGATGTGAGAGTCCCACGAGTGTTAACAACTCTTTCGCCCGTGTCGATGGCAACCCCTTGTGTTTACCAACATATAGAGGCACCTCGACATTTTCCTGTGCTGTCAGGGTGGGAATCAAGTTATACGCCTGAAAGACCATACCAATCTTGTTATTGCGAACCGATGCTAAACGCCCCTCACCCATGCGTGTGATGTCTACACCGTCGATCAACACTTGTCCATCGGTAGGATTATCAAGCCCCGCGATAATGCCAAGGAGCGTGCTCTTACCAGAACCCGATGGCCCCACGATAGAGACAAATTCTCCACTCAAAATCTGAAAACTGATGCCTTTAAGGATATCAATACGCTCACGACCAAGCGGTAAACTTTTCGTAATATTGCGCACATCCATGACAACCTTGCGCGTAGGATCGAGCGTGGGTGTTGTCGCGTACTCCGATCCTTGCATTGTTTCTTCCATAATTAACGAAGGCTCCTTCTTTTCTCTTGTCCTCTTTTATCTTAAAACGTGTATAAAATTGTTTCTCTGTATATGACGACGTATCTTGCTCTATCATGTACAATGGAAGGGAAACATCGTGTGACGAATATTGACATCCTAAGCGGGTAACATTGGTATCGGTAGGGGCAGCACTTCATTGCGCCCAAAGATGGGTGGGGAGGGGTTCACGTCGGAGAAATAAATCATTGCCGATACGTTGCCCCTCCACCACCCCCATCATTAGGCGCAATGAAGTGCTGCCCCTACCGCATCTGATCAGTCTTAATATAGCTACGCAACAAAACAACGAAGGTTGTATTCCCTCTTACTCTCCATATGTACAGATATGCTTTCTACCAAAAAGTGGAGATGAGAAAATAGTTGGGTTCAGCATCGTGTATATGCAACAAGGGTTAACTATGCTATACTGCACTCGATAATTATGGCATGTTGCCACGTTCCACCTAAGGAACGTTCTTTATTGTGCGCCCAAAGAAGAAGACGGGCAGTCTAATATGTAGGGACCGATGTATCGCGTCCTCTATGGCAAATAAGTATCTGTAAGGACGCAACAAACAGTCTATACGTAAGAATTTGTAAGATAGTTAGTCATGGTGAGAGGAAATAATAGTTATGCGGCGAGGAACACTCACACTCCTCTTCTTCATTATCTTGTTGGCGGTGGGCGCAGCATATGTCATCTTCTGGCCCAACCCAAATGCGAAGACGAATCAAGCATTTCACGGCATTCCCAATCCATTTGTCTTCAAACAAGGACTCGACCTGCAAGGCGGTGTGCGCGTCCTGCTAGTACCATCGAATGGGCAAAATCCAACCTCGGACCAGATCGAAAATACACGCACACAGATCGAGAACCGTGTCAACGGCGGTCTAGGCGTTAACGAACCAAGTATTCGCACACAGCAAACGGCTGGTCAATATAGTATCGCGGTTGAATTACCCGGCTTAAACGGCGGTAATCAGCAACAACAAATCGAGACGCTGTTAAAAAGTGGTGTACTTGAGTTCTGGGATACAGGCACCACTAGTGTGCCAGCAGGCACTGCGTTTGACCCCACACAATATACATCGAGCAATGGTGGGACCAAAGCACTCTTTACAGGTAAAGACCTGGACCCTAATGCGCTCAGTGTTGGTCAGAATTCACAAACGGGCGGCACTGGCTACGAAATTAACTTTGGTATGCAGGGTGCAGCATTTGGGCGTCTGGGCGATTTTACGAAAGCACATATCGGCGACTATTTGACCATCACTCTGGATCGACAGGTCATTTCTTCACCAGTCATTCAGTCGCAACTTCCTGGTACGGGTCAGATCACTGGTAACTTCTCGCTCGATCAGGCCACACAACTTGTCAACGTCCTCAAGTATGGTGCGCTTCCTGTACCTTTGAAAATTGCAAGTTATGAGACAGTCTCACCAACACTTGGTCAGGATGCTATCAATCGTAGCATTCTCGCTGCCACAATTGGATTGAGTATTGTAGTCTTGTTCATGCTGCTTTACTATCGTTTGCCCGGTTTGCTAGCAGACGTGGCATTGGTTCTATATGCATTGTTCACGCTTGCCATCTTTAAAGTTCTAGGTGTTACGCTGACACTAGCTGGTATCGCTGGCTTCGTGCTTTCAATTGGTATGGCGGTAGACGCAAACATCTTGATCTTCGAGCGTATCAAAGAAGAATTGCGCGCTGGTAGATTGCTTTCCTCTGCGATTGACATTGGGTGGAGGCGTGCTTGGCCCTCTATCCGCGACTCAAACATTTCAACGCTTATTACATGCGCGGTCTTGTTCTACTTCGGCAGCAACTTTAGCGCGAGCATCATCGTTGGCTTCGCCTCGACGCTGTTCTTGGGCGTGGTCGTGAGTATGTTTACAGCCGTTGTTGTCACGCGTACATTGTTGAACCTGCTCGTTCCGACAGGCGTTGTCAATCACCCCGCTTTGTTCGGGCTTCCTGTTGGCTCCATTGCTACTGCCACCGCATCGCTGGCACGGCGGAATAGCACTGTGTAGAGGAGTATGTTGTGTTTAATCTTGTAAAATATCGCTGGATTTTTATTGGCATTTCGCTTTTGATCATCGTACCAGGGCTAATCTCACTCATCGCGACGGGCCTCAATGTCGGTATCGACTTCCGTAGTGGTGCCACTGTTGATCTACGCCCACAAAAGGTACTCACGATTGAGCAGGTACAAACGGCACTCAAGCCACTCAAGCTCACCGATCTTCAAGTAACGCTGGGTGACGCAGGTACAAATGCGTCACAAGCAGGCAATAAAATTGCCTGGGTACATCTCAACACACAAGTTGATGGAACTGTACAAAGTGCAATCACCACAGCCATACAAAACAAATATGGTAGTGCTGTTAAAACCACCTACGTTGACGTTACAGGCCCTGACGGAAAGTTGTTTACACAGGTCACGCTAACAGCATTTACGAATGCACCTCAACTGAGCGACATACAAACAACTCTTGCCAAGTTGCCGAATACAGGTGCCACGACGGCAACAAGCGCAACACCTGTTGCAACGACAAGCACAGGAACACCTTCACCAACCGTAAAGGCAACACCCACCGTTGCCAGTACTCCCGCTTCTACAGGTACACCTGTGAAGGTTGTCGATGTACAGCAGGGCCGTTCGACACAGGTGGTAAGCATTGCAACAACGTCAACCATCGGTGAGAACGACCTACCAAAGGTGTATGCAGCACTCTTCAACAGTACTGGTGCGTATGTCGCGTTGAATGGAAACTACGAAGTGAGTCCATCGGTTGCTAGCGATACTATCCGAAATTCTATCTTCGCAGTTCTCGCAGCGTCGGTACTCATTCTGCTCTACATCTCGTTCGCGTTCCGTAAGGTGTCCAAACCGTGGCGCTATGGTGCATGTGCGATTATCGCATTGCTGCACGACGTGTTGGTGGTTGTCGGCATCTTCTCTATCCTGGGCTGGGCATTGCACATCCAGGTGGACACGCTGTTTATCACTGCCCTACTAACCGTCGTCGGTTTCTCAGTCCATGACACAATTGTGGTGTTTGACCGTATCCGTGAAAACATGCAACGTCGTACCTCTGAGAGCTTTGATGAGGTAGTGAATGCAAGCCTCGTGCAAACATTGGCGCGTTCACTCAATACATCATTGACGGTTATCTTCACCTTGAGTGCTCTAACACTCTTCGGTGGTACAGGTAGCGTGCATAACTTCACGTTAGCACTGCTCATCGGCATCATAAGCGGAACCTACTCTTCCATCTTCAATGCCAGTATGCTACTGGTTATGTGGGAGAAGGGTGAACTTGGCTTTGGTCGTGGCAGACGTGTTGATGGTCCAAAGACTATCAGCGACCGTGAACTCGTCCGTACACGCGGGTAAATGATATACAAAAAAAGCGGTTGGGAATGTCAAACGTGGGAGCACGTTTGACATTCCCAACCGCTTTTTTTGTATACTGGAAACACACAATAGCAGAATTTTCATAATCAAGAAGAGGGACCGATGCTAACAGGACTTGACCATATCATTATCGGCGTGAAAGACCTTGACACGGCAACAGAGATGTTTCGAGATAAGCTCGGACTTATACCGAGTGGTGGTGGTATTCACCCAAAAGTTGGCACCGCTAATCGTATCATCGGAATTGGTGACACCTACCTGGAACTCATTACGATTCGCACACCAGACGAGGCTCAGGCGAGCATCGTGGAACGACTAGCAAAAGGTGAAGGCTACCTGAACTTCGTGCTGGCTTCAAACGATTTGCAAGCGGATACCGAGGCGATGAAAGCACGCGGCATCTCTCTTGTGGGACCTGAAAAAGGGTCACTCAATGCAGGAGATGGTCGTACAAGAGGTTGGTTGCGTACCAACATTGAACGTCCTGACCTGACACAACACTATCCATTTCTGATTCAACATGATAGTACAGGTGGGGAAAGACGTTCTCGTCTAGCTGGATGGACTACTCCGCCAGAGCATCCATTGGGCGTGACAAAAGTGCTCAGTACCACACTGGCGGTAGCAGACCTTGACGAGGCAAGCCAACGGTTTGCACATATATATGATTTACAAGCATCGGAACAGTTTTCGGGTGAGGCAGATTCGTGGGACGCAACACTTGTGGCATTTCGCTTTGATGAGAGTGCTCAGAGTTTTGAGCTAGCCACACCCCTACCTACCTTTCTCGATCCTGTCGGCGATGCCACCTATCTTCCAGAACCGGGTGCACTGGCACAGCATCTTCAGCAATTTGGCGAAAGTCTGTGCCGCATAACGCTAGCTGTCGAGAACCTCACGGCATCACGCCGCTACCTCGATGCCCACAATGTCACCTATACTTACAAGGAGCATCCAGACTATCCACGCCCCCTTCTTTGGATTGCGCCCGACCAAGCCTGTGGTGCCTCAATCGTGTTGCATGAATTTACGCCCGACCTACCACAAAGCAATCCGTTAGTGTTATAATTTGATACAGAAAAAGAGATGGTGCTGAAAACGCATC
>CAZZVE010000210.1:0-9141 GCA_964657325.1 uncultured Ktedonobacterales bacterium
ATTCTGCGAGTCCACAACTTTATTCTTCGTGGACAAGGAGTTATACTGTATCCTGAACCTACTCCACCGTCACAGATTTTGCTAGGTTCCTCGGCTGATCCACGTTGCATCCCCTTGCTACCGCTGTATGATAGGCGAACAGTTGTAGGGGGACGCTTGCCAGGAGTGGACTTAGCATCTCAAGAGTGGCGGGAACATACATTACGTCGTCGGCGTGCTGCTTTATTTTCTCGTCGCCCTCAGTGGCAACGGCGATGATATGAGCATCACGCGCTCTCACCTCTTGCATGTTGCTGACCACCTTTTCGTAGACATGTGACGCGGTTGCGACGGCGATAAGCGGCACGTCAGGGTCGAGCAAGGCAATAGAACCATGCTTTAGTTCTCCTGCTGGGAAACCTTCCGCATGAATGTACGATATCTCTTTGAGTTTCAGCGCACCCTCTAACGCGGTGGGGTAGCCGACGCCACGACCGATAAAAATTATACTACTCACACTTGCCATGCGTTTTGCTAGCGGCTCAATCACGTCTTCCTTGCTACTCGATGCCTCGTCGAGTATCTTCTGAATCTGCGCTGGAATACGTTCTAAAGCCTCCAGAACCTCGCTTACTGTTACTTGCGCGACATGTGCGCGTTGCTGAGCAAGATAGAGGCCAAGCATATATAACACAGTGACAGAGGTGACGAACGTTTTTGTGGCGACCACACCAATCTCTGGCCCTGCTTGTAAGTAAAGCACTGCATCAGAGAGACGTGTGATCGCGCTAGCGACGACGTTGGTGATAGCGATAACTGGCGCGCCATGTTCACGTGCTTGCCGGATACCTACGAGTGTATCCGCCGTTTCTCCCGATTGTGTCACGGCAATACAGAGCGTCTCTGGTCCCACAATTGGGTTGCTATAGCGAAACTCGGCAGCCGTCACCGCCTCAACAGGGATACGCGCCCACTGCTCTATCGCGTACTTAGCAATGATACTAGCATGAAATGATGTACCACACGCGACGATGATGATGCGTTGAATTTTGTCTAGCAGACCTGCTTGCTGCATGCGCTCAATCTCGCTCAAGTGCAATTCCCCATTCTGTACGCGTCCAAGCAGAGCACGACGAATAGCATCAGGCTGCTCATAGATTTCTTTGAGCACAAAATGAGGGTAGCCCCCCTTTTCGGCAGCCTCAGTATCCCAATCAATCGTCAAGGAGTCACGTGTTACAGGTGTACTATCTTCAATGGTGGTGATAGCGACACCTTCTGGTCGAAGCGTGACCATCTCACCCTCGTCAAGAATTTTGATGGTACGTGTGTGTTTTAGAATGGCAGGGATGTCCGAGGCCAGGAACTGCTCATGCTCACCGAGGCCGATGACGAGGGGACCGCCACCGTGTCGTGCTCCAACGATCAGATCAGGTTGCTCCCGGCTTATGACTGCGATAGCATACGAACCTTCGATACGCTGCAATGCGAGACGTACCGCGCGTTCCAGGTCGTGTTGCGCTTCGCCAAAGTAGGCACGTGCAATCAGGTGAGGCAACACCTCGGTATCCGTTTCTGAGTGGAAGACATAGCCCTCCTGTTGCAATTCCATACGAAGTTCTGTGTAGTTCTCGATGATGCCGTTATGCACAACATTGATCGTACCCGTATTATCAGCATGAGGATGGGCATTGATATCGTTAGGGCGTCCATGTGTGGCCCAGCGTGTGTGACCGATGCCGAGCGGACCAGGAGCAGGATGTGAGCCATTAGCGACTGAAGCGACCAAATTGGAGATTTTGCCAGCGCGTCGGTGGAGTTCAAGTGTGCCATCGGTAGTCAAAACAGCGATGCCAGCCGAATCGTAACCACGATATTCAAGGCGTGTTAGTCCATCAAGCAAAAGAGTAGTAACATCGGTCCCCTGCGGGCCGACGTATCCAATGATACCGCACATGTGTCGATTTCTCTTTCTCTGCGCGTGTAAATGTTTAACTCAAAACAGGCATACCTATTTACGGCATACCTCATACATATACACGACATCATCACCAAGAGCGTCTTGTGCCAATCGTTACCAACTGGATTTGCCCGCCCTCTTTTCAGGAGTGTGATCGCCCCTGGAGACTCCCCGCTGACGTGTCCGAACGGTCTCCACCTCGTCAACCGATATCTCCTCCTCTGAATCGGCCCATGCGCTACTCACCAAAACGACATTTATGAGTGATAGTATACCATAGTCAACCAATTAATTTTGTGAAATAGGTCATAGGTCATACAAAGATTGTATGTGAAACAGGTCGTCGTTAGCATGACAGGGGCAAGCCCTGTCACTCCTATACATGGTTTCGCGTGGCAAAGCCACGCCGTAGTGGTCAATATAGTAGTGACAGGGCTTGCCCCTGTCATGTTCTCCACAACTCGACACGCGATTATAATCTAGTAATTCTTCCTGATGCGGATGGACGCAATGAATTGCTGCCCCTACCGATGTTTGTTACGATACCGTTTGGTTAAAGAGTCTATGTCTAACGCGTTGTAGGAGTAACAATACATTATATAGAAGATGGGGGAACCTATGGCGATTGAACAAAGCATATTAGGTATGATTAGTGTGAAACCTTGCTCAGGCTATGATTTGAAGGCAGAATTTGAAAAAGGGGGCGCGGCATTGCTCTCTGCATCCAGCTTTGGTAGCATCTATCCGCATCTCAAACGACTGGAGCAAGAGGGCTTGATAGAGGTACAAGAAGAGGGCAATGATGGACGACATAAAAAGGTCTATGAGTTGACCGCGCAGGGTTGGCAAGAACTGACAAACTGGCTTGAGCAGGCGAGCGAGTATCCTATTCCTATGCGTGACGAGCTTCTTTTGAAGATGTTGTTTTGGGGAGCCGCAGGCAAGGAGCGCACAACATTGATTGAGCAGTTACAAGCACGCCGCGAGGAGTCGCTTGACCTATTGAACTACATGGAAGAATGGCAGAAAAACGGAAGTGCGTTCGTCGATGAATATAATGCGCTTGTGTTTTCGTACATGCGAACACGTTTAGAGAGCGAACTAGCCTGGATCACCGAGGCAACGACGCAACTCGAAGGTCCCGAACAACTTCCGCTACAGGACCCACAATGGCTATCAGTCGTCCAAAAGGCACGTCGCAAAAAGGTGTTAGAGTACTCGGAGGAATGATGGTGTGCGTCCGCACACCATCATTCCTCTAAGTGTGAAGTTTTAGAGCGATTCGCGGAATTTGTTGGCAATTGGTAGGCGGCGATCACGTCCGAAAGCGCGTGGCGTGATTTTCACACCGACGGGTGCTTGACGCCGCTTATACTCGTTGATATCGACAAGGCGGATGATTCGCTCAATGGTGGCGCGCTCGTAACCCATTGCCAGCATCTCTTCGACACTGCGGTCATCCTCAACATAGGCTTTGAGGATAGGGTCCAGTATCTCATAGGGTGGCAAGCTATCGACATCCTTCTGATCTGGGCGCAGTTCTGCAGATGGTGGCTTGTCAATGACTTGCTGCGGAATAACGGGCGTGTCTCCAATACTGTTGCGGTAGAGACACAATTCGTAGACCAACGTTTTCAAGACATCTTTCAGTACTGAGAAGCCACCTGCCATATCACCATAGAGAGTGCTATAGCCGACCGCCATCTCGGATTTGTTGCCCGTTGTCAACACGAGGGGACCAAGCTTGTTAGAGATCGTCATCATGATATTGCCACGAATACGTGATTGTAGATTCTCAGCAGCCAAACCGGGGTCTTCATCACCGAGCGCGGGCCGCATCATCTTAAGTGATGTGCGGAAGGTCTCCTCAATTGGAATCATCAGGTACTGCATACCAAGATTTTCCGCGAGCTTTTGAGCATCTGTCTTACTACCTTCGGATGAATAGCCGGAGGGCATAAGGATACCTAACACGTTTTCGGCACCAAGCGCATCAACAGCGATGGCAGCAGTCAATGCCGAGTCAACGCCGCCAGAAAGACCGATAACGGTTTTCTTGAAGCCTGTCTTACGTACATAGTCGCCTGTGCCTAAGACAAGCGCAGAGTATACCTCTTGTAAATGCGACATCTTCGGCTCGATACGTTGAGGGGCACCAAGCAGAGCGTGATTATTGATGGTTGGAGCCGAAAGTGGGCGTGTGTCAACCGTTATGACAGGCACCTCTTCTGATGGGTCCTTAAAGCGAACGTTGCGAAGGCGTGGGTCATGAAGGCGTGAGCGAAAGACAGAGGGTGTATCGAGATCGACGATCAGCATGTCCTCCTCAAATTGTTTGGCACGTGCGATGAGTGTGCCACGCTCGTTAAACACCATGCTGCCACCATCGAAGACCAGTTCATCTTGTCCGCCTGCCATGTTGAGGTAGGCGATAATCACACCATTATCGGCGGCGCGTGTAGAGATCATTTCTTCCCGTGCGGTCTCCTTCCCTAAATTGTAGGGCGAGCCGTTGATGTTGAGAATAACCTCCGCGCCAGCAAATGCCTGCTGTGTTAGAGGTCCTGTAGGATACCAGATATCCTCACAGATGTTGATACCAACATGAATACCGTGAAGCAGAAAAAGAGGTGCAGCACGGCCCGCACGAAAATAGCGATTCTCGTCAAATACACCATAATTCGGCAGGAAATGTTTATGATACACACCAGCCAACTTGCCCTCATGAATAATGGCGGCGGCGTTATAGATATCGTGATCACGGTCTACAAAACCAACCACCGTTGTCAAACCAGAGAACGCTTGACTCGCCTCTACAAGTTCGTCTAACGCACGTAGATTCGCATCGACAAAGCCAGGTTTGAGCAGTAGGTCTTCGGGTGGATAGCCTGTCAATGCAAGCTCTGGCAGACAGACAATGTGTGCACCTTCGGCAGAAGCTGTGTGCATTGCAGCTTGTATCTTTTGTGCATTGCCTCCTAGATCGCCAACAATAACGTTTATTTGAGCTAGTGCTACACGAAGAGGATGAATATTCATATGGTTGTCCTTTCTGCCCTTGACGAAACACTGAGAACGCACTACCCTATCAGGCAGAGATATGTACACATAGTATACGACGAAGGAAATACTCTTTCATGGAAATACGATCTTTTTTGACACTTGACCTTGCATTCATTGTTGTAGTCTACTTTGCATTTCTTCTGTTTATTCACCCGCCCAGGAGCGTAGTTTTTTCCTCGTTGCTCGGCGGTCTGGTGTTGGGTTTAATAAACATCCTTGTAGATATTGTAGCCTATTTTACGAATGTATGGCACTATACGATCAGTGGCTTAACATTTTTTGTGCCCTTGCCCTTTTATATCTCACCCATTTTGTTTTATGGGAGCGTGATCTACCTGCTCATCTGGCGGTTCTGGCGTGGGCGCAATCATTGGTTCTCGCGGCTCTTACTCTTTGGTGTTCCTGTTTTTGGGATAGTGCGCGATCTCTGGGGTGGCTTGCTTGTGATTTCTCCCTACAACCCCAAATGGTCAAGCCCACTGTCAATTCTGCTTGACATTGCTATGTGGATCGTCATGTTCTACACGGGCTTCTTCATTTTCAAAAGATTAGCACCTGAACGTACTGAAATCTTGACACAGGAAGAACAGCATGAGCGCACCGTTCCTTCGCGTCAATAATGTAGTACATAGTCACAGGATAAAAGATATGGGCACCCTTTCAAGGTGCCCATATCTTTTATCCTGTGACTATGTACTACAGTAAACCGGACATCCTCATCATACCATAGTCCATTTTCCTCATCACAAGCACTTTTGGGTAAAGGTTTCGCAACCCCTCATAGACCTAAATTGGTACTTTCTTATACACAAATAAAAATCCATGCGTAACTCCTTTTTCGATGGGGTATTCTTTGCCTAGATCATTTCTGCGCAAGAAATATCAGAGTATTTCAATGTATGTCTCCACATATAAACGTGTGACATCTTTGAAGAACGTATTCTTGTCTGCTCATAGTGAGTTCTGGACAACATACGTATGAGGTGTTTGTATATTCAGCAAAAGGGAGAAGAAATGTATGCTTAAACAGCAACACGCAGGAAGAGCAAACGAGGGATATCGCAAACGCGTCTCTCCGTTGCTCCTTCTGGGAGTTAGTGTACCGCTAATACTTATGGTGCTAGCTCTGGTTGTATTTGTCGCGCCACGTCTGGCATCTTCACATGCAGCAGGTGCGGCGGATAACATGGATTGCACGCTTATCGTGCCTCCCAATCCATTATCAGCACAAGGATTAGCGACACCATATCGACTAGTTGCTACGAATCCAGCAAACGGTGCATGTCATGAAGCGGCGAAAACACAAGCTGCATTTGTGCAAGGTGCCGTTATTGATATCAGAACAGGTGCGATCTCTGTCTATAATCCCGTTGTTGTTGACGATGGGACACAGCCAGCCGCACAACCTGTTGTGCCACAGTTGCCAGCCGCCAGTGTTGTGGCTCTCTGGTTTGGCTTTAATGGTGGCAACTTGACATTGCAAGATAATAACGGGAGTCTGCGACAAGGAAGATGTGTCAACGGCACTAATGGTTCTATCTTTGGACAATTCGCGTACTGCAACGCGCCAACATTCTTCGCCGTCGCCAATTTTGCGATGCGACGTGGGCAACTCGTACCACCTGCACTTGGAACGGCAAACGATGGCAAGACTTGCCCAACGGTTCGTGACTTTAGTGTGGTCGATATGGATCAGAGCGACAATGTAACCACTCAGTATCTTATCAATGGCAACGGTCAGGTTGCGCAACTTACGGCGGCTAATAGTGCAGCATTGACAAACGCTGGTGGTGCACAAACGCAGACGCCACAGTTGCAGGTGAATGCTAGTGACAATCGCCTTCTCGCTGTCGCGTTAGATGGTGCCCTCGGTTGTCATCCATGGACAGCACCAGACCTTGCTGATCCTGGTCAAATGGTTCCAGCACTGCCCCTTAACGAGCTACAGGCTGCGAAATTCCAAGGTGCTCCTATAGCCGTTGTACCTGCAAACGATCCGATGGTGCTTGTGAACGGACAGCCAAATCTGCTCAAGGTTAATGCGTACCGTCTCGGCGTAGATCAGCCACTTGTCTTCAACTTGAATGGCGCGAGCACAACTACCTACTGCACCAACATACTGAACACAGCACCTGCTCGTTTACAGCTCGATATGCAGACGACGATCAATCGTCCATCACCTGATACAGCGGTGGCTAACAATCTCTTTACTTTCCTGTCACAACGCTTGTCTGCAACCTTTGGAGCCAATGGCCTCAACTGTGCTGCACTATTGAATCAGCCTAATCCTGTCGCGGTGACAGTAGATGGAAATGGCGTAGCAACAGCGGCAACCATCACTGTTCCTAATGGTACCGGAAACGGTACTGGTACTGGCACTGGTGGTGGAAACGGCACTGGTGGAGGCAATGGGACAGGAGGAACGAATACACCTGTAAACTGTGTATTCAATGGAACTGCTATCCCTAACTGCACAGGAACACAGACCAGCAATGGACAGGCTTGCACCTTCGCGGTGACGGCTACGAATCAGGTGAACATTACTTGTGCGGCAGCAGGCACTCAACAAGGCACACAACCTACATCCACGCCTGTAGCAACGCAGACTACACCTACTACACCTGTGGCAACGCAAACAACGCCTACCACACAGACCACACCTGCGCCACTGGCAACGCCTAGTCCGCAGGCCACTCAACAAGGTCAATAGTACAACTTTCGTTTTACTGTGAAACTAGTGAGTCGCTCTGTTTTTCAGAGCGACCACGGAAAAATTCTAGGAGAGACTTTCATGTCTAGGAAACGTACTTCGCTTATCTTGTCACTGAGTATAGCCCTCCTTAGCATTATGCTTGCTGTCGGTGCTATTCTCGTGTTAAACAATACAGGCATCATCCATGCGGCAGGCATAGGCGACTCAGGGGTCCAGAGAGTACAAAACAACAATAATAACAACAACGGACAGCAGCAGTATAACAACAATGGTCAGCAGTATAACAATAACAACAACGGATATCATGCTCGCTATAGCACTATTGGTGATCTCCATACTGTCTCGCCAGTGGCAAGTACGATGTTTGTTGTTGATGGTGCTGGCAAGACTGTTACAACTGATGCCAACCCTTATGGCATTGCGATTGCGCCATCTTCAGTAGCAAAGATGCCAGGAGCCGTAAAACCCGGCGATCTTGTCGTCACGAACTTTGGTGCCAATCAGACAGGAAAAACGTTGGTTCGTATTCCTAACAAACAAGGACCTGCTCATCTTCTCAATAACATGATGGACAAAGGGACAAACGGTCCTGCTGATGAAGCGTTCAATACAATGACAGGTTCCAATTGGGTTGCTAATACAAGTGGTAATAACATCCAGGTGTTTGATACAAACGGCAAGGTTACTGCCACTATCACGAATCCTATGTTCAATATGCCATGGGGACAAGCGTTTAATGGTGGCGTTCACAACCCTAACGACGGTGCGACTGCATCCTTCTTCTCAACAAACGCAGCGGATGGCACAATCGACCGTATTGACCTTATCCCTGCAGGTTATGATGGTAAAGTTACATTCAAGGTTTTCCAGATCGGGCAACTTGCACATACAGGTAAGCAAACGTTCATCGCAATCACATGGGTGTCCAAACTTCGTGTAGGCGATGATACCTATTCGGATGTTCTTTTAGCACTTGATACCGTCAACAACCGTATCGCGGCCTATCCAAACAGTTCAACTCATCATACACAGAATACGAAATCGACAAATCAGGGCATGACCGTCTTCAAAGGCAATCCGCTACAAGGTCCTGTTGGTCTCACTATTAGCCCAACAACAGGCCACTTACTTGTGGTAAATTCACAGAAGAACGATCTTATAGAACTGAACCTCTCGACAGGCAAAGTCGTTGGTGATGTCCAGATCGACAACGTGCCAGTAGACGCTGACACAGGCAACGGGTCTGCATTGTTTGGAGTAGCAGCAGCCATGGATAAAGATGGCAATCTCGAAGTCTACTTCACCGACGATAACACGAATACCGTCAACGTATTGCATCGGGTATAGTATCTCTCATACAGCGTGTATTGATAACGTCACATGATACCAAACACAGGGTACCCTGTGTTTGGTATCATGTGACGTT
>CAZZVE010000211.1:0-9104 GCA_964657325.1 uncultured Ktedonobacterales bacterium
GTTGCTTCTTAGCGGACATAGCAGGCATGCCTGCTATGTCCGCTAAGAAGCAACTATCCTACGTAAACTACTGGCCGATAACGGAAGGCCAGTTCTGCGTCAACGTATCCGAAGCCTTTGAGAGCAACGTAAGATCAGTGACGAACTTGACGTTCGAGTACTGCTCTGCGGCAGGAAGCTTTGCTGAAAGGTCTGCGGGCACCTTGCCTGCGCTTACCAGCTTCTGGTAACGTGCTGGATGTGCGTATCCCTTTAAGAAGAACAATTGCCCTTCATCAGAGAAGAGATATTCGATCCACAAACGCGCAGCGAAGGGATTTGGCGCAGTCTTATTGACAATAGAAACATAAGGACCAGCAATCGAACCGTCAGAAGGAATAAGAACCTTGAGATTGGGCTTGCCGTTGAGCGTGTCACGGAAACCGAGTCCGAGGTAGTCCCACATGATACCGATGGCAACTTCACCCTTGGTCATGTTAGCGATATTCGCGCGAGCAGAACTGAAGTTGCCCTTCTGTTTCAATTGCTTGAAAAAATCAATGCCCGGCTGAATGTCATTAATGCTCCCACTCTGCGCAAGTGCTGCCGAGTAGACCGCGATGAAGGCATCATTCGCTTGACGAGGATCACCGTCAATGCCAACCTGGTTCTTATAGTCACCCGTGAGCAATTCTTTGAACGAGGTTGGTACGTTCTTTACAATATCTGTGTTGACAACAAATGCCTGTGTACCATAGTACTCAGTGCACCAGTTGCCATTGGGATCCTTAAGATTGTCGGGAATATCAGCCCAATTCGCATGCTTGTAGGGTGTAACAAGCCCCTGTTGCATGGCCTGTGGCCCAAATTTAAAGCCAACATCACCAATATCGCCATGAGCATGTGATTTCGACTTTACGAATACTTCGAGTTCCTGTGCGGAGGAAAACTCTGCTTCGGCCTGATAATCCACTGGAACATATTTTGCGGCATAGCCAGCGAGAATGTCTTTGTAATCAGCCCATTCTGGTGGAATACCCACCGCTTCTAGCTTGCCTTCCTTTTTTGCATTCGTGATTAACGTTTGCAAGTCGATTGGACCCGCCATGTTCACGCTACTACCACTACCTGTCGTTGTGGTTGTGGTGGAAGAACTACCGCATGCTTCTAAAAATGATGCCAGTGCAAGTGAGGAAACGCCAAGCGCGCCTGCTTGTTCAAGGAAACGACGACGACTGCGGGGAGCGAACACATTACTAAATAGTTCCTGGTTACTCATGAATGAAGATACCTCCAACTGCCTCTATGGGTCACAGATGTGTTCGCGTATTTATCGCAACGCCAATGAAAAGTAGCATGGCAAAATACGCTTTGTGACACTGTGGACGCATGGACTGCACAATGTGCGTAATGATAGTAGGACATTCGGGCAGGACAGAGAGTGCAGAGAGTTGGTAGCGTTACAAGAACGTTACCTATAGCAAGTGTACGGAATAGCTCGTCTATGCTGCAACGGATAACATGTATACAAGGTTTTCGTTTATATAGATAGTATGCATATAAAATTATGAATTTGTTTCTTTTAACATGATTTGACCTATCCGTTAAAGTTGGCTTAACAAAGCAATGCTACATTTATACATGCAGAGACAAGAAAACAAGGGCTGGCCAGAGAATATAACAGGTGGCTTCTTATAGGAGAAGTCGCCTGTTTACCATGTCTAGTTTAGTATGTATTTGTATATTGAGTAAAAAATTTAAACCACACCTAAAGCAGATATCGACATTTCTTAACACAGGCACTCCTTTCTTGCTGATACAGGTGCAACCTGCTCCAAATGTGCTTGACTTGTTGGGTTCACGTGTCCAATAATACACTTGACGACATACTCCGATGTAGGCAAGAAGTATATTGTATCTAGCAGAGGGGCTAAACTCATGACGTACCTAAGGACTGCGGTTATCCAACTCAACTCGCGGGGTAATGTTGCCGAAAATATGTCTATTGTAGAGCAATCATTAGACCGTGCGGCTACGCTTGGCGCACAGTTTGTTGCACTGCCTGAATACTGGACCTATCTTGGTCCCTATGCAGGATTTGAAGATGTTGCACAAACGCTTTCTGGCCCCGCCATTACGCTGTTACAAGAGAAGGCGCGTCAACACAAGATGATTGTGCATGGGGGAAGTATTGTCGAGAAGCATCCCACGATGACGGGAAAGTTTTACAATACCTCTGTTCTCATTAATCAAGATGGCGAAATTGTCGCGCAATACCACAAAATACATCTTTTTGACGTGGACCTTGCGAACGGCGAAAAACACTATGAATCTGAGCGTATTCTGCCAGGCGATCAAGTTGTAACCGCCGAGATCGACGGTATAACATTTGGTCTCACTGTGTGTTATGATCTGCGTTTCCCCGAGCTATACCGCTCGTTGGCACTTCAAAACGCACAAATTTTGCTCGTCCCAGCTGGCTTTACGTTGCACACAGGTAGAGATCACTGGGAAGTGTTGCTTCGTGCTCGTGCTATCGAGAACGCGTGTTATATTGTCGCACCAGCCCAAATAGGACGCTATCAAGCAGATAGAAACTGTTATGGGCGTTCTATGGTCGTTGACCCTTGGGGCCTTGTACTCGCTCAAGCGCAAGACATACCAACGCTAATTTGCACCGATATTGATCTTTCGGAGATAGATCGTGTGCGTGCGCAAATACCCTCACTACAACATCGTAGACCTGATGTATATTAGTATCTTATTCATACAATGAAGAGATGGAGGTGGCGCGTCACCTCCATCTCTTCATTGTGTCTTTTCCTCTATCCAACCGTGATTGCCATTTACTTGCAAGCCTTGCTCGCTTGCCTCGCTCTCCGAGAAATATGGCAGAAGATGTCCGACAAGGGGTAGACCTGCTTTATAGCGGCGCAGATTCTCCCATGCGCAATTGTGCATCATACGATGAGCAAGGGCGGGGTCGCCGATCATCTCTTCCAACCGTTGGAAGACCTGCTGTGCCATGTCTTTTTCAGATTGAGATTGATATTGATTGCCAAGGAAGCGTGAAAGTGCGAACAATTCTTCGGCTTTGGCGAGACCAAGATGTTCGGCTTGCAACATAAGGCGAAATCCATATGAGCGTGTGGCATCAAGCATTGCTACATTCATTTCAGTATCGTCGCGCATTCCCCGGTTGTTGAGATTGCCAGAGCCAACGGTAGCCCAAATATCATCGACAATCGCCACTTTTGCGTGAACATAGATAGGACGATAGTGCGTTGTCTCGCCATCTTGATATGATGTGGCGAGACAGAATGCTTCAAAGCGTCCCTCTTCAACACTATCAGGAGATTTTGTACGTAGTTCTTCGAGACCTGCATCGCTGAAAATACGCCCAACATTTGGATGGTCAGGAAGAATAATCGTAGCACTTGCTCCACGTTCCAATGCGTTCCCCAATTCGCGCAGATTCTGCTCCATTTCAGGGCTGTCCTGTGCCAGAAATGGAATGTCTATGCCAATATAGACATGGAGCCATAGATATTGATTTTCCAGATAGACAAACCGTTCGATGTTGCTAAGCGCATTAGCATAGAGTTGAGTAATACCTTGCACAATTAATGGTTTAAATTTATACGTGTGTTCTGGAATAGTACGTGCTATCTGGACAACTGAATGCGTCTCGACCGCTGGAGGAGCAACGTGTTCACTTACCAATCGTCTCTTATCAAGGTGATGATGATGCACAACATCGTTCCAACGCTGGCGAAAGTTGTACTCTACGTCTGCTGCGGCTGGTCCTTCAATCAACGCATGTGCATCGTGCCAGGGATGTGGTGTTGTACCATCTTTATTCGTACGGAGCGGCATGTTGAACGCATGTGTAGGAGTATCCCAGCGATCAAAGTCGCCGCTACTCTCGATCAGTAAGTCAACTCCACCAACAAAAGCATGGGTACCGTCGATAACAGAGATTTTTTGATGCAACGACTCTACAGGATGGTGTAGAACACCAAATGAACTATCATCAAGAATACTATCAACATGCTCTGCGGTCAGTTCTTCATAACTTTCTTCCGCACTGCAGACCGCCATAATCGGCGATCCCTTCCAGATGAGTGCTTTAACCTCTACGCCTTTGCTCACTGCATAACCGAGAACAGAACGGACCGAGAGTTCATGGGTACACCAAAAATCAATGTCGGCATCTCGTAACTCTGCGGCTCGAAGCATAGTGACCAGTGCCTCTTGCTCTGAACTGCCGTCAGGTCCTGCTCGATGGTCTGTTCCACGCACCAAATGCATACTAGCTGTCATTCCCCAATTTGCCAAATAAATGTATTTTTGTGCTTTAAGAAAATGTATGCACATTTCCAGCATTGCGGTGCGTCCATCCACGAGATAAGTAACACGCGAATCGGTTCGTACAGGTGTATCTCCTGCGGCCCACCAATTTTTCGCCCTTTGTTCCTCTGAGACCTGACGGTCCTGCATCATTTATCTCCTGTCCTTCTCTTGCATAGTAGAGAATATATTCTTTCACGCTGATACTACCATGCTACTACATCTCTGGCAAGAAGGAGAAAGTTTCCGCTTTTCCGCTCGCTTCGCTTTGGTGCTCGAACGTAGATATTAACCTAGTTCTCTCACTACAGGTAAAGCTTGGTGAATGAGGCCCGCCGCGAGTTCTAGTGAGAAGAGACTGGTGTTAATGAGAAGATGATATAAGCTCGGCTGATGTCCATTTGCCCCATAATAGCGACGTAGATAACTGTCATGCTCGTAATCACGCTGCTCAATGAGTCGCTCTGCTTGTGTGTGATTGAGATGAAACTGCTCCATCACGGTCTCGATACGATAGGGAAGGGGAGCGAAGATATATGTATGAAGTGTGCGCGGCGCATTACGCAGGAGAAATTGTGAGCCACGCCCAACGATGACCGCATCGCCTTCCGTAGCTAGTTCCAGTACAACGCGCTGTGTCAGGCGAAGGTGCGCTAATTCTTTTGCTTGTGTCGGAAGAACTGGCTGACTGAAAAGGGATCCATAGTTTACTATAAACGGATTGCTGGTACGAATGGCTTCCAGGATATGTCCTGCCATGCCTGCCGTCTGCTCGTCTTGTCGTGCCGCACGTTGTACATCTATGCCAAGTCGCCGCGCCACTTCTTCGATAATACTGTAATCGATGTATTGCAGCTTACTCGTTTCCGCGACCTGATGTCCAATTTCTGCTCCACCACTGCCGAACTGTCGTGCAATCGTCACAACGACTTTGCCTTCAGGTGGGATACCAGATGGTAGTGGCTCACTATTCCATGCTGTTTCGGGCAATACCTGTGTCTTATGTGGTTGTGTTGTATTTAATTGTGCTTCTTGAAAAAGATATGCCATGTACTAATCCTTATGGGAAGATGCTTTATTTTTCCCTGTTAAATTCTATCCTACAACGTCATGTAAGAGGGACGCAAGTGTTGAGCCAAGGGCACCCGCTGCCTTCATCATTCCCCGAAGCCGCATTCGGGGAATGATGAAGGCAGCGGGTGCCCTTGCTCTTTTATCCACGTCCTATAATCTGTCCAACATTTGTATCTATGGTAAAAATTGTGTTGGCAACATGCCATAACACTAGTCCATCTTTTACGCTTAATGTGCTATGAACATGTTGATTGTTGGCAAGTTGGGTCGGTCCAAAGATGCGCCAATCAACCGTCCCTGTAAGCTTATTTACCGCAAAAAGTTGTGGTACTGTTACATTCTTTACGTTAGTCTGTGCAGATGAGGCGAATGTATGTTCACCTTCGACGTAAATGTATGTCATGTCTACTCCTATCACCTCAGCGTTCTGCTGCTCATCTGGATACGATACCACTTGCTGCCAGAGTATACGACCATTGCCACGATCTAGTAGGTAAAGTGCGAGCATAGTATCAAGCGGGCGTGGATAAGCTGGGTCATCCTCCGCGAAAACATAACTATGCGTTGTGTCTCCATGTAAAGCGATTAGAAGTGTACCGGCTTGTGTTTGTACGTTGGGCACAGAGAATGTACCTTCGCTGCTAAACAGTGTCCATCGACTTGATCCGTTAGCATTAAGAGCCTCAAGTTGATGCGTGTTGCCACCTATATCGGTTGTTACCACACTTCCTTGTGCATCAGTAGCAAGCACTGAACGCACTGATTGGCTAGAACGTACATTGACGAAGATACTTATACTAATACACGCACAAAGCAGGGCAAGCGCAGACATGGTATATGCGTACTTCCAACGACGACGGATAAATATCAAGGGAACATTGATGGCCTGCATTACTCGCTGTATTCGCAGATTGCTCTGTTCTCGTGGCAAAAACAGAAGTAACAGTAGTCCTACAACACTAACAAAGAGCAAAAGCAAGATGCATGTGCTATAGAAAGAGGGGGTCCAGAGAATTATTTTGCTATTTGTCGTCGTGGTAAAAACTGCATATGTGTGTTTAGAAAGTTGAAATACTAGAGGTGACGGCGAATTTCTATTGGTAACAGAGGTATTCCAGCGTTGCATTCCTGTACGTGCGTCATAGGCCGTGATACCATATTCGTCTGTACGTATCGCACTTTGCACCACTACCATATCATTTTCGATATCGAGAAGCGGCTGGAGCAAACGTCCTGCGTCAACACCTAGAGGACCCGATGCAATTTGATGCGACCAACGCATCGTGCCTGTCGTTGCATCAATAGCGTAGAGCCAGACATCCTCGCGTACGTTCGGCATGTGCCACACAACACCTGTTGCATAAACAATATTGCTATTTCCATCCGTAGGACTACCCAGTACTCCTTGATAAAACTGTGTAGGAAGTGTACTGACCGCAGGGTCTTCGCGAAATGACCACACAACCTCACCTGTATTGCTTTGTAGTGCTTGTATTCCCTGTGGGCCGAGTGTGAGCAGAAGATGTTGTTGTCCCTCATTTTCTAAAAGAAGTGTTCGTGCTGCATACGGTTTCTCCCAAAGCACACTTCCATCATTGCTATTGAGGGCAAATATATTATGATCGCTTGCAACATATAGAGTTGCGCCATCCATGACAAAGGGAGGTGCATATGCAAGTGTGTCGGGGAGTGTTTGTGTCCAGCGTATATGTCCATCAGTAAGAGCGTATGCTGCGACCTGCGAATGAGTGACTGATGCAACGGTATAAATTGCTTTTGTATCGCTTGTCGGCGCAAATGGATGAACACCATGTATTGGTTGTTGACCCTGAATATGCCATATGGCCTTACCGTCTTGTGTCACTACCCGTAATCCATCTGGACTTTCAACGAGCAGATGCCCATGGGCATCTTGTGTGATTGCTCCGTTTGCTAGCGAAACAGCATGTTGTAACGAAAGGCTTGACGTTGTTTTGTGAAGCAACAACAGTTGTTGTCCTTCCCCATGCTCAGAAGTATACGCGCCAAGCATAGCAGAGTTATTGTTGAGCGTGAGTGGTGCTGTCAAACGAACAGAACTGTGGTAGCCGCCAAGGTCTTGCTGAGTAGCTAGCTTGCCAGTGCTTGCATTCAGTGTATTAACATACACATGTGTCGCCGTCAGGTCTTGCCATAGAAGTGCAGAGCTTGCGAGCAGTAATGCGAGCAATGCGTAAGAGAGGATTGTATGCCATGAGAGATGATGTGGCTTTTGCGTTGATAATGTATCGTCAGCCTCTTCTACGATAGCTGGCGTTATCGGCACAACCGATTCTACTACCGTCTTCTTTTTTGAGATAGCGAGGACTGCTGGATCGGTTTCAACATCCATCTCTGCCACCACAACAGACGTTTCTTTCGTTTCATTCATCGAAGAAGGTTGAGTTGTGTCAACAATAGTTTCTAGCGCAAGGGTCTCTTCTACAGACGAAGGCAAAGGAGTCTTATCAATAGTATTGGTAGCAATACTATCGGCTGTTTGTGGCGTAGTGTGTAAAGATGGATATTTATTGCGTCTTCTGCGATGGCGTTTTATCTTGTGTATTTTCGTTGTATGTGTAGGTAGAGAAAGAGATTGTTTCTCCACAAGAACGCTGCTCTGTGTGTGCTGTTCACCATCCACATCCTGCTGTTGTTCAGGCATTGCCACATCTTTCCCTTAGTCGTTATGTCTGAATATGTTCATTTATACTATAACAAACGCTGAGCGACATGTGAATAGGCTTTGCTGAATGGACTATTTCCATGCTATAGTAGAGGGAAGTCATATCATTTCAGCCGAGGAAATCTATGCATAACATCAACTTGCACCAACTCGCAACCTTCCAAATTGTTGCGAAACACTGTAGTTATGTCCGTGCGGCTGAAGAACTGCATTTCAGTCAACCAGCCGTTTCCGCACAGATACACCAGCTTGAAGAGTCACTTGGCGTTAAACTTTTCGATAAGATTGGACGTAAGACGCACTTGACACAGGCTGGTGACGAACTCTATCTCTACAGTCAAAAAATATTTGCGCTGATTGACGAGACGCTAGACACAATGAGTGCGTTAGCAAGTCCACATTCAGGCCGTCTTAGCGTAGGGGCAGATACGACGGTTGGCACCTATGTCATTCCCAATCTGCTTGGCAAGTTTCGCCAGACCTATCCTAAAGTCGAGATCACGCTTGAAGTCGTCAATCCAACTCCCCTTCTCGAAGAGCTACGCAACAACCGTATTGACATGGCGATTATGAGCCGCATACCTGATGATGCGCCTGTCTTTGCTGCTCCATTTGCGTCGAACGAACTCGTCCTGATTGCTCCACCAACACATCGTCTCGCAGGTGTTAAGGTGCCATTCGCAGAATTGGCGCGTGAGCATTTTCTGATGCGTGAACTGGGATCAGGTACGCGGTCGGCATTAGAAGCAGCATTTCGTGAGGCAGGTTTTCCACTACAGGTCAGTATGCAAGTGGGAAACAATAGTGCAATTAAACAGAGCGTGGCGGCTGGCTTGGGCATCGCGCTTATCTCGCGTGTCGCTATTGAGATGGAATTAGAAACGCATCGCCTCGTTGTTCTTGATGTCGAAGGTTTTCCACTCATGCGTAAATGGTTACTTGTTCACTTGAAAGAAAAAAATCTTTCAGCTACCGCTCGTGCCTTTAAAGCATTTAT
>CAZZVE010000212.1:0-9100 GCA_964657325.1 uncultured Ktedonobacterales bacterium
TCCTTGGTGCCACTCACGTTATCTTGAGTACAGATATGTTATATCAATCAAACAAACAATGGCTCCATACTTAGCCGTTCGACCATTGTTTGCATCTCTTCATCAGAAGGTCCTGCTTGAAAACGGCTTGCTGCATCCAGCACTTTAGGCAGTATGTCAATATCGCCAGCTGTGTTTAAGAAGACTCCTGGTTGCTTCAAGACCCAATGCACCGCCAAATCTATATCATGCTGATCCTCTAACGGTTCGTACCATGTAGCATGTGTGTGTGCGCGCCCTAGCCAAGGCTTGTACGCGATAGATTTAATTGTTTGTACCGCTACATTTCGTTGTTGGCACGTTGCAACTAACGCTCGGAAATTCTCTGCATAGTATGGATTTTGCATGGTAACATAGTTATATGGCAGCAGAACAGAATCAAAGTCGAAGCGTTCAAGGCTACGACGATGTGTAGCAGCAATCTGCAATCCATGTCCTGTAACACCTATCGCCCGTACCAGACCCTCTTGCTTTGCCTCCAAAGCAGCTTCAATCACTCCATCAGGGCTGAGCGCAATATCCCATTCGATAGGATCAGCGAGATTATGCAACTGCCATAAGTCAACATAATCGACGCGCATCCGTTCGAGAGAACGATACAACTCCTCTTTTGCTTTCTTTGCTGTTCGTTCACCAGTCTTTGTCGCAAGAAAAAAGTCCGCGCGGCGCGTTCTTAGCCATGGGGCAATCCTTCGCTCTGCATCACCATAACTTGAAGCTACATCTATATGGTTTACCCCATAGTGTAAAAGCACTTCCAGAGTTTTATCCGCGTCCTCTTGTGAAACTGATCCAAGAGCGGCCGCCCCAAAGAGAGTACGTGTACTCATATGCCCACTACGACCAAAGGGTTGTGTTGCAATCGTCGCCATATCTTCTCCAATTCGACTTGTGAAAAATAGTGCTCTATGAGCATAGCACGTAGAGCAGAGAGAAGAGGGATACAATTAAAAAGCACAATGGACGCCCGCAAGGGGCAATATTGTTTAAATAAGAAGAACGTATTATACATACACGATGGACGCCCACAAGGAGCTTCCCTACTACACGCCGCACGAAGCGTACATAAGAGTATAGTAGGGAAGCCTCTTGTGGGCGTTCATGGGTTCCCATATTCAACCTAATTTCACGTATTTAAACAGTACTCTTGTTGTATCATTTAGCGTCGTATTGTGCGATCATCGGATGCAGGAGGCCAATTCTGCTGTGGTGGAAATGTTTGTTGATTCCATTCAGGTGTATTTCCTTGCTGCGGTGGCTGGAATTGTCGCACCTGAGGTGGTTGTTGATATTGACCCTGTTGTGGATTCTGGACCCATTGCTGATACTGCCCTTGTTGAGGATTCTGTGGTTGTTGATATTGGTTCTGCGAGAACGGTGTGTTCTGCTGCTGCCATGACTGTGGCACATTCTGCTGTCCCAGGTCCTGACTACCTGTTTGAGTAAGCGCAGCGGCGCGAGCTTTACGATCATTGTTGAGATGTCGCCATACGTACAGCACAACAAGGATAACAACAGCCACAAGAATAACCACGTCAAGGCTATGAAAGATAGGACTCAACGTATCAAGGTGATTACCTAGTTGTATACCCACAAAGGCAAGCACAATACACCAAGGAAAAGAACCAAGAAAGGTATAGATGCAAAACTTGACAAACGGCATCTTTGAAATGCCCGCAGGAAGGGAAATATAGGTGCGAACGACAGGAAGGAGACGTGAGAAGAAGGCGGTAGCACTTCCCCAACGCTGGAAGAATGCATCGGCCTTGTCTGCGTCGTGCTGAGAAATGAGCAAGTAACGTCCATATTTTAGCATTAAAGGCCGACCACCGCTATAGCCTATACCGTATGCGGCAATTGAACCAATAAGACAACCGAGAGCACCGACAAGCGCAACCAATAGGAGGCTCACGGTAGAATTTGTGCCATGCAAAAGCCTTCCGCTTGCAATCATAATACCGGCAAGTGGCATCACGATTTCACTTGGAAGAGGAATACAGCAACTTTCGATTGCCATAGCCAGAAGTATACCAAATAAACCAGTCGTAACATACAGATTTGTAATAAGAGTTGTTAGTGTATCAGTTATATGTGATAACAATGAAAAGCCTCCCTTGTAAACATACGCTTTTGACCATACTAACATACCTTACGGAAAGAGGCTATAGAAGTTGCGAAAAAAGCACAAGTGGGCTACTTATTCGCCTTCATCGTCTTCATCGAAGCGAGAGGAACGGCGCACAGTTGGCGTATCAAGTTGTTGCGCAAGTTCTTGGCGCAGAGGATCGTCCTCATACATATAAGGTGCACGACGTACAAGTGGTCTATTTACATTGCCCGTTGTATCATCTGCAACGGGACGCTGCTCGTACTCTTGAGCGGAACGGCTCGATAGCTGCTCTGACTGAGATGGTCGCCGAACAGGACCTGTTTGAGGAAGATGATGCGAAATATAATCTGTCTGTGGTTCTCTTCTTTGAGGTCTTCCAGTTTGCTCGCCCTCAAAGGGCAGAGAGCGACTCTCAGCGTGTTGTGATGGTGTCGAATCAACAATACGTCGCGCTGGTCGTTGTTGCGGTGCTTGCGGTGGTAATTGTCTTGAAGGACGGGGGGACCTGATACTCGTTTGATCGCTTTGCTTTGCTAATGCCTGATTAGGGCGTACTGATAAGCCTCGTTTCGGACTGTTTGTTGGGATAACCTCTACCTCTTCATCTTGCCGCTGCTTCGCTGCCTCCAAACGTGCAGTGCGCAAAGCTTCCGAACGGTGATGACTGAGCGCGGAAGTTGGCTCATAGCCAGGTGCGTTGATTTTTTTGGTGGTCGGACGTAAGACAGTTGTTTCTTTTCCCTTTGGTCGAGCCTGCTGTGTTCGTTGAGCAGGTATAGACGTGCCTTGTTGTGGTACAGGTAATCGATCAGAATTTCGACTTCCTCGATTTTGCTGTAAGGCTTCCTGTCGTTGAGGTGGCGGCGCAGGGAGCGCACGCGGTTGTCGAGGAGCATATACCTCTTCATCTTGCCAATCATCTTCAAAAGTTTCGTCCGTTACGACATAGCTTTCTACTTCGCGCGGTCTCTTTGCGATACGAGCAGGAATATTTGGATAGTCATTTTCTCGTGCCAGTGCGATTTCTTCTTGTTCTTCGGTCTGAAGACGATCATCATGACGCTTCGAGAGGTAAGAAAATAGCGTGAGGGAGATGGGGATACTGAGAAGCAAGGCTGCTAAACCACCAATCAAACCACCGAGGACCCAGGAGTTGAGCGTATTACCATACCAAAGAACTACTGCGGCACCAGCAATGAGTACCAATGCTACGGCAACAGCCTTCATATGCTTCCTTTCTTCGCTTCCACCCTACACAGGCGTAACAAATAGTTTGTACTATAGGACATACCATTACAGCGAAGTATAGCACTCTTCGAGAAAGAGTTCAAGAGGAAGAGCCGCAAAATGGGCATTAAAAGCGAAAATAGATGCAGAGACTCAAAAGCGGCTAAGCGCGTTACCTACAAATACTTATTTTCTTGTAGGTAGAACGCGCCTTTTTATCACGCATCATGAGAGCAGAGGAAAGTAATTGACGAAATGTTGAGCAAGCTAAGACGTTTGCAAACAATCAGGCAGCATTACCGCACTGACGGAAAATCGCTACTACTTTTCCTTGCACCTGCCACTCACGGTCCCAAATGTTGCGTGGTATGAGAATTGGGTCTAACTCTGAATTCGCAGGCTGCAGACGCACTCGGTCGTGATCCTTTTCCTGGAAGAAACGTTTTAGTGTAGCACTACCCTCGACACCTTCCTGCATGTGAACGGCGACAACAATATCACCATTTTGACAGGTAGATTGTGGCTTAACCACTACGTAATCTCCATCACAAATGTGATCTTCGATCATCGAGCGACCTTTCACGACCAAGGCGAAGGCATTTTCGGCATCCACAAGACCCGTGCCAACGCTAATCGTTTGCTGCTCCTCTGATGGAAAGATATCTAAAGGCTGACCAGCAGCAATAGTTCCCTTGATCGCCACCCCATTGTTTGGCTTGGTCAACTTGATGCCACGGCTCTTCTTTTCTTGCCGTGAAATCATACCTTTCTTTTCCAAGATAGTAAGATGATAGTCTACATGCCCAGTACTAGCAATATTCATTGCCCGCCCAATTTCTCTATTGGTGGGGGGCATGCCCTCCGCTTTGATGTATTTCTCTATAAAATCGTACATCTTGCGTTGTATTTCGCTGGCTTGCTCAGATGACATAGATTCACTCCTGCCTTTCTAATACACATCTACCTGTATCTTTTCCCTACCCCAACACCCATTACCGCTCGTATTCATCATGTGCATGGATATTGCCGTAATGTGCAAGAGAATTCTCTCTTTCACGTAAACATGACAACAAACCGCTTTTTTTGATAAAAAACTAGAACGGCTATTCAAGAAAATCATACCACAACAGGACAGGCAATACAAGCTTTTTTGGAACGGATTTTCAGAAATTCTTTTCGTATTATCTCGTGAAAGGGGACTAGGAATACTACAACGATTTTGTTATACTCCACTCAGGAAAACGTGGGACAGATTAGTCAATGCATCAAAAACGTCAAAGTATTTGCGCTCGACACTACAAGAGGTGTACAATAGTCGTAATACCTATTCGACGGATGTAGGGACTACGAAAGAGAGTCAAAAGAACATGGTTGAGATGACAGTTGAGAGCGTGCGAATAAACCTGGCTACGCAACAGCGGGTGGTCATCTTGAAAGCAACGAAGCAAGAACGCTATTTGTTTATCTGGATAGCGCAAGCAGAAGCATATGCGATTGCCGTCGAACTTCAAGGAACTACTTCACCACGCCCACTCACACATGATTTACTGAAAAATGTCATCGGTGAACTAGGCGCAAATATGGAAAGCATTGTGATCTCTGATCTCATTGACGAAATTTTCTATGCACGTCTTGTGCTCGACGTATCAGGCAGACATGTTGAGGTTGATTCACGCCCGAGTGATGCAATTGCGCTCGCTGTTCGTGCGAAGACGCCTATTTTTGTGGAAGAGAGTGTGCTAGAGCGTGCTGGCGTCGCATTGGAGTCAAACGACGATCCTCAGAAACCATTAACACGGTCAGAGCAAAAGCGTGGGGAAGTAAGCAAAGAGGAAGAGGCAAACCTGGACGCGTACCGTGATTTTATCAACACACTCGACGTACTAGATGAGTTTGGGAAAGACTGAACTGTCTCCTCAAACTCTTTTGTTTTCTCGCAACCACTCCATCGTCTCAGCGCGACTTGAACACTGCTTTCAACGTATGTACAAGGATACGTGAGACAATACCATAAGCAAGAATTGCCAATAACGTATATAGCTCGACTGTGAAGAGTTGGGGAATAGCTAATTGTAAGAAGAGGGCACGGAACGGCAGTACAAACACGTTACTCACTTCATAAACTGCCCCAACCCAGGCGTTGTCAGAGAAAATGCTCAATAGCTTAAGTAAGAAGCGAAACAACAGCAGCATTTGAACTGCAATAAAGCACATCCCGACAGCAAGAGGTACTATATTTCTATGTGCTCTTTTTTGCTGAGCTTGGTGGTTTACCGCTTCTGGCTGTGCCATTGGTACATCTTCACCTGAAAAACTTGGCTTCGCGGGCAAAACAGGATACGAGGGAGCGAAAGGCTGCATATATTGAGAACTGCCTTGTATTGACGAAGGTTGCTGGACGTAGTGATGTGGAAACGGTTGTGTCGATGTTTTTGGAGCAGGTACATCTTCTTCGTCAGATGGTAAAACGGTGTTTGGGATAGTAGGAACAAACGCATCAACATTGGCACGACGTATAGGCTCAGTAGGCTCATCGTGCTCATCTATAGATGTTGTATTGTTTTGCTGAAAGCTGCGCGGCTCATTTAGCATTGGCTCGTACTCCCCCATAACAGTCCTCTTGATTATACATCACCATAGCGAGCTAACACATCCTCATATGTTTCTCTACGTTCCATGAGAAGTATTCGTTCCTCATCTATCAGTAGTACGGCGGGACGCGGAACGAGGTTGTAGTTACTTGCCATTGGCAAGCAGTACGCGCCCACAGTTGGAAACAAGAGGTATTCTCCCTCTTGCATACGTGGCAATTGTACTCTCTCAATGAGCATGTCACCTGATTCACAGTACCGTCCAGCGATACATACTGTTTCCTCAACAGATCGGGCGATACCTTCTACGGGTAGGGCCGTGTATACAGCACCATATAACGCAGGGCGAATGTTATCAGCCATACCACCATCAACAAAGAGATAAGTAACACCACTGGCAGTAGTTTTCCGTGCTCCTATGCTGTAGATAGCTACTCCTGCACGTGCAATAATTGAGCGACCAGGTTCAAGAATGAGTGTAGGGGCAGGAAGACCTTTCCCAATTTGAGCTATACTTTGCTGCATACTTGCATCTAATGCCTGAGCCAAGCTTTCAATGGATGGAACCGATGTTGTATTTATTGTATCAATCGTCTCAATAGCCCAACCACCGCCAGGACTCACCTCTTCAGGCCACCATCCTGTCTCATCATGTATCGAGTTTGCAAGCTGAAGCAAACACTCTAAGCATTCTTGATAGGGCCGTACCTCGCGTAGCATCGTTCCCGTGTGAGCGTGTAATCCTACAAGACGCAACTGCGTTTCTTGCAAAATGTACTTACTCGCGGCCTTTGCTTCGGCAAGAGCGAGACCAAATTTAGAGGAGGCGTGTCCCGTCTGCAAGTAACGATGCGTGTCCGTCTCTACTTCGGGAGCAACTCGTAGTAAGACAGCAGGATGCATATGCAGTTCCTGTGCAAGACGTGCTACCCGTTCTATCTCACTCCAATTGTCCAGGATGATACGCCCTATCCCTAGCTTGAGTGCTACCTGTAGTTCCTCCTCCGACTTATTGTTACCGTGAAACGAAATATGCTCCATTGGAAATCTTGCTTTTTGTGCGACCGCTAATTCTCCGCCAGAAACGATATCCAAACCAAAACCCTGCTCTGCCATCACCTGTGCAATAAGTGGCGAAGTATAGGCTTTGGATGCGTACAGCATAGAAACATTAGATGCATGATAGTACGCCTTAAACGCTTGCTTATATCGTTGACAAGCATCAATAATTGTCGCCCGATCAAAGATGTAGAGTGGCGTGCCATAGTGTTTTACAAGTTCATATACAGAGCGAGTGGCTATATGAATATTTTGTGCGGAAGTGATAGTTGTAGTGATAGGTAGGAGACGTGAAATAATTGATGATATCTCGCTCATATACTTGCTTTCCTCGTATTGAACATGAAAAATTAGAAATTGTTGAAGTTGATGTTGTAGGCATGACAGGGGCAAGCCCTGTCACTACTATACACGAATAGGTAGTAGTGCCATAGCGTCATGATCGCCGTATAGTAGTGACAGGCTTGCCCCTGTCATGTTCCCACTTGACTTTTGAGTAGCCCTGATATATTAAAAAGCTGCTTTCTACATGCTATCACACTGTGCTACAATAAATGAGAATAGTTGGAGATGATAAGGAGAAGGTTTTTAGATTTATGACACAGATTGACGACCGCACACAGGAGCAGCAGACATCTCAAGACAAGAGAGTACCTCGTTTGCGCTTCGCTCCCAGCCCTACCGGATTTCAGCATATTGGTGGCTTTCGCACCGCACTCTTTAGCTGGCTCTATGCCCGCCATACCGGAGGCCAATTTATTCTACGTATTGAGGATACGGATGAAGCACGCACAGTAGTAGGAGCGGTCGATTTTCTCTTCGAGGGCTTAAATTGGTTTGGCATGGATGTTGATGAGGGTCCAATTATTGGGGGTCCCTACGGTCCCTACTATCAGACACAACGCAAGGCTCTTTATCAGCAGTATGCTAACCAGCTCATCGAGTCAGGTCATGCCTATCCCTGCTACTGCACACCAGAGCGGCTTGATGCGATGCGTAAGGCACAAGAAGCCCAGAAGCTGCCGCCACGTTATGACCGTCACTGTCGCTACTTAACAAAAGAACAGCGAGCTGCAAACGAAGCTGCAGGTCTCACATGGACCGTGCGCTTTGCGATGCCACTTGATGGCGAGACGGTTGTACACGATGAGATTCATGGCGATATGGTTTTCAAAAATGAAAATTTGGATGACATGATTATTCTCAAGACAAGTGGCCTTCCACCTTACCACTTAGCGCACCTTGTCGATGACCATTTCATGGAAATCACTCACGTATTGCGCGGCGACGAGTGGATATCAAGCTCCCCATTGCATGTACAGCTATACAAGGCACTTGGCTGGGAGGTTCCGCTCTTCTATCATGTTCCCACGGTACTGGGAAAAGACAAAAAAAAGTTGAGCAAGCGTAAAGATGCACCTGCTTGGTCGGACTTACAAAAGGTCGGCTATCTGCCAGAAGCAGTGTTCAATTTCATGGCATTGCTCGGCTGGTCCTACGATGACAAGACAGAGATACTCACACGCGAAGAGTTGATTTCAGCATTCTCGCTGAAACGTATTGGGATCGCCTCCGGCATTTATGACCCTGAGAAGTTAACATGGATGAATGGCGTCTATATTCGCAATTTGTCGCTCAATGAGCTGACACAGCGTACACTACCATATCTGGAACGTTCAGAAGCAGAGGGCGGACTTCCTGATAGTGTGAGACGACCACTTGATCCTGAATACACGAAACGGGTGCTGGCACTCGAGCAAGAGCGGCTCAAAACGCTGAGCGATGCAACCAAGGCTCATTTCTTCTTTGAGGACGAACTAACATACGATGCTCCAATGCTCATTCAAAAAGGCATGGACGCAGCACGGACACTCGATGCTCTCACACAAGCGCGTGACCACTTAACAAGTTTAGAGCGATGGGAACGTTCCATCATGGAGTCGGCGATGGATGAACTAGGCATAGCACTGAGTTTGAAGCGTGGGCAGTTCTTCGGTGCACTTCGCGTGGCGGTCAGTGGAAGCAATGCGACACCACCCCTCTTCCCTATGATGGAGGTGCTTGGACGCGAGGT
>CAZZVE010000213.1:0-9010 GCA_964657325.1 uncultured Ktedonobacterales bacterium
TTATCCTACTTTTGTCCCTACGTGAATAGCAACGATGCCTCCGCTCAAGCGGTAGAAGTGTACATCCTGCCAGCCAACTTCTTCCATCATTGTTTGTAATACAGGTGCCTTAGGAAAATTCGTAAGTGAATGAGGAAGGTAGTTATACTCTTCAAATGCCTTGCCAAGAACAGTGCCAAACAATGGCGCGAACTTATAAAAGTATAGGTAGAAGAGTGAGCCGAAAACTCTGCCCGGTGGATGGCTAATTTCGAGACATACTACGCGTCCTCCTGGGCGCACAACACGAAGCATCTCTCGAAACCCCTGCCGAATATCGGTCAGGTTCCGCACTGTGAAAGCAGAACAACACCCATCAACACTATTATCTGGCAAATCAATATGTTCTGCGTCTCCAATACGTAGCTCAATACGGTCTTCTAATCCCAATTTCTGTAATTTTGTACGTCCAAAGGCCAGCATCTCAGGCGTGATGTCCATACCAATCATATGCGTTCTTGGGCCAGAAGTACGAATAACTTCGATGGAAAGGTCTCCTGTGCCCGCACCTAGATCGAGTCCCGTTTCACCTGTACTTAATGCTAAGTAACGAGCGGCACGCTTACGCCAGTATCCATCTAACCCAAAACTCATAAGTTTGTTCATTGGATCGTAGACTCGTGCTATACGCCCAAAGAGACGTTGCACATATGGTCGTTTTCCACCTGTCTCACGGAATTTTTCTTCTAACGATATCTTTGCACTCATACTAATGCCCTTATGCGGAAAAGTGTTCATGCGCATTTCCGCTACTTCTTACGTGATACAACAAACTCGATTAACTCATCTAAAACATCGCGGTCTGGTGAAGGTGGAAAATGATAGAGAGCCTCGCGTGCTTTGTTCCCATAGGCATAAGCGTCCATCATTGCTCGCTTCACCCCGTAACCTTGTGCGACCCAGTTCACAATAGAATGTATATCTTCTTCATTTTTCTTGGCGTCATTCAAAAGGAAATCTACCTGCTGCTGATGCCCATTCTGCGGTTTTTCCTGTAGCGCGTAGATGAGAGGAAGCGTTACCATCCCTTGCCGCAAATCATTTCCAGCAGGTTTCCCAATTGTTGATTGATCTTCTGTATAATCGAGTACATCATCTATAATTTGGAAGGCAATACCAAGATTCATACCATAGTCATGCAGTAATTGAATTTCTTCGTCTGATGCATCGCTTACAATCGCGCCACCCTTACTGCATGCGGCAATAAGGCAGGCGGTCTTATGTCTAATCTTTTCATAATAAGTATCGACGGTGAGGTCAACATAGCCCGCTGTCATCATTTCCATAATGGTGCCTTCGCACACTGTTGCCACCGTTTCTGCAAAGAGGCGATCAATGCGACTATCATTAAGATCAGCAATCAAGCCTGACGTCTTCGCAAAGTAGTAGTCGCCGAGAAGAATTGCAATTTTATCACCCCACAACGAGTTTACAGTAGGATGTCCACGCCGTGTTTTTGCCTCATCGACAATATCATCGTGAATAAGGCTCGCGAGATGCACCATCTCAAATGCAACACTCAAAGGTACAAGCTTCTCTATATTATATGTATTAAGCTTTCCTGCTAGCAGTGTAAGTGCTGTTCTCAAGCGTTTTCCTGGTGATTCAATTGCGTGCATTGAAGCAGAATTGAGGATGTCGAGTCCAGAGGTTGCTCGATCCTGAAAGACTACATCTACTTGGTCGAGATCAGTCTGGATGCTCGCAAAGAGTCGGCTCAATGTGGCCGTAGTATTCATAAAAGACTCTCCGTTTCAATTTCTTCTGGCACGTGACCAGGATGCGTAAGTACTATTATTATCTGCTAGTTGATGAAGTGATGTTAGTGTATTAGATACCTCTTACTTCGCTTCTATCAACACATCAGATTAGGGGTATAGAGTGTCTCCCTTGTCAGATTATAACGTGTTTCGACTATTCTTGGGGAGAGAACTCTAGCATTTTTGGGATTATTTTTAGAACATACCCTACCACTTGTCTTCTTACGCTCGTTCTTATGTTAGGTATAGCTCCCATGTTATATATTAGACGTTACATCAACCTCAATCAGGTCCTCTTGAACATAGCCCTCGCTAAAATTGAATTCATCAAGGGCATTCAATGCTGTACGGTATTCTGTCCAGGACAGCCGACGATTCAAAATTGGATCATTCACAGCTTTCCACGCCGGAAAGTATTGATCCATCAGGCTGATAGGAGTATCAGGACCAAGCTCTTCCGCAATCCAGCGTAACACCTCGCGTGTGCCAGACACATCTTCTGGCATTACCAGATGCCGTATGAGCAATCCACGTCGTGCAATACCGTCGTCATCAAGCTGTAAAGGACCAACTTGACGATACATTTCACGTAGAGTCAGCTGATTATAATCAACATACTTTGGCATTTTTGAAGTGCGTAACGCGTTTTTATTATCTGCATACTTCGCATCTGGTAGGTAGATATCTATCACGCCATCAAGCAACTTCAATGTCTCCAAATTTTCATAGCCTGCACAGTTATAAACAATCGGCAGTCTCAATCCCTTCCCACAGGCAACAACAAGTGCAGCCAGAATTTGTGGTACAAAGTGTGTTGGTGTGACAAGATCAAGATTGTGACATTTCTTCTTTTGTAAGTAAAGCATCATATCCGCCAGACGCTCTGGCCCAACACGATGCCCCAAACCACCTTGACTCAATGAGAAATTCTGACAATAGGTACAACGTGCCTGACAATACCCAAAAAAGACTGTACCTGCACCTTGCGTTCCACTAATTGGTGGCTCTTCGCGTCGATGCACATTCCAGGAGGCAACAATCGCCTCTGTTCCAGAGCGACATACGCCAGTTTTACCTGCGATACGATCACAATGGCAATTTTGTGGACAAATGGTACAACTCCGCAAAACCTCCCAGGCCGCCGCCGCACGTTCCGCTAATTCACCCGACTCGTAAAGATTGAGATAACTTGGGTAAAGCATGTTCTAGCAACTCCATTTGATAAGGACCATGATCTTGTTTAACAAACGAATACAGACTTTGTAGGGACCGATGATGCTTTTTAACATCGTCCCTACACAGTTCGCTTCTATGTGAATATAAGTGTACCAAGTCCTATCACTACTATATACGAACAACCACTCATGTGTGGCTCACTTTATAGTGATAGGACTTGGTACAGTGCAGAGTCTCTATTCCTGTGTAGGCCACTTAAAGCCACGTTGCGATGGCTTAGGACCCGTAGAGCGAGGCTTTTTTGTACGTGTCACAGCACTCGCTGTTCTTGTACGACGCTTTGGTGGTGTTGCTTCAGAAACACTTTCTTCTGTCGCAACAGTCTCAGGTACAACTTCATCAAGTGCCTCATTTGTAACTGCAGGCTCTTCAGCAGAGGATGTCTCTGATACTTCGCTTGCAGCAATAGAAGGCATCTCTAAGGCGACATTTTCAGGTGCCGTTTCTAAAGTTTCGCTAGGCTGTTCCTCTTGCGTCTGACTGTCAGGCTTTGCTTCCTGTACACGACCTACAATCTCAGTCGTATCAGTTGTAACACCAGTCCAGAACTGCGCGTTCCTACGTTGTACTGGTCGTGAACCCTTAAGTACACGACCATCAGGGAGGCGTGTCACATGCCGCTCTGGTGCCGTCTCGCTCCTCTTCTCATCAAAGCGTCGCTCCGGTCTTGCCTGTGCACTTCGACTACCATTAAAAGGTCTTTCAGCAGGACGAGGTGGGCGTGCATCCCGCGTATTGCGCTCTTCAAATGCTCTGTCTTCTGACCTTGGAGGGCGTGCGTCACGTGTGCCACGATCTGCAGAGGGTCTTCCATTTGGTCGTTGTGGACGCGTATCACGATCTGCAAATTGTCTCTCTGCTGGATGAGTGGAACGCGTAGGACGCTCGTCAAAGCGTTCATAATCACCCTCAAATCGCTCACCCACATCATTTGGACGCTGGTTGAAGTTCTGTTGCTGATCCCGTGCAGCATTGCGTTGTTCGCCGGGACGACTTTGCCAGCGTGGATGTGATGACTCGCGTTGTGGAGCTGTTCCATTTGTATTACGTGTAGTTGGACGGTCGTTACGCCCAAAATCGCGGCGTGAGTTGCCCCGGTCCTGGAATTGCTGACGATCATCACTGCCTCTACGGTTTGGGCCAGTAGATGAATCGCGCCGATTCTCAAAGCGTTGCCCACCAAAATCGCGTCTCTCTTGTCCATATGGAGGACGCGCTGGCCGGTAATCGTTGGTAGCACCAGACTGCCTATCAAAATTCCTAGGCGTGTCGCGGGAGTCTCGGCGATCACGATCATCGCGGAAGTTGCCAGGACGATTATCGCGGAAATTCTCTTGGCGGTTATTGTTATATGGACGGCTACTACCATCACGTCCGTTTTGTGATGAATAGCCTTGACGATTGGGGGAAGTATTCCAACTCCCATTGCGCTGTCCTTGAGGTCTGGCTTGTCCACCACCAGTGCGCGGACGATAGTCTGCGTGTTGTTGCTGTGCGCCCGACTCCCAGGCGCGGTCTACTGTTTCTCGGTTTAAACGAGGTCGAGCAGGGCGTGGAGATCGCTCATCTCGATTACGGTTGGGGGATGAATTGCGAAACGATGGATTTGAGTCATCTCGTCTCGGCTTATTGAAATCTCTGGTCATAAATCCTTTCACGGGTGTCAAGCCGTATGGAGGTATAGTGTAACTTTGTGTTCATGTCGGTTGGCAATGCTCTGGCTGTACCGCTTCCTCCGCTTAGTTGCGTCAACGCTTGCATTTTGACGCGCTTTCTGGCACTTGGGGTAAAGTATAAAGACGCATCCCTCTCAGTATATCATATACAACAATGCATCAAGCTCCATTATGCCGTCCTATTACGTAGAGGGTGTTGGTGTCGGTACAGGTGGTACCTGTCCATTGAGTAGTGGTACGGTAGTGAAACTACTTTGCGCGCTACCAAACATGGCAACCGATTTGCTTGTAAGTTCATCCGGTAGTAGTGGTCTTAGTGTCACTGTATAATAGAAACTTCCCTCGCTGAATAATCCCTGTTGTAAAGGTCCTTGCTGTTGTGTTGACAACTGACCCCTTATTGCCTGTGCCTGTGAAGAGTTTAACAAGATGGCACTGTGTGGAATAAGGTACTTCAGGCACCCTGTCTCTGGGTTGTGACTCGTCTCATCTTTAGGTAGCAGACCACACTCATAGGCTGCTGCTTGTGCAAGTGTAAAGTCAGTTACAGGCCATGTCAATCCTGGCGCATCGGGACCAAAGTTTTGATGTACAAGTAACGCAACATCATTGCTCTTATAGGGATGCGTTGGTCCTTTTAGTGTCTGGGTAAGCGTTGTAAGAATAGAGTTCAGGCGATGGTATTCGTCCATATCCTGTGAACTCTCCTGCTGATTGCCAAACGAACCGTACATAAATTCTTGCGACTTCCCGTTGAGCGTTACCTCCAGGAAGGTCGCGTTCTGATCCTGAATGTCAGAAAACTGTTGCCGTTTGAAATTAAGAAGACCGTAAGTATCTGTTACAGTATGTAGAAGCCCTTGGAGGCTAGCATCGTCAAGTTTTCCTTGTCTATCTGCTCCAAGAATATACGTACCATCACCGTAAAGACTGATATCGGGAGCGACTTCCAATGCACCATAGATACCCCCGCCATAGAATGTACGCAACACAACATCCCGCGGCCTATTGCTGTAGGTAACTTGCTGCGATGACGTATTACTAGCATTAGAGAGAGAAGACGTACTCGTGTTTCCTGCTTGATTTTGTGATGCGCCAAGACTCGCACATGCACTCAAAAGCAGGGTACATAGCAACAGAATAGCGTATCTTACTCTTTTTTGTAATGCTGTCATCGTATTTTCTTTGTTATCCCTATTTACATCATCAGAATTCATATATCGGTTTCTCGTAGGGACCAGATGTATCGCGTCCACAGGCCGATTTATCGGCTATAATGTGAAAGGTAGGCAAATGAATAAAAGATATATGCGATAAATCACACACGGACGCGATACATCTGGTCCCTACTAGTTTGTCAAAGCTGATTTGTCGCTTGAACCAGGCGCCAGCTGCCTATATCGTTCCCCGAACGTGGCTTCGGGGATGCCCCTCCCATACACGAAGCCACGTGGGAAGCAGCGTCCTATGGGAAGGGCATCCCCTTGCGGGTGCCCTTGCCCGTGACACATATCCTTTGTCAGACTACTACGAGAAACAACATGAGACTCTTAACTCTGTACCTATTGTATACGAGAAAGCCTAATCTGTATAGATTATGGTTTACTTCCGTACTATAGAGCTATTGGCTGCTTGTGAGCGAAGCGGTAGCCAATCATCTTATAGACGAGCTTTGCTGCAAGGAAATCGGCGCGTGTCTGTCCAGGCATGGGACATAATTCCACAACATCCATGCCGACAATTGTGGAGCGACTACAAATTTCACGAAAGAGGTCAAGAACCTGATACCAGTGCAAGCCTCCTGGCTCTGGTGTGCCAACGGCGGGCATCTCGCTTGGATCAAAAGCATCAAGATCAACAGTAACATAGGTGTGTTTGCTAAGACGTTCCCACGGAATGGTTGCAAGTCCTCGCGCAAGTTGATAGGCCCAGACAATACTCACATTTGGCTTTGTCTTGAAAAACTCGGCCTCTTCCGGGCTAAAGCTACGAATACCAATTTCAAGCAGTGGAATACCCATATCTACTACGCGTCGTTCGATAGATGCGTGCGACAACGGCGTTCCTTCGTATTCGTCGCGTAAGTCACCATGGGCATCAATGTGTACAACAGTCAGGTCGGGATACTGTTCGTGAACGGCGGCAATAACCGGAGCCGAAAGCGAATGTTCACCACCAAGCGTGAATGGCAATTGTCCGCGCTTCAATACCTTCCGTACGGCCTCGCCAGTGACATTGAGAGCGGTAGCATGATCCATATTCTGATAATTGAGGATTGGATGAGTGTAGACGCCAACCTCGATGGGGCAATAATCGAGTTCTTCATCATATAATTCCATCTGACTGGACGCATTGAGAATCGCCTGCGGCCCATGTTCGGTGCCTTTCATATAGCACACGCTATACTCAAGTGGAGCTGGAATAATCGTTACACGTGCCGTTTCAGGGTCACAATACGGTGCATCTGGCGCACCAAACTGGGTCACACGCGATTCTGTCATGATGTACTATCTCCCAGGCAGACTGTGCCTTATGTGTATTGCCTTTAACGCACCTCCACGACACGACGTGCGTCACGAGCCGCTATAGCTTCCGCATAACGCACCGGGTCGGGAGTGTCGGGACGTAGCGAACGGTTGCCACGTACCACGAAATGCGCCTCTACATCTTCCGTCTTGAACACTTCTTTCGCAAAGGCGATTGCATCTTCTTGGCTAAATTCCTTGCACGAGCAGATGTCAATATCGACCTCGCCGTATTCAGGCCACGCATGCAAGCTAATATGGCTCTGTGCGATTACCACAAAACCAGAAAGTCCAGCATCCAATGGATTCGACGTTTCTATATCGTATAGATGGACCGGACTAACCTTCTCCATATCTACACGCCCTGGATATTCATCCAAAACACGACGAAGCAATGGAGCATTGCTCAACGCCTCTCGATCACAATGATACAACTCTAACATCAAATGAACAAGCATGAACTGTTCCTCCTCGATACCTTACTTCCGTAAACTCCTCTTTCTTTATAGGAGTTTCACGTCTTACGTATGTGCCTAATGTAGCACACAAGATGATATTATACATTAGGTTGTCAAGCTAATGCAAAGCAAGGAGGCTAAATTGTATCTAATGACGAGCTATATTCTATCTAAATGTTAGTTTGTTATCAATCTAATAGGTAAATACCAGTTCGTCAATGTTCGTATATGGTTTTCGTAGGGACCGATGTATCGCGTCCTTGTCGGTAGTTGATTGCCAGAAGGACGCGATACATTGGTCCCTACGGACGAGCAAGTTTGCCCGTTTCATATGCCGCTTTTAGTTCCTTCATGAGTGCATCTCGCCGATTGAATAAGCCACGACGAGGACGCGCTTTGGCCTTACTTACGGCGTATGCCGTGAGTAAGGGTAGTGCGATTGTCGAGTCGCCATAGACAACGACTGTACCACCTAACTGCTCTGGCTTGATCTTGCCCCACGAAACAGCCTCGGAAGGTGTTGCACCGGAAAGTCCGCCCCAATGTGGTGCATCGGCTGTCACCTGAATAAAGTAGTCATGTCCGCCTTTTTGGATACCCAACACCTCCCATAACTGAGGTTGTGTCTGAAGATAGAAGTTTTTAGGACTTCCACCGCCGAGGATAATCACACCATTACGTGTTGCGGAATGTACTATCGCCGTCGTCTCGTTTACATCTGCCATTGGGTCAAGCGTGAGTTTGCTGCCCTCTAACGAGTTTCGCGCAACGTTCATGCCAATCGACGAGTCGCCAGGAGAGGAGGTATAGATAGGAATGCCCCATGCCGCAGCCTGCGCAAGTATCGAATACTCTGGCTTCACACCTAATTTGAGCAGTTGGCTACCGAGATGATAATGCAATTCTGAGGTCGAGATTGGCCTTTCTGGAAGACCCTTTAAAGCCTCACGCACAAAGGCGTCAGTATCTAGCAGGACATCATCCTTAAACAGAATATCGTAGATACGGATCACGCCCTCTTCCTGTAACTTGGTATCGTCCAGGCGAAAATCGCCTTTGTGCAGCGACATAGCCAACGCGTGATGCATGTCATGGTACAGGTTGGCACCGGTGCTAATGATAAAATCGACGAAGCCGTACTCCATCAGCGTCAGCACACACCCACCCAAACCAGCCGGAGTCAACGCGCCCGCCATCGTCAAACCAATCGTGACATCTTTCTCCGGGTCAAGCATCTCATTTGCATAAAGTCGTGCCGCCTCGTTCAAGCGCGCTGAATTATAGGCTTGAAATTGCTCGTCGATCAGTTCTGCAAC
>CAZZVE010000214.1:0-8857 GCA_964657325.1 uncultured Ktedonobacterales bacterium
ACTGGCAACAGAGCGTTGGGAACGAGAGATTGAGATAGTCCAATACAACATATTTCTGTCGGCGCGTTCGGTGCTGCTGATAGATTCACCTCATTTACCACTATTCACGAGCAATTCTGCCATTGTAACAGCATCGAGAAGAATAATGATAAAAGAGAGGGAAATAGACATTTCTCATTGTGGAAGGTACTCCTTGAAGAACGACTTCTGCTCACAGACGAGACCGTAAAGACATCGCTCAGCAAAAAAAGAACAGAGAGAAATGTTTCTCGCTCAGGATTCTCTCTTACAGGATGCAGATACATTCCCTCACATATCATCTGCCACCACACCGCTTCACCTTCGAGACAGCACACAGGAGATAGAGCAGGTTCCATCTGATCATGCTTTCCTCTTTTGAAGAATACAGAAGCGGATGTTCAAAACAAAAAGCGAGAGAAGAGTGTCTACGAGGCAAGCGCAATGCCTCACGTTTCAATCGGTCCCTCTTAATCCTCTGCATGCGCCTTCGGCTTTTCGTTCTTCGTCCTCTCATTGCTCATTCTCAAAAAGTGCTTGACGATGGCACTCTCCTGATGCCCTAAGAGGTCTCGTAAGGTGAAGACGTCTCCTCCTGCTTGCAGATACCGTACCGCAAAGCTGTCTCGTACCAATGTCGGTCCTATCTCCTCTCGCGTCAACCTTGCTCGTCTCTTCAGACGACCAAACACCGACACGACCCCATTCTCGGTTAGTGCATGCCCTGTCTTCGAGAGAAAAAGTGGCGTGTCGCTACGTCCTGCTTGCTCCATCCACCCTTGCCTTCCACTCACTCGATGCTGCTCCACATACATACGCACTGCGTGCAATGCCTCGTGTCCAAGTGGAAGTCGTCGTCCCTTGAAGGTATCCCGCCTCACTAGGAGCATCCCTTGCTCCTGGTCTACATCCCCCCAGCGCAACGCGCACACCTCTGACAACCGCATTCCAGTATCATAGAGCACCCACAACAGGGCTCGATTGCGGGCTGGTGCCCACTCCGGTATCACCCCGTGCTCCCTGCCAGCAACAACCGCTCCCATTCCTCCGTTTCTAGAGGACGCATTACCGGAGGCTTCACTCTCACAAGGGGAATTTCAGCAAACGGTGTTCGCGTGAGAGAGCCAGTATTCACCAACCACTGGCATCACGCACGAGCAGAGCAGACGTAGGAGTGTCTCGTTCCAGCCGAGCGTCCCACACCTCGTGCCATCGGGACTTGTAATGACTCTAACCATCCCTGCACATGCAATTCTGTCAGCTCAGCAAGTAGAACAATCTGGCACTTGGTTTGAAGATAGTGCCCAAACAGACTCAATGCTGTCTGATGCCATTCCATTATCTTTGGTCGCCGCATCGCTTGCTGCTGAGCCTCCAGATAGTCTCCAATCGCCTCTTCTATCGTGATGCTCATGGGGTGCTTGCAACGTGTGCTCGGCTCGGAAGAAGGGTCTGACACCGATGAGGCATCGAGTGCTGGCTCTTCGTTCGCTGGAGAGGTCTGTTCAGAACCACTTCCAGACGATGGTTCTTGAACAGACGTTGGCTCTTCTGCTGGATCAAAAGAAAACGAGAAGGATTGGGCGTGAGCAGCCAGCACCACCAAGGAGCCTGTGATGGCACTCACCTCGTGCTCGTTCGCATCGCTGTTGTGTTTCTCCTCTTCTCCTCCCCTCCAAGCAGACACCTCTGCATCCTGTTCGCTCTCCTGCGGCGGTTCATGCTCTTCCGACCCCGGAGAGAAAAATACCTCTGCATTCTGCGTGTTCTCCTGCGGCTGCGTGTCCACTTCTGCAAGTCGTGCTCGTATCTTATGCACTCCTCGTTGCAGCGTTCGTAGATGCGACGGCTGATAGTGGTCAGGAGTCACTCGTCGCAGTTCCTCAAACATCGCCCGACAACTCCGCGTAGGATCAGCACACACCCACTCTGCAATCACTTCCCACTGCTCCTGAAAGGGATTGTTGCATGTTCGATGCCACTCCAACAACACGGTTGTTGCTGACGGCTCCTCTTCTCCCCTTCCTGTCCCAGGCTCTCTAGGCAACACGGCATCAGCAGCACTCGGCATCAGCGACCTCCCGACGACGCGAAACCGCTCGCTCCCACACAATCGTCTTCTCCTCTCGCTCTGGAGAACAACACCTGTCGCGCAGCGAAAGAGCATGTGTTGTGCCTGTTGCGCTTGCTCCAACAGACGGACTGGGTCGAGGTCCTCACACTGCTTCCTCAGATCACGCTCGTGCTCCGTGGACGACACCTGTACATGGAGAAGACGCTTAAGGGGTGTCTTGGCTTCGTCGTAGATGCGTCGCACTCTTCTTCTCTCTTTGAGTTTCGCACATAATTTCATCGAGGGTTGGAACACGTTGACATATGAACTAAGCACTTGATACAGATTGTCCAGGTGCTGATATGCCTGTGCTCCAACAAAGCGATCATAGCCCACCACCTGACGCACGAGATGCCCATTCTTCTGCTCGACGTAGCACTGATCGTTCTTGAGTGCAGGACGACCGCGCGTGAAGGTGATCTGTTCCTGTTCACAATAGGCCACGAGGAGATCGTTCATAAACTCGGTTCCATTATCGGTATCCAAGCCCAACAGAGGAAAAGGAAATAAGGAGCGTGCCCGTTGGAGTGCAGCAAGCACCGCTTCAGCACTCTTGGTCAGTAGAGGGAGGCATTCGGTCCAGCCTGTAGCAATATCGGTGAGTGTTAACGTGAAAAGATAGGTTCCTTCTACTGAGGAGTCACAATGAGCCACCAGATCCGCTTCGACAAAGCCCGGCACCTGCTCATCCCATTGCTCAAACGTCCGTATAGGAATATTCTGCTTGAGCAGAGTGCCTGCTCGCGTCGTTGAGAGGCCATGCATTGCTCGCTTGCGATGAGAACGAAGCAGACGGTCTGCAGTTGCCGTACTCATCGCAAGCAGTTGAGTACGACACTCTGGCGTCAGGCACAGATGCCCGTGCCGTTCCATCACCTCAAGCACCGTCGGTAAAAATGGGATAAGCCGTTTACTACACAGACGGTTACTCTGCTCCCACACCTGTACCAATGCCGCTTCGACATCGGCTCCATACACACAGCGCGAAGGCCGTTCCACAATTTTTATGCTTTTCGTATCTCTGATTCAACAGCGAAATGGCATATTTGCGATGATAGCCCGTCAGCCGAATAAAGTCGGCAAGCACGACCTGCTTCTGCGTCAACGACCCCTCATGATACTGCGGCAGAAACTGCCTGAGCAGTTCGCGCTGCAGAGACAACCCCACTCCCACCCCCGCCTTCCTCTTCCGACAATGGGGATCAGCACGCTCAGAGGTCGCAACGACAGCGACAGGTTGGTGTGCATCACCCAAATTCTTACCCGATCTTTTCATTATACTCTCTACTCTTCTAAACTCAAGCATAGAGAATAACTAGCGTTCACTCGAACTACTAGCCAAAAGATCGTGACTTATTTCGCTTAAACGTCAGGAGGACAGTAAGATTTCTGCTGATGCAATGCGCACTGAGAAGACGCTTCTTTGAAAGGAGACTTGTTCCTTTTCCGTTCTCTCCTTGTGACAAGGAAAGAAGAGTATATAGCCTATGGGGGAGCTTCCAACGTCAGTTCTTCTGAAGTTGATACGAGGTACTTTTTCGCTTGTATGACAGACGTTACTCTGTTATAGCCGCCTCTGCTTCTTCCAGACGGAAGATGCCACGTTCATCTTGGAATGTGAAGAGTTCAGCATAGCGCCCCCAGTTAATGGCCGTTTCTAACTGTGCTTGTGCCTCTTCTTTCCCAAAATGTTCTTCCAGGATGCTCAATACATTTTCTTCTAGTAACACATGCCCTGGTGCATCTTGCAGCATTTGTACAATTTTGCGAAGAATACCGACGCGAGCAAGGACTTGTGTGCGGAATATTTGCTTCTCTTCTAACACACCCGCTTCTGCGAAATGTGTCCCTTGCGAGGTGAGTACAAGATCTCCCTCCTGTACATCTGCGAGGTCGAGCAGGTCGGCGGCATCGATAAGTGGGAGCAAGTCATCGAGTTCTAGCTGAAGGTGACGACCAAGCTGGTATAAATCTTCACGGTCCCCTCGTGTATGCACCAACTCTATCAGCCCCGTCACATCGCCAATTGCAACGTGTGGCAACGTCTGAAAGGCACGCGGCGCGGGTGGTGTAAGCGTTCCCGATTGCGCTTTGGGTGCATGTGTTGGGAGAAGTGTCGCCATATCTTCCTGTGGACTGGTCATAATCCGATAGATGAGGTCAACAAGCTTCGTATGCGCCTCGTCTTGCACGGTACGTCGCGCAAGAGGGAGTCCTGGTAGCTCGACACGGATATGACCCGGATTCGCTCCCAGCACAAGAATGCGATCCGCCATGCCCACTGCTTCATCTATGTTATGCGTCACCATGACAATCGCACGCGTTGGAATGCTTTGTTGACGCCATAACCCAAGCAGTTCTTTGCGTAAGTTCGCCGCCGTCAACACATCAAGAGCACTAAAGGGTTCATCCATGAAGAGGAGTTCGGGTTCAACGACAAGAGCACGTGCAAAGCCGACGCGCTGACGCATGCCACCGGAAAGTTCTTTGGGAAAGGCATCTTCAAAGCCATCGAGTCCAATCAGGTCTATCGCTGCAAGCGCACGCTTTAGACGCTGCGTTGCAGTCATTGGTTGGGCTTCTAGCCCTAGCTCAACATTTTGTAGCACCGTGAGCCAAGGGAAGAGCGCAAAGGATTGAAAGACAATGGCAACATGCGAGTTTGCACCGTGTTGCAGGGTGCCTTTGAAAAACACCTCGCCCGAAGAGGGTTTGAGGAGCCCTGCCAGGATACGCAACAATGTTGACTTCCCTGATCCTGATGGCCCAAGTAACGCGACAAACTCACCTGCGCGAATGTGTAGATCAACACTATCCAACACGAGATGCGATGAAGTCTTTTGCGGACCCTTTGTCTCTTGCTCATAGCTCTTGCTACACGCACGAGCCTCAAGAAGCACTTCTGTTGTTGTTGTCGTGCTTGAAGCGAGAGGGTGTTGATGAGATTGTGTCATGAATATATCTCTCCTAGCTCAAGGTGTAGCGACGCTCGGCAAGGGCATATAAACGCTTCCAGAGCAGACGATTGATGAGAACAACGAAAATTGCCATGAGCAGAGTCGCCGCAAGGAGTTCTGGAAAACGACTTGCTCCTGCTCCTGCGGCCTCTGCAATACTCGCACCAAGCCCGAACGTGCTGTGTGTGTGATTGCCAAATTGGACATATTCCGAGACAATGCTTGCATTCCAGGCACCCCCACTCGCGGTCAGCAATCCTGTGATGAGGTAAGGAAAGATTGCTGGCAAAATGAGCGTGCGCCAGAGTCTCCAACTGGTGACATGGTAGACGGTTGACGCTTCACGTAAATCGGTTGGAATTGCCATTGCTCCTGCAATCACGTTGAAGAGGATATACCACTGCGTCCCTAGTAGCATAAGTAAGATGGCAGCAAGTGAGAGACCACCAGGGAGTGCAAGCAATGCTAACAAGAGAATGGGAAAGATGGCAGTGGCTGGAACCGAGGCAACTACCTGTACAACTGGCTGTAAACGACGTGACCACCGAGGTGAGAGCCCAATTGCAACGCCGAGTGGTACTGTCCATGCTGCCCCAATGAGAAGAGCCGTCAGAGTACGGAGCCATGTGGCGAACGCAGCCAGTGCTAAAGTACCCCATGTCGCAAGTGGAACCTGGATGAGCAAACGCACCATGAGGTAGAGTCCATACAGGACAAGCAGCGCGAAGACAGCGAGAACAATACCTGTAATAATGGTGCGTACAGAGAAGCGATGCGTGCGTTGCTCGTTTCTCTTTGCCTGCGTTGCTTCACCTGGTAGGGGTTGAAGACGATCTAAGAGACGGGCAAGAAAGGTTCCAATGGGAGCGAACAGGCGTCGTGAAAGCACGTCAATCACTGCAGAACGGCGCAGAGCATCCAGAACGGGCGAATGCGGAGCATCACCACCACTTAATTCTACTTTGAACTTATCCGCCCATGCTACGAGAGGACGCCAGAAGAGCAGATCCAGGAGAATAATTAAGACAATGAGTGTGAGAAGGCCAAGCAGTATAGCACCTGTGTTTCCTGCACTTGCCGCCGCCTGTAAGTAGGAGCCAAGTCCAGGAAGTTGAAAAGAACGGCTCCCTAACGTGAATTGTTCAGAGGCCATGAGAAAAAACCAGCCACCCGCCCAACTCATCATACTATTCCAGATAAGACCAATGGCAGATGTTGGAACTTCCAGTGTAAAAAAGCGTCGCCATGGGCGTAGCCGTGTAATTATCGCAACTTCTTGTAAATCTGCTGGAATGGTACGTACAGAATGATAGAAACTGAAGGTCATATTCCAGGCTTGACTCGTAAAAATGAGAATGATGCTTGAGAGTTCAAGCCCAATATTGGAATGTGGAAAGACTGCGACCAGCGTGAGAATAACGACTGGCAAAAATGAAAGAATCGGGATGCTTTGCAGAATGTCTAATACCGGCACCATGATAATGCTTGCGCGTTTACTCGTTGCTGCAATATGTCCATAGACGAGCGTAAAAATCAAGGAAAGGATGTAGCCAAGTATCATGCGCAGCAATGAGTAGCCTGCGTAGAGTGGCAAGATGGTTGGCGACAAGTTAATTGAGACAACGGGAGAAAGCGGTGCTGTCCATCTGCTCGCGGCAGTCACAAGAAACGTCAGTGCTGCGAGGAGCGTGAGGACGACGAGCAGATCAACACCACCAAATGGTCGTGGAGTATGTGAACCACGACGGGTGAGTACAGCTTCTTCAGGTGCTGACGTTGCTCCTTCCAACTGCTCACGCTCGCGTGGATTCTCTGGTACATACACTTGTGCCATAATCGTTGTCGCAGGGAGCCTCTATGCCTTCAAACTAGAGGAGGAATGCGACGCTCCTTTCCTAGAACTATAACCGCCTTGACGATACATGGTCGTCAAGTATTTTGGGCACTCCATCATATTCTACAATTTTGCTCTTCCACAAAAGTGGATCACGTTCAGACTATCCGAAGCATTCTCTCGTCAGGAAAGCACATACTCTCACGGGCAAACAGAGTGTTCGCTGACAAGAAGAGGAGTAAGGAAGCTTCTCTTCTTGTCAGCGAAGATATCTATACATCGCGTATGTCTTGCTCATGCTCTCGTGCCTCATCTGCCCCGACCGATGGCACTTCTGTGCGCGAGAGACGTTGTGAAGTTCTTTTCAATATCACGTGAATCCGTGCGATGCGCATATGATCCATTTCCTCGACACGCAGCTGCTGACCATCAACGAGTACGATATCACCTATCTGTGGAAGCCGATCCAGCTGTTCAAGCATATATCCGCCGATGGTGTTTGCGTGTGTCTGCTCTACGTGAACTCCAAAGCGCTCGGCAAACGCATCAACGATCATCAGACCGTCAACCAGACTTGAGCCATCTGCCTGCACCTCTACTTCGGAATAGACGCCTTCCTCGCGTGTATCGAACTCGTCTTGCACCTCACCTACAATTTCTTCCACGATATCCTCCATCGTGACGATGCCTGCTGTCCCACCATATTCATCAATGACTACTGCAAAATGAGTCTGGCTACTGCGCATCTGTGTTAAGAGTATGCCTATGGATGTTGTCTCAGGAACAGTAAGAACTGGCCGGAGAAGGCTGCGAATGTCAAACACAGCAGAGCGCGATGGAGTATGCCCTAACTCGAAGACATCCTTGAGATGAACGACGCCAATGATGGTATCTATCGTGTCCTCATACACGGGAAGACGTGTGTAGCGTTCGTGAGCAAGCGTTGCCTGCAGATCTTCACATGAGATGGTGACGGGAACGCCGACAATCTCGGTGCGCGGAAGCATCACTTGTTGAGCCATTGTGTCCTCAAAGTTAAAGACGCGTCGCAGGAGTACCTCTTCCTGTTGCTCCAAGACGCCCGCCTGACGACTTTGCACCACAAGCATTTCCAGTTCTTCAACGGAATGCACCGTGTTTTCTTCACTGGCTACTTGCATCCCGAGCAGACGTACAACCGTGTTTCCAATACTATTCATCATGAAAATGAAGGGGTAAAAGAGCCGTGAAAATCCAAGCAAGGGAAGGGAAACGAAGAGAGCAGTACTCTCGCTACGCTGCAATGCAATCGACTTTGGGACGAGTTCTCCCAGAATGATATGTAAGGCTGTGATGACAGCAAAGCTGACGGCAACGGCGAGACCGTGGGCGAGACCTTCTGAGGCTTGGCCACCCATCCATACAAAGAGGAGGTCAACAAGATGAGCTAGAGAAGGTTCTCCAATCCACCCCAAAGCGAGGCTTGCCAAGGTAATGCCAAGCTGCGTTGCGGCAATGTAGTTGTCCAAGTGATGAATTTGCGTATGCACCACTTTCGCCCTGCGGTTCCCCTCAGCCACCAACTGGTCAATACGTGTTGAACGCACCTTCACCAGAGCAAACTCGCCCGCAACAAAAAACCCATTGAGTGCAACCAACACAAAGACCGCCACCACACCAATGAACGAATTTATATTCATGAAGAGCATTCCTTTTCCAAAACCATAAAGGGGTTGTTCCTCTCTACTACGCATCAAGTTGAAAGAAGCTCCTGTAGAACAGAAGCGTATGATGTGTGCCAGGATACGCTTCTGATATGGAAGGTAGGATTACTCATCCAAAGGAGATTACCTTGTAATGGTTGTTCCCACATGAGGGTGGTCCTCCAATTCATAGAGCAGCACATGTGGAGTCCTTCCATCGGCAATATGGACCCGAGGTACGTCGTTCAAGGCA
>CAZZVE010000215.1:0-8823 GCA_964657325.1 uncultured Ktedonobacterales bacterium
GAAACTTGTGATAGGAATACATACGTAGCGAGTGTGTGCGTTCCGAGTTCGCTTAAAGACTTTTTTACGTATCAAATCTACTGCAGAATGACGATACGCTTGTGCATGACTCATAATTTGATAGCGTAGGATAGATGCACTGCTTCTTGTGTAGTTTTTCCAATGTGCGGCCCAACGCGAATACAGTTCGGAGTTATAATATTTTCCAAGTACCTCTAATAAGTGTATATGCAAGCTGTGCTGTAATGGTGAAGCGAGCTTTTTATGCAGCAGGTCTTCGTAGGTCCAGAAACCACAATCGAACTCTTGTAAAAGAGTGTCCAAGGTTCTCAATGTACGTTGAGCAAGAAGTTCAATAGAACTATCATTAACAAAGATCATATAATCGTATAGTCCAATAAGCGAAACCATACATCCACTGAGAGTATGTGCTGCTGGATACATTGCCTTATCTTCATAAAATACACCGTCCGCTCCTATAGGAGATACAACGCCTCCATCAAGGATATCTACTTCAAGAGTACGAACTACTCTCCTTGCGATATGAAGAAATCTATGTTCATAAGTGAGTTGATAGGCTCTCGTAAGCAGAGAAAGTGCATACCCTTGTGTAGATGCAGATACATAAGTATGTGTGGAGATGTTGCCATTCTTAGAGAAAGAATGCGCTTTCCAACCTCCGACACCTGTAGAAATTTCATTGTCAATCAGCCATCCTACTTGTAGTAGAACACATTTAGCCTCCTCTTCCGAAGGAGCATTACAGTAGAGATTCCAGTGAGCAAGACCATACTGTGCTATTGTCGTAGGATCATACATTGCTCGTTGCCCATTATATGGTACGCCTAAACCGTCTAGCGTTTGGGTAAGATGTAACTCCATGTTTAGGGGATAGTAGGCAAGTGCAACGTCTTCGCATTTCATTTTTTATCTATCCTCTCAACTACATTTGTGGGTTTTTAACTATCAAGGGTGATGAAACAACTCCAAGAACTAACCAGCCTATAGATGACAGTGGAGGAAGTGTCCAACCTGGATTAGCAAGGCTGTTAAAAGTTAAAGCGATAGTTACCGCTAATCCAATTGCAATGAGGGAGCGCATAGTGCTGTTAGATAGAAACCAGTTACGTAAAGCTAATGACATAGCAAAAAGAAGTAATACAATAAATAGGGCAGATACTGGTATGCCTCCTAGAGCTGCTAGCTCAAGGTAAGAGTTATGTGGATGGTCTAATGGGACAAACTGTTCAGGAACTCGATAAGGGTCTGCACGCTGATAATAGACATAGCGACCTATGCCTAACCCTCCTAGTGGAAATGCGCGAATCACTTGTATACCGGTTTGCCATGCCGCGATACGCAAGCGTGTCTCACTTGGTGCTGTCGCATGTTGTAGTTGTAGATTTATTTGTGCGGGAAAGAAAAGAACAAGCAGTAATATTGTAAGAGCACAAAAGGCTAAGAATTGAAGCCGATACTTTGTATTGCTGACTAAGACAAGAAAGAATAGTATACCAGCAACAGCACCTATCCAGCCCGCTGTGCTGTACGTGGTCAACAAGGCAAAAGATAGTAAAGCTATTTCCAGGCAGCAGATAATTTTCTCGCTGAAAGAAAGCTTTGTTGCCAATAATCCAATAGGTATTAACAGCATGAGAGCTAAAAACGCTCCATTTGAATCAGGGTTTATGAGATAGGCTCCAGCACGAGATACTCCCGACGTATCGAGTTGATAATTTGCAAGTGAAGCAAGTGCGGTATCGTAGCGTGCCGATTTAAAGAGAAGCATGCCATTGAAGTATTGAAGTATGGTAACGACAGCAACACACGCTCCCCAAACGGCAATCATCATAAAGAAACGCTGCATACACAAAGCGTTACGTGCTAAAAGCATTCCGAGCCAGAAAATGATTAGAGGAAAGAAAATAATATTGAAATAGTAGTAAGCACTATCAAGAGCATTTATACCGCGCAGTGCAGGGAAAATAGAGATAACGATAAATAAGAGCCACATCCATAGGCCACGTGGAATTATCCACGGACGTGGTGCTGATCTCGTTAGAAAGGCAATGCCTAGTAACGCGAGCGTTATAATCTGTGCAACGAAGGCTAATCCTAAATAGAAGTCCACATACAGCTTGACAATCAGGACAACTACAGCCATGAACTCGTCTTGTCTAAGTGTAATAGCAATGAACATTATCAACGTACCGATCATCGCAACACCTACAAGAAAATTTGTCATTCCTACAATTGCCCCAAACAAGAAAGCAACTGCCACTGTGACAAGAAAGAACAGAGGAGGCGTAGAAGAATGTTGTTTAAAGATAAGAGCGTGCTTTAAGGTGTTACCAGTCATTTTTTGAGACTTTCTTTTCCTGTGTTACTCTCGAAAGACCTTGAGGTATAGAGTAGTTCGTTTTTAACAATTGCATATGGCTGTTTTTCTATCATGCGATCTATCTGCTCGTAATCACATATTTTCTTCATGCTTTGTAAACCGTTTGTAATAGTAGGGAGACGGTTGTGTACGTTATGAGCGTCAGATGCAATAATATCTACAAGCCCCTGCTTCAGCATTTTTTCGGCACACTGTTTAGCAGTATTTCCTTGCCTGCCTAAAAGACTACCCGCAGTTATCTGAATCACCACGCCTTGTTGCCGCAATCTCACTAAGCGGCTTACATCCTTTTGAATTGCGCGGTAGCGTTCAGGATGAGCAATGATAGGGACTATGCCATACGCTAAAAGCTCAAATAGTATCCGTTCCGTTTCAGGAAGCCAACTTGTGTTCCAAAGTTCTAGCAGAAGGTAACGGCTTCCATTTACTGTGGCGATCCGTCCTGCATAAATATCCTCTATTATTCCAGGCTGTATGAGCACTTCATGACCAGCGAAGAGGTGTAAAGGAATAGCATGACGATTAAGTTCTTGTTGTAGGTTGCTCACACGTTCCCGAATTTCAGCTACAGGACGCTTAGTAAATTCATCGTTGTAGTGCGGTGTTGCAACAGCGGCATACACTCCCTCTTGTACCAGCGCGGATGCTAGCAACAATGCTTCTTGTAATGTTCGCGGTCCATCATCGACTCTTGGTAAGATGTGTACATGAATATCAATCATAGAGTGCTCCTTCAAAGAGACTTCATCATCGGCATATAGAAGCTTAAAATCTATTAGTTTAGCCGACTCCTCTGTGACACTGGCACCATAGAGATTTTTGGCGTGATAGGAAGCTCTGGCAGGTGCCCATTTCTCGCGCTTTGTTTCTGCTCTATACTCTGCTCTGGAGTGCTATAGTAGTTGTAGTAAGAATACTCAGTATTTTTACGGTTATGACTCTCTTTATTTATAACTGTTCCAATGACGCTCGCGCCGACTTTCTCCAGAATAGCTTTCATCGACTTAAGATGATTTTTATTTGAGCTGTTAATATCTGTCACCAGAAGCGTACCATCCATCTTTGAGACAAGAATGCTCGTATCAGATAGTCCCAGGAGAGGAGGCGTATCAAAGATTACTATCTCCGCACCGCAAGTAGCTAGAGCTTTGAAGAAGCGGTTCATAGCTTTCGAGTCTAGCAGTTCTGGCGGATTAGGTGGTAATGGACCAGAAGGCATGACCAACAGATTTGGTAAACTCACTGAATGCATGTATGGTTTCAGCGAGAAACTGGAAGATGTAAATGGACCGATTGTGCTGATAGACGGCTGATTGGGCAACGAGAACTGCATTTGAGCAAGTGCTATTGTGGCATTACTCAAACCCATTTTATCTGGGGGAATGGCAAAATTTTTGTGAACAGTTGGACGCCGTAAATCTGCATCTATGAGAAGTGTGCTCTTTCCAGCCTTTGCCAGAAATATAGCGAGGTTAGCCGCAATCGTACTTTTTCCTTCCCCAGGAACAGCACTTGTCACCGCGATAAAGTGCAAGGGTTTATCAAGGCTTGAAAAGCCGACATTTGTGCGGAGAATGCGATAGGACTCAATGTTAGCGGCATGACCCTGCGGGTTAAGAACTTCCTCACCTTTTGCTGTATTTGCACGCCACACTGTTCCCAAAACGGGACAATTGAGTAACTGAGCAAGTTCATCGGCGGTTCTCACACGTATATCTAGCTGATCGAAAAGCAGTGCTAGCACTATTCCCAGGAATACTCCTACAACCAGACCAATAGCTGTATTAAGAAATACCTGTGGCTTTATAGGTACAAGAGCAGGTTGGGCAGGTTGCACGACGCGCAAAAAGTCACCGCCTTGAGCTTCTGTCAGTTCTAGTTGTGCGAGTACATTCTGCCACTGCGTGTAGTGCTCTTGTAGCCCTGCCAATTGTGCCTGAAAAACAGCTACTTGTGATTGCTTGTTTCCTTGATTCTGTAACTGTATTATTTGCGTTGTGAGGCCATCAATTTGTTGACGCGTTGCTTTCAGGTCCTGTTGAATCCTCTGCTGTGAAAGCGCGTTGTCCTGTTGCGTGATCTGAAGTTGCTGTCTAATCAAGGTAGTAGCAATATTGTTCGCAATTCCTGCGGCCCGACTCGGATTGGTATCTTCGACATCTATCTGGAAGAGTTGCGTATTTAGCTTTGTCGTCGATGTTACTTGCTTCGTAAGTTGCTCAACCGTTAAGCCAGCGTAGTGCGATGCCACCTCACGTAGTACAGGATCGCTTGTAGCAAGTTGCGATTCGGTTTGTACCAGTTGATCGCTAGCAAGGAGACTGCTGATATCTGATTGGCTATTTGATGATTGAATAGCGACTTGAACAAGCACCGACGATTGATAAACAGGTTTTACTACTCTACTACCGATATACGTTCCTATTCCTATTGTTATAATGCAGATGACGATAAGCATCCAACGCTTTATTAACACATCCCAATAATTTGTAAATGTCATCGGTTTCTCCTGTACTCCATAGAACCGCCGCCTAAAAAGAGACAAAAATGTGTTCTACAATAGTAGTGCTCTCTCCACCGGGTTACACGCCATGACCAAAAAGCACTTCACGAACTGTACCTAGGATAATCAAGATATCCAGCATAAAAGATTGATGTTTGATGTAATACAGATCGTATTGCACTTTTTCCAAGGCATCATCGTTCGTATTACCATAGTGGTACTTTACCTGTGCCCAACCCGTTAGCCCTGGCTTGACTAAAAGACGACAGCGATAAAACGGTACAGTTTTCTCTAACTCACGTGCGAACTGCTCTCGCTCAGGTCTTGGCCCCACAAGACTCATATCGCTGCGTAGAATATTGAATACCTGCGGTAGCTCATCAAAGTGAGTTGCACGCATGATTCTCCCAACGCGTGTTGTGCGTGGATCTTTTTCAGTGGCCCATAGCGCGTGCCCTTTCAGTTCGGCATCTGTATACATAGAGCGAAATTTATAGATAGAAAAAGGTTTTCCTTGCAAGCCTTGCCGCTCTTGGCGATAAAATATGGGTCCTGGCGAGTCGATATATATCAAAAGTGCCACAATGGGGAGTAGCAGGAGAAGAAACGCAGACCCAACAAGACCAAAGCTAACATCCATGACCTTGCGCCAGACCATGTACAATGGTGAGATCACAACCTCTAACGGGAGAGCAAGATACCACTGATCATGAATATGCTCCACGGGAATTTTTCCGGTCGCATTCTCGTATGCGATTGTCATAGGCACGACCGAAATACCGGATTGAGCCATATCAATGATGACCTTAAATAATTCTGGGTACTGATGGTAATCAATCGCTGGAATAACCATATCTATCAAACGGTCTTTCCCTAGCTGAAATAGCTTGCTTCTGTCACCCAGTATTGCTAGCTCTCCTTCTTGTTGTAGTTCCATTCCCCCTTCATTTATATAGCCAAGTACCGTTGCAAAAGAGCTTTTTGCAGTGCGCAACTCGTTTGCGATAGTTTTACCTGCGGGTGTCATGCCAACAATAACCGCACGTTTACGAAAACGTGGTAATCTCATTATGCTGGCGAACAGTACGCGCCATACACATAGTACACATAAGATTGACAAAAAGCAGAGCAATAGTATTGTAAGGTATGAACTGATATCTTGTGCTAGAAATGGAGAGGTAAGTATGAGCCACGCCCCGAACACAAGAGTAAGTGTAAATATAATGTTTACTGCACTTCTAAAACCGTTTGTGGCCTTCTGTATGTCATATATTTGTGTCACCCTCGATGCCACACTCCATAGTAACACGGCAAGAAGAACTCCCACAATTCTTGTATCCCAAATACTGGAAGTATTTTGTATCTCTCTTAAAAATAAGTGGAAATGTGGAAGAGATGTGAGCAAAAGGGCAAGTACGCTTCCAATAGAAATACTATCGCCCAGCATCAGGCCAAGATACCACATCATTTGCGAAAACCTTCGATGCTCACGCTTTTTCTCTTCTTTTTCCACACTATATAGTTGTTTGCTCTCCGCAAGAGCCTTTGTTACTTGTATTTCTATCTGCTCCATAATGACTTTTTCCTCTTATATATTAAATTAAGAATAAGTCCCTTGACATGGCAAATTTCCCAAATACTTCCAAGCTCGTAGGTACGTGCATCTCACTTTCTTTTGAGAACCGACTGAAGATGAGCATCAAGTGTTGTCGTGAGGGTGTTGTAGTCGAAACGTCCCTCAACATATGCCCGTCCGTTCCGCCCCAACTGACATGCGAACTCAGGATGCTCGTATAGAAAAAGAATGCTTGTTGCGAGTTCAGCAGCATTTTCAGGCTCTACATGTATCGCAGCCTTTGCCTCTTCGACCGCCATACGACATGCCTCGCCATTTAGTGCCAGTATGAGAGGGCGTTCAGCCGCCATTGCCTCGTACATTTTCATAGGCAACATACCTTCAAAGAGTTGAACTTTACGTGTATGAGCCACACATACATCAGCAGCAGCTAGAAGCATCGGCATTTGTTCATGAGAAAGCGGATTCAGAAAGCATACATTGTTGAGTTTTTCTTGTTGAGCATGTGCTATCAGAGCTGCTTTCTCGGCCCCATCTCCAACAAGCACAAAACGTATATCTGTGTGCTTTTGCAGTAATCGTGCCGCGTCTAGTAGCGTTATCAGACCATGTGATAATCCATGCGTTCCTGCGTAAAGTAGAGTAAATCGTTCGTCCCACTGAAGCTGCTTGCGGGCCTCTTCCTGTGATAGAGGGCGAAATTTTTCAGTGTCAACACCATTTTTTATCAACAAAAGATGCTGAGGTCGCAAACCTCGATGAATAAGTATGTCTCGCATACCCTCCGTTACCACCCACACATTATTTGCGCACTTATACGTTGACCACTCTAACCATTCAGAAAGACGTATTAATGTCTTATTGCGTAGCGCACCTAACTGCACAGCTGATTCGGGCCAAAGATCGGCAACCCAAAAGATAAATAGGCATTTCTTCCTCCACCTTAGAATATGAGCGGCGATTACATTGAAAAGCGGCGGCGACTCGACAATGATCATATCTGGTTTACCAATCGCCTTCCCCCCAAGTAGTGGCGCAAGACAACCAAATGAGAATTGAGCAAGGATACGAAGAAAAAAGCCTTTATTTGCGCGTATATAACTCCATACACGAAGCACTCTTACTCCCTCGATGATCTCTTCTTGACATATTCGGCCTCGATATTCTTGTGGCACAACACCAGTGGGGTAGTTGGGAAAAGTCGTTAGCACCGCCACCTGATGTCCGCGCCGCACTAAACGTTTTGCTATCTCGCTCACGCATACGGCAGCGGCGGCCTTCTCTGGCGGATAGTAGCGAGAGATAAAAAGAATATATGCCAATTCTTTTGTTCCTTCTGTTTCATGGGATGTTTTAGACTGTCCAACTCTGTGCAATGCGAATACCAGCAGTCCCCTTACCAAAGGGATTGCGGCGAGGTCGTTCAGGGGTTGGCTTCTCTATAGCGTTGAGGATATCTTGCCAGCGTGTCCCAACGAGCGTATTCCAGCCCAATTCCACCGTCTCGGTCCATTCCGTTTCGTCGCGCAACGTCACGCAGGGAATCCCAAGAAAGAATGCTTCTTTCTGAAACCCACCAGAGTCGGTGATAATACGATGTGCGTTTTGTCCGAGGGCCATCAGGTCAAAATATCCAAGAGGCTCCGTTATGTGGATATTTTTGTTCCAGAAAATACCATAGCGATCCAAATATGCGCGTGTACGTGGATGGACGGGAAAGAGTACAGGCATATTGAGCTTATTCAATCCTTCTGCGATACCCTGCATCGCCTCTAAGCTCTCGGTATTTGCAACACGATGCACTGTCGCCACTATATAATCTTGTGGAACGAGATGCAAATTCTTCAGGAGTTGCTCGGTTCGTGCCATTAGTTGTGGACGTACTTGTAGAAGCAAGTCATACATCACGTCGCCGACGAACTCAACACCATCGACAATACCCTCATGGCACAGATTTACACACGCGCTCTGTGTTGGGCAAAAGAGGCGATTCGAGATATGGTCAGTCACAACACGATTTATCTCTTCCGGCATCGTACGATTGAAGCTGCGTAACCCTGCCTCAACATGCGCGACTGGTATTTGAAGTTTTGCAGCCGCCAATGCTCCTGCCAACGTAGAATTAGTATCACCATACACAACCACGCAATCGAAACGCTCTTTCAGCAGCACGTTCTCAATAGCCTCTAACATACGAGCAGTCTGCGCTCCATGAGCAGCAGAGCCACAGCCGAGGTGATAATCCGGTTCAGGAATCTGCAATTCGTCAAAAAACTGGGCCGACATATTGTAATCGTAGTGCTGTCCAGTGTGAATAATGCTTTCTTGATGATATTGTCTAAG
>CAZZVE010000216.1:0-8655 GCA_964657325.1 uncultured Ktedonobacterales bacterium
CTCTGTCAAGACACAAAAAAAGGTCTCGATAAGAGCTACTTTCCTCCTTTCGACTCCTGCGTTCTCGATGTTGTTCACTCATTCCTTCTGGAAATACACTTCGGCTGGTGTCAGATAACCAAGTGCCTGACGCAGACGTTCTTGATTATAGAATGTGAAATAACGGGTTACTGCTTGACATGCCTCGCGCGACGAGAGGTAATCATGAAGATAGTACACATGACCCTATTTAGGAAGTTCCTAGATAGGGTCATGTGTACTATCTTCATGAGCAGGATTGAAGCCAACTACATATTGTTACAGCCACCCGGAGGAGTCGCTGATGGTGAGGTTATCTGGTTGGGGGCAGACGTCATGACGATGCCAATACCAGGAGCGGTATGGCTCTGGGGGAGCGTACCCGACCACTGAAAGGTATAGGTGGCCGTCGTTTGACCAACGGCAACGGGCAAGGAGACGTTCGCACTACTAGAACGACCGTTGTCGGTGGTGTACCGGAACACGATTGAGCCACCAGGACTTCCCGCCGCGATGTGAAAGGTCGCCATATAATGCTCTGTGAACTGAGTTTCACAGCGATGACCAGTAACTTCAGGACCAGCGACAAGCCCAATACCTGTAACCCGGAACGGGGAAGCCGTGGTGGCTGAGCGGCACGAACCTAGAGGTGCAACTAGACTCGACGTGTAGGCATTAGGAGCCGTGACTTGGACGCCTCCACGTCCAGGAAACACATTGTCAGAATTTGTTTGACCTGACTGGCTAAAGGTGTAGGTTGCACTGGTCTGTTGAGGACGAATAGTCAGGCTGGCAGGCTGGTTTGAGCGGCCATTGTTGGTAGTTGTTTGAAATGTGACTGTTCCCCCACCATTATTCGCGGGAAAATGAAAAACCGCGCTATAGTTCTCGGTGATGTTTGCTCCACAGTTAATATTGCTGATAGAGGGAACACTGAGCGAGATATCTACCCCGATGACTTTGAGTGGAACCGTCGAGGTAGAGCTACTTGAATGTGATGGTGATGCCGTCGAGGTAGCGGTACTGTTTGTCGTTGTTGGTGATGCAGCCGATGTGGCAGAGCTGTTCGGTGTGCCACAGGCGGCAAAGAGACTTGCCATAATCAGGGCAAGAAATGCAGTAAACAACGAAAATTGCACACGTTTTGACATAGATGTTCTCCTGGTAGTGATATCCATATGCTTGTATTTCTCTCGCTGGAGAGAAATACAAGTAAAGTGAAAAAGATGTTGCTTCTTCCAAAAAGTTAAAAAAAAGAAAAGGGTTTCATATTAAGTAGAATTCACGTTCTCAGTAACATTTCCTTTTCGGGTGAGGGAACGTGTTCCTCATCACGGACATAGGATAGAATAGCATCAGTTCTGCGAAAGGTCATGTTCCTTTAGAGTTATTTTCTTTGAGAGGGTATGATGCTTTCGGACTATTCTCGCTCCAGATGATCAACCTGACTTACTCTCAAAAAGAGCTATTGCCATTTCCTCACAAAAATGCTTTCAAATGGTCAAGATATAGAAAGTAAACTCTGTCAACTTTGGATGAGACGCGAGCGTTGAAAGCGCACCAGAATGAGGATAATGAGAACGGCATTAAGAAGTGTGACGCCGCCAATCGTGTAAACCAATATTTCTCCCTCGCTCAATCCCAGCAGCAATTTCACAAATGGCAGACGCGACAGTTGAGATTGCAGCAGAAGAGTGACGGCAAGACTCAACAAGGCTACACTGGTGCCAAGTGTCTGCTGCGCTTGCCGAACCGTTGCTGCACGTAGCGATACGAGTATGCCAATGGCAATGATCAGCAGAGAGCACATCAGGCTCAAGAGCACAGTTATCAGCAAACGGTCAAGAGCATAGAAATTCCATGCAGATACTTGTGTCTGCAGATTCGCCGCCACAAAGCCCACCACGAGAATAGGTATCGTCACTACCACAGGCAGGGTAAGCAGGGCTATAATCTTCCCTGTGACAATGCTTGCATCCGAGAGGCGAGTAGCCAAAAGCGACTCCAACGTATGCCGTTCGCGTTCGCCTGCGAAACTTTCTGCGACAAACGTAATCACTGGTATCGCAGGAACAACGGCAAGCACCAGGATAACGAAGAGGGGAAGTTGCAACCATGTATGCCCAATCTCATATGGTAGCCAGCCGCCCAGAAAAACCACCAGCAGTAAAATCGTGAATAGTTGCCTATTTCCCTGAAAGAACAGCTCTTTGCATTCTTTCCAATACATTGCCCAGATGTCTAACATTATGCATTCTCCATCAACGTGATAAAAACGTCTTCCAGGCTACCTTGTTCTCGATGCACCTCCTCAACCGTACCACCTTCCTGCACAATCAGATTGATATACGGCGCAACTTCACGTGTATCGCGAAGCTTGAGCACAAGGCGATTGGGGGGGTGTTCCACAGAGAGAATGCCTTCCTGTTGTCGGAGTCGCATTACAAGCTGTGCGTTAAAGCCGGAACCAACCACCTCTATCTGCGAGCCGCTGTATTTCATACGCAGTTCATCTGGGTTGCCAGCCGCAACTAATTTGCCTTTGCGGATAATTCCTATCTGGTCACAATAGTTTTCGGCATCAGTGAGATTATGAGTATTGAGGAAGATGGTCGTCCCTTCCTGCTTGACCAAGCGTATCAAGTCCTTATTCAGAGTCGCTGCCGCCATTGGATCTAGACCAGCTGTTGGCTCGTCCAGAAACATAAGAGCTGGACGGTGCAGCAAAGCGCGTGACAGTGCAAGTTGTTGCTTCATCCCACGGCTCCATGTACCAACTTTGTCGTAGCGGCGCTCCCACAAATCCCAGTGAATGAGCAGCTCTTTGATACGCGCCTCGCGCTCAAGTCGTGACAGATGGTAAATGCGTGCATAGAACGCCAGATTGTCTTGTGCACTCATATTCTCATACAGTCCATTGAATTCGAGTAAGGAGCCAGTATGTGCCCGAATCGAGGTCGCCTGTTTCCTGCTATCGAAGCCCAGAACGGAAGCGGAGCCAGCATCTGGCTCTAACAACCCTAAGAGGAGATGAATCGTAGTCGTTTTGCCTGCTCCATTCGCACCAAGAAATCCGAAGACCGTCCCTCCTGGAACAAACAACGAGAGATCGTCAACAGCTTGAATGGCTCCAAATGATCGTGAGAGATGTTCGGTCGTAATTGCATAGTTAGTCATAGGTTCTTTTTCCTCATGTACGAAAGGCGACGCGTACATTTCTATCTGCAAACAAGTAGATCAGAATAACAATGGCAAAGACGATGTTCGAGGTCGTGGCCGTCGTCATACTATTTCCCGTCTGAATGAGCATGCCAACGCTGCTGAGAAGGCTCACCAGTTGCGTTATAACAGTGAACCAGAACGCCCACCGCTTGAGCATCCATAAACCCCAGGCAACCAGTAGCGAGAGCATAGAAACAAGAAGAAGCACTGAGCCCAGGGTGCCAACAATGATCACGCTAGTAAGCGGTGAGTCATGATTCGTCGAAAGTGCTGCGAGAAACACAAAGAAGCCTATAGCACTGATGAGGAACAATAACACTCCTTGTAAAGCCATCAGAATAGCGATAATCGTGACTCCCAGTGGGCGTTGACGGGGGGCTAAAGTTTTATTTTGCATCCTATCCTCCTTATAAGGGAATATTTCTTAGATTTTGTACACATCGGTGACAAGGGCGAGTATAGCGTCGAGGTTGCCAACCGTCTTGCTCCTTTGGAGTCATTTCTCTAACAGTAGAGTCTTCGGGTAGTGGGAAAAGTAGAAATGTTGGAATACTCAAGAGTTTCCTTCTGGAGTATGAATTGGAGTAGGCGGTACGACAATGTCGAGCAGTCCTGTTGCCACGTCATAGACAAGCCCAGAAACAAGCCACGTACCAGGTAGAGAGGAGTTCGCCTTGAGCGCGGCAACATCGACCGCAACCGCTATGCGAGGATCAATGACTGATTTGGCTTTGACTTCCTCCTTGCCGATTTCAAAGTACTCAGCTAGCATATCGGGGCTACCATCAAGACGTTTGGACCCGCAGTCGGTATGCTGAAGAACGATAACGTTAAATTCGCCATCAGGACCCGATTCTTCAACCTGGGCTATCCTATTGAGCATATCTAGCATCCGCAGCGTTCCGGGAGTGATTCGACCACCAATGTTGCGCATCACAACGGCTTCTCCAGCATCAAGAGCCAGCACACGAACCGGATCAACACGAGGGTCTGCACACCCAATTATCAATGCCTTCGCTTTATGCAGCGTACTCGCTAGTGAGGGCATAAGGGATACGTCGGCAGCGAATTGATGGGTCGCGAAGTCTTTATTGCGTTTCATGAGAGTGTCAAGAGTAGTCGTCATATTGTTTCTCCTAATATCAGTTGTTTCAACTGGCTTCTTTCCAAAGCCGTAGAGCTAAGTTTGCCGCAATACTCATTCAAGACTTTGGCAGCTTCAGATAGAGGTTCGCCTCACTGGAACATTCTACCGTTGATTTCGTCAAAGGTCTTGATTAATTGGAAGTATTTTTCGTGAGGAGGGTGCAATGATTATTTTGAACTAGTCGCCAGTCAGCATGAGTCGATGTCCACTAAAGGTCTACTATGTCTTGCAACATACCTGTAAGAAAGAGATTGACTCTTTCTTACAGGTATGTTGCAAGACATAGTAGACCTTGAAAAACATGAGCTAGAGACTCGTCTTTCGCTCACAAACCTGCTATTATAAAGCATGGAAATCGAAAAGGAGAGAGAAGTGCTGGTGGCGTTTTCTCTCTCCCTAATCAAGTGGTGCCAAAAGAGGACGCACACCTAATAGACACAAGTCTACTGAGTATGGCGAACAAATGCACTCTGCATCAGCGTGCATTTAGCTTGCCATCACCTTGCAGCGTCGTGTGCTCATGGGTTGTGTACAAGGAGATGACGGATGAGGAGAAGTTCCTATAAAGAGCGAGACTACGCCTTCGGGCAGCGTATGCTGACGTTGCGAACAACTCTCGGGCTCGCTCAGGCAGAGTTAGCACACATCCTGGGCGTCTCCCGTAATGCAGTGGGAGGTTGGGAGGCTGGACAAAGTTATCCTAAAGCGGAACATCTCAAGCACTTTATTGCTTTGAGTCTGCAGCAAGGTGCCTTTGCTACGGGACACGAGGAAGAGGAGATTCGTACACTGTGGCGTGTAGCGCACCAGAAAGTGTTCCTTGACGAACACTGGCTCCACCAAGTCCTCCGTCAACAGACTCCTCCTTTAGTTTCAACAGCGCCTGTACAACATGTTGCTACTGAGCAGATGAGCACACCTTCTGTTCAAAGTGGACCACGTGTAGACTGGGGAGACGCACTGAATGTCCCCCTGTTCTACGGACGTGAGGCGGAACTAACATTGCTCACCCAATGGATTGTCGAGGCACGATGCCACGTAGTGAGTGTACTGGGTATGGGCGGCATTGGCAAATCGGCTCTAGCAACCAAAGTGATGCACCAGGTGGCGGAGCAGTTCGAGGTCGTCATCTGGCACTCTCTGCGGAATCGTCCCTCCTGTGAGGTCCTCGTCGATGACTGCCTTCAAGTGCTTGCCCCACAAGTCCTCCTGGATATGTCCACCTCCTTCGAGAGGCACATGCATCTGCTAATGGAACAACTGCGGATGCAGCGCGTCCTGCTGGTGTTGGATAACCTGGAGGTGCTCTTAGAAGAGGGCACTGGTACAGGTCGCATACATGTAGACTTTGACAACTATGCCCGCCTTCTGCAACAGGTGGGGGAAACTGCTCATCAAAGCTGTCTCGTATTGACCAGCCGCGAGATGCCTGCTGCTCTTGTGCCTCTGGAAGGTCGTCGCTCGCCAGTGCGAACAATGCGCTTAACAGGGCTGGACGCAGAGGCCGGAGCACAATTGCTGGAGGAGAAAGATGTGGTAAGTTCCCTACGCGAACGGGGGCAACTGGTGGAGGTGTACCAAGGCCACCCACTAGCATTACAGATCGTGGCGCACACGATTGTGGAGGTGTTCGGCGGGGAGATTGCCGCTTTCTTGCAGCAGGGCGAGATCGTCTTTGGGGGAGTGCGTGACTTGCTTGACGAGCAGTTTACGCGCCTTTCGGCTCTTGAACAGACGGTGCTGCTGTGGTTAGCAGTTCTGCGCGAACCCGTGAGCCTACACGACCTCTTGACTGTCTTGAGCATTCCGAGAACGATGGGGCAGATGCTGGAAGCTGTGGAGGGACTGCGCCATCGTAGCCTGATTGAGCAAGGACACCGTGCAGGCAGCTTCACGCTTCAGTCAGTAGTGTTGGAGTACGCGACAGCACGACTCATCGAGGAAGGGAGCCGCGAGATTGAGCAGGGGCAGTTGGTTCGCCTGCTTGAGCATGGACTATGCCAAGCCCAAGCGAAGGAATACGTGCGCCAGACTCAGGAACGGTTACTCGTGGCTCCCTTGCTCACGCGGTTGCAGGGCACCTATAAGGGGCAAGCCAAGATAGAGGCACACTTGCTCCGGCTACTTGACCAAGTGCGAAGTCAAGACCAGACAGCTCAAGGCTATGGACCGACGAACGTAGTGACCCTGCTGCGCGTGCTGCGAGGGCACCTGCGGAGCCTGGACCTTTCGCGTCTAGCCCTGCGAGGTGTGTTTTTGCAAGGGACCAATATGCAAGATACCACCTTGTCCCACGCCACCCTGCAGGACAGTGTCTTTACCGAGCACTTTGATGCTATTTTGACCGTAAGTATGAGCAGGACTGGGGCGTACTGGGCAGCTGCCACGAGACATGGAGAAATATGGGTGTGGGAAGAGGGCGGACTGACGCTGCGTCATACTTGGCGCGCTCACACGGAGATAGTCTGGTCGCTCGCGTTCAGTCCAGATGAACGCACACTCGCCAGCGCGAGTGCGAATGGTAGTATCAAGCTGTGGGAAGTCGGCAGTGGTACGCTGCTCTGGGAGAGTTGGCCTGCTCAAGGACTTGGTAGACTCGCCTTTTCTCCTGATGGAGGTGTGCTTGCCAGTGGAGGACTTGATGCGCTCGTTCGGCTCTGGGATGCTCAGCGCGGCATCCCTGTCAGAACGTTGCCGCATACCAGTCCAGTCTTCTCACTGACGTGGAGTCCCGATGGACGACTCCTTGCCAGTGGGTGCTCCGACGGAAGTATCTGGGTGTGGCAGCCTGAGGCACCAGAGCCTGAGACGCGCGTTCAGGTCTTTGCGGCACATACAGACCGGGTGATGGGACTGGCCTTTTCCCCCGATGGCACGCAACTTGCTAGCGCGAGCTATGATGGGACGGTCAAGCTCTGGAACTTGACCACGGGAGCCTGCCTCCAGACGTTCTCGGAGCACACGGACCCGGTGCAGAACATGACGTGGAGTCCCGATGGACAGATACTTGCCAGCAGTAGCATTGATCCCACCATCTGGCTCTGGGACATCCAGCAAGGTAGAGCGAGCAAAGTGCTCCTGGGACATACCGATGCGGTGACCGGCCTAGCCTTCACTCCTGACAGCCGCATCCTGCTCAGTAGCAGTTATGATGACACGCTACGGGTATGGGACGTAGAGAGTAGCCAGTGTCTACGCATTATGGGAGGCTACACAGCTTCCCTGCTCGACATCGACTGGAGTCCTGATGGCACGCAGCTTGCTAGTGGTGGAGCGGATATGCTAGTGACGCTTTGGAATGCAGCTAGCGCAACATTGCCCGGTGTGTTGCAGGAATATCGTGGCATGGTGCAAGGGCAAGGGGTAGCATGGAGTCCCGACGGGCGACTGATGGCCAGTGGAGGGGAAGACGGCATTGGGGTGTGGGACCTTACAACGGGCGTTCTCCTATATAAGCTGTGGGACCCCGAAGCGGCTGGTGCCCTCCTTCAAGGGGTGGTATGGAGTCCCGACGGTCGTCTGCTCGCTGCGGGGAGCTATTTGCGAGGAGTGCAAGTGTGGGAGACGACCACACACCTGCGCCGCTGGGGGGGACAGGAGCAAGCGACGCGTGTTTATAAGATGGCATGGAGTCCCGATGGTCGTCTGCTTGCTGGTGGGGGCTATGATGGCTCGGTATATGTGTGGGATGCCAAAGATGGAACACAGCACCAGCGGCTGGAGGGACACGATGGGGTCGTCGTGAGCGTGGCGTGGAGTCCTGATGGGAAGCGGCTAGCCTCTGGTGGTGGCAGAGAGGGTGGACAACTCTTCGTATGGGATTTGCACAGCAACCGACGGGTGCATGCCTTTGCAGGGCATTCCCAGGTGGTATCAGCCGTAGTATGGAGTCCAAGTGGAGAGGTGCTGATCAGTGGAGACAGTGATGGCACGTTGCGCTGGTGGGAAGCCGAGAGTGGGCAGTGCCTGCGCGTGCGAGAGGGGCATCAGGGAACGGTACAAGCAATGAAGGTCAGTCCAGATGGAAGTAGGCTCGCCAGTTGTGGGGACGACGGAGCGATTCGGCTGTGGAACATAGACAGTGGTGAGCTTCTGCAAACGTTGCGACGGGACCGACCTTACGAGCGGCTTAATATCACAGGTATTCGCGGTCTCTCCGAGGCACAGAAGGCATCTTTGCACGCTTTGGGTGCCTTTGAGGAAACAAGCATTCTTAGATAATATATCCACCTATTGCCGCCATACTAAAACTGTCCGTTGCTGAAAGA
>CAZZVE010000217.1:0-8511 GCA_964657325.1 uncultured Ktedonobacterales bacterium
ACTCATATCTTCTCTCTTCTTTCTAGAAGTCCTGTTTTAAGCACCTTACCTCATACTTCATCGTTCTAATATTATAACATGGTCAACGTGTTACTTTGGCTTTGTCGGAACCGTCTTTTATATCTATACAGTGTATGTTTGCTTAGGTTTGGAGTATATATAGTTTATGGAACGTCTTTTAACGCAAAACAATAGTCTTGATATTGTTGAGTCAGTCGATGAGCTTGCACGAGAACAAATTCTGCAAGAACCTATTCCCGCAACTCCTTTCGCCCAACCGCAGAGTTACCGTTCTACCCCTTGGGGAATCGTGAACTCTTTGTTGGATAACGTTGATACTCTTACACATGGTCGGGCAGGCTTACTACAGCGTTTTTCTACATTTGTTGTCATTGGCGGTTTCGCAGCAATAGTAAACCTGGTGGTTTTCTATCTCGCTTTTTACCATATTCATTTTCCCGCTAGTGTTGGATCCGTGCTTCCAAACATTGTTGCATCTATACTAGCTGCTGAAATTTCAATTATGACAAATTTCGCTCTGAATGATCACTTTACTTTTCGCTATTTGCCAGGTCGCAGTCGCTCATGGCTCACACGATGTGTGCGTTTTCAAGTAACCTCTATTGGTGGGACTATTCTTACCTTTTTGATTGAGTTTGGCTTAACCTCTTTTGCTTACACATTTTTGATGAGGTCTGGCGCACGCTCTCTTGCTCATTTCTCTGCATTTATGGCGCAAGCAGTAGCCCTCATTCTTGTTCTTTTCTACAACTTCGCTTTCCATCACCTCTTCACCTACCGTCATGTAAAAGCGTAGGTTCTATGGAAAAAGAGTGCCCCATGACATGTGGTCATGGGGCACTCTTTTTTTTACGGGATTATGCACGTTCCAGCATTGAGTCATACTTCTCATCGTAGGGTAAAGTTCTGCCTTCGGGCATCATGAGAAGCGTATTCGGTTTAAGATTTTTGACAAACTCGACATCGTGAGTCACGGCAATAATGGTGCCGTTATAGCTTCCTAGAGCCTCACCGATGATGTTGCGCGACATCGCGTCGAGGTTCGTTGTAGGTTCGTCTAGCACCAAGAGGTTAGGGCCATCAAGTACCATCTTTGCTAGCGCGAGTCGTGTTTTTTCGCCACCGCTGAGTGTCCCGATCTTCTGATACACACGATCACCATTGAATAGGAAACGGCCCAGAACACCACGGACTCGCTTGCTATCCTCAGGCAAAACGTCTGTTGCCTCATCCAGTACCATGTTGTCGTAGTCCAACCCCTCGTTCTCCTGTGCATAGTAGCCGATGCGTACTCGGTCTCCCATCGTTACTGTGCCATCATTGAGTGGCGTGTAGCCAAGCATGGTACGTAGCAGCGTCGTTTTACCGGCACCATTAAGTCCCACAATAACGAGTCGTTGTCCACGCTCGATCTGGAAGTTAATATCTTCCAGAATAACCTTTGTGTCGTAGCGTTTATGCAGATGGTCGGCACGCACTACGAGATGACTGCTGGGGATGCGTATCGGAAAATCAATTTTCATTTTGCGGCTTGTCTGCGGCAGGTTAGGCTGACTCGCTTCAAGTACCGCGACACGTTTGTCCATGGCGATACGCTGGCTGACGCGTGTTGCGCCAAAGCCACGCAGCTTTTCTGACGTTTTACGTAGACGCGCAATTTCACGGTCTTGCTGTGCCTTTGTGCGCTCCATCAGCGCGAGTGCATCGCCCGTTGCAGTGAGGTAGTTCGAGTAGGTGCCGCGATACTCCTCTAGTTTGTGTGTGAACTCATTCAAGCGCAACACTTTATTAATGCTACGATCAAGGAGGTCCAGGTCGTGCGAGATAATGAGCAGTGCTCCACTATAGGTATCAAGAAAGTCCATGAGCCAGCCAGTAGCTTCAACGTCCAGAAAGTTTGTTGGCTCGTCAAGGAGAAGCAAATCGGGTGCTTGGAAGAGCAAGCGTACAAGAGCAAGCTTTGTCTTTTGCCCACCACTGAGTGTGGAGACATGGCGGTCAAGTGTGACACCACCAATATTCAAACCCGCGATAAGCTGTTCGATACGAGCATCGGCATCGTAGTACCCCAGTGTATCAAGGGCTTCTTGTGCTTCTGAAAAGCGTTCGAGTAGAATAGGTAGGTTGCCGTTTTGCGCCTCAGAGATTTTGACTGAAAGCATTTCATAGTCTGCTAGTGCTTTGTCAAGTCCAGTACTGGTGAAGATGAAGTCACGAACAGTACTTCCCTCGGTAACAGGTGCCTCATGCGCGACATCCTGCGAGAGATAGCCATAAGTTCGTGGGCGCGAAACATTACCACCATCAGACTCCTGAACGCCCGCGACAATTTTGAGTAGTGAACTTTTGCCAGCACCATTGACGCCGATCAGCCCGGCCTTTTCTCCTGGTGCGACTGTGAATGATATATTGTCGAGTATAAGACGTGGCCCATACGAGAGCCGTATGCGATTAACTTGTAACATGCAGTATCTATCCTTTTACGTGTGCTTTTTAAAATGAGTTGACGAATAGCATAAAGAATTGTGCGGAACTGCCTGAGCACTCTCGCGCATGGATGTGATGGAAAGCACACGGTGCTGCACACAACACAATACACTTGGAAGAGTGTTTGAGTTTGGCGACACACACCATGAGAATGGAGAGTCAAACAAAGGAGGATGGGGAACACAGAAGATGCTAAAGCCGACGTTGGATAAGTTTCACTCGTCGTTCAAGTGAAACCTCGCATCGTATGGTGCCACTACTTCCTGCCACACAAGCTCCGGCGGAGTTGCTCATGCAGCTGCATAGACTGCTAACGGAAATGCCCGTTTCATTTTTTATCTCATCCCTGCTCTTTAGATAGCATATAAATCCACATAGATGGTACCATTCTACACTGCATATGTCAAGTGGAGTAGCTCTGCCTTTTTAGGAGAAATGTTTCGGCTTTGCAAAGAAGAAAAGCCCACGTTTCCTGGTATCAGGAAACGTGGGCTTTATGAGGATACTAGTATAAGGGTATACCTGTTCTATACAGAGAACCTGCTAGAATTAGAGATTACCACGATTCGTTGTATCATCAACATCTGTACGGGTGGTGTCAACATTTGTTGTGTTACCATGTAGGTTGTCGTTCGCCGAGCCATGAATGATGGCATTGCCCTGCTCGTCGATACGCGCCTCTTCACGACGAACAGTATCTGTTACCTGCTGGGTCTCTTGAACAGCACGCTTGCCGATTGCGACCTCGCCAGTAACGACAGTGTTCTTTGTGACGTTCACCTGTTCTTCGCTAACTGGAACGCGGATGACTTCGCCCTCACCAATAGGCGTGTTGTCAACTCGACCATCAGTAACTGCATGACGCTCGATGACAACTTCCTCATGCGTAACAGGGACGTTGACGGTTTTTTGCTCAGACACTACTTCCTTGTGCAAGCCAACTTCGCCAGCCTGTACGCGTTCCTTAGAGACATTGAGACGCTCTTCACGGAGTCTCAGCGAACGTGGCTGATGAAACTCATCCTGTGCGTAGTCTGTGTCTGCACGCTCAGAGACCAAGCCTTGGTTCGCTGCAACATTTGTTGTTGCTGTAGCTGCGGTTGCCGTCTGATCAGTAGCATAGCTGCTCTGCTGGTTGTAACCAGTCTGATGCTCGTAGTCGTAACCATTGTACTGATGAAGGATGTCATGAGCCTCTTGATCGCGTCCGTCTGGTCGGACTGAGACGACGGTGCGCCCGTTCTTGTATTCCTGATCGTAGTAGGAGGCATAATCACGCGCGACACCAAGGTCTGTTAAATCGTTGAGCAGGTTCACATTACTCTGCCCCTGTGTCGCAACACCAACCTGGTCATAGCCAAAACCTGCCTGCTTCAATGCATCAAGCGCACGCCTTGCATCACGCTCATTCTCGAAAGCGGCTGCCACGATAGAAGTTTGTATAGCCAAAATAGTTCTCCTTTTTGTTTCAAATCAATTGTATTGGACTTGTTCGTTAGAACATCGTCTTTTGTTTTAGCTAAGATAGTCACGTATGGACCCGCTAAAAAGAGACATAATTTGGCGTGTAAAGAAAAACTTATCAGGTTCTAATAGTTTAATAGAAAGAAATAATTGTGCATTTCTCTCTTAACCATGTAGTTGCTTTGCATATTGCTGTGTAAGCACGAGGTATTGATTGCCATAAGTGACGCTTGGCTCAATCATGGCTCCCTCGAACCACTCATTGAAACTGGTGATAGTAACCCAATCGGGCTTGCTAGAAAGCGCACTAGTCCAACTTTGCTGATAAGTAGCACCGTTATTACGCGGCACAATATATGTACCTGTACGTCCGGGAATACGTGTATCATCGTAGCCAGGAATAACACCAGCAGCCCATATTTTGTGTGTATGATTAGCAGCATTATATGCGTCGATTTGGCTACGAAAGCCCTCATCGACTGTTGGCATATCGCCGTGCTGTATACCCCAATAGCCACCACTAAAAAGATGTATACCATCAAAAACACTGAGTAACGACATTGAAACACCCTCAGCAGACCAGATCATAGAGTTGTTCGGATCAACTTGACTGCGGATAGAAGCCCATTGTGCTAATGTTCTTCCGCCACCTAATGGGTCCCAGAAAAAGAGTACTGGTTTGCCTTGCCAGTGCAGAAAGTGGGGATTGTTACTGTAGTGTGTCACCATGTAGTTGAGCGCGTTCACCATATTCGTCGTACCACTGAGTGCAGGAGCGTCACTCTCAAAGTAGATAGTTGAGGTAAAGTCAGCACCAGTTCTACTTTGCAATGAGGCGGAGTGTGTCAAAAGTTTAGAGAAATTTGTGTCAGTCACATCACCAGGACCCCACCATGAACTGATGAAGCCTGTAATGCCTGCGTTAGACGCTTCTGATACCTGTCGGTCAATTGTTGCACCATCGCTCGAATTGTACTGTGTCATGGGCAAATCGGACATGTGGCAGCTACACCAAGTTGTAGGCGTATACCATGTATAGTAAAAAGCAAGAACAGGAGTACTTGGATTACCATTGCCGCCACCTCCACTTCCACCGCCACCATTACTGCCACCCCCACTTCCGTTACCAGGAGTGGGTTGAGGTTTTTGCGTCGGCGTTACAATAGGTGTTGTACTTTTCTTTGTTGGTTTTGTCGTAGGTTTCGTCGTAGGTTGTGAAGTAGGATGAACTGGAATAACACTTGGCCTATGTGTTGCTGTTGCAGTCGGTACTTGTGTTGTTTGTGTCGGTGCTATTCCTTCTGCTACTGGTCCTACAACCTGACTTCCACAAGCAGATAAGCAAAATAGTAGAGCAAGACAAAATACTGAAATACTTGCCTTCCTATACGAAGAAAAAATCTTTGTCCCCATAACATCCCCTTGTTTACACAACATACTGTTTCCTATTATTAGTATAAATAAATGCGTGTATATATGCAATATAATAGTACATTTGGAGACGCATGATAACTTTCATCGCTACCTTTCGTCATGATGAATAGAACAGGTTAATAGAGCATCATAGTTCTTACATGACTCTATTACGAAGTATACCTACTCTATTTTGTACGTGCTTGTTAAACTAAAGTTATAAGAATATAAAGCCGATAGCCAGTAATATATATACCAAAGTACCGGAGTACGCACAATCAGTCCCTTTTTAGGGTTCCTTTTTAACACAGCGGGAAAACCTGATAACGCATTCAGGGCTGTCGCAAAGTCGCAAGACGACACGGCGGAGATAGAGGGATGCTTTCAAGGAGCGTCCATTCATATTCAAATCTGAAATATTGATTCTTGAATGTCCCAATCAGATATATCACTATTCATAATATCAAGTAAGGAATATAAACAATGTCGTCTTATTTAAAAGTTATGGTAGCAAGCATTGTCGTATTGAGTCTGCTCGCGGTGGTCGTTGTTTCGTTCACTCCTTTAGCGCACACTCATGCAAATACTGCCCATGCTACAGCCTCAATGAACCTACCTTACAATGCTACTGCAAACGGACCATACAGTGTCAAGGGTAATGCTATTGTAGGAGCGGATGGACAACCATATCTTGTTCATGGTATTGCCCGTGACGGCCTTGAGTATAATTGTTCGGGCGATGGTCCACTTGACCAACAACACCTCGCATACCTCGGTAGTGGAGTGAACACTACAACTGGAACCTACTGGGGGGCAAACACAGTGCGGCTTCCGGTTTCAGAAGGATTTTGGTTAAATGGTGCTCCAGGATATCCCTGTAGTGCAGCACAGTATCACAACACTGTAAAGCAAGTTGTTGATACGCTGACTGCATTAAAACTGAATGTCATACTGGATCTCCAATGGACTGACGCAGGGGGTCAATCAGGACAGGGTGGTGGACCGTGGGCTATGGCTGATGCCGATAGTGTGACTTTTTGGCAGCAGGTTGCTCCTGTTTACAAAAACTACTCGAATGTTCTCTTTGAAGCGTTTAATGAGCCGCATCCAGCAACATGGTCATGTTGGACGAGCGCGTGTACAATGACGAATGATAGCGGCTACTCAGACGACTGTCAATGTTCCAAAACCTTCACCTATCAAAGTGTAGGTATGCAGGCGGTTGTGAATGCCATTCGGAGTACTGGTGCAACTAATTTGGTGCTGGTTGGTGGTATGCAATGGGGCTACGATCTTAGTCAACTTAATACCTACAAACTTACTGGCGCGAACATCGTCTACGATACACATCCGTATTATCCTTATAATGATAAACTTCCAAACACCTGGGATGCTGCCTTCGGTATTCCAAGTCAGACGTATCCAGTGATCTCTGCTGAAAGTGGAGAATACGACTGTGATAGTAATTATGAGAGCCGCTTGCTATCTTATTATGATGCACACCAAATTGGGTGGGTCGGCTTTTCTTGGTCTATGAGTGGCAATACCTGTACCTATCCGCTTCTCATCACTGACTACAATGGCACTCCGTCAGCTGGTTATGGTCTGGCTATCTATCAGCATCTTCATAGGTATGCGACAGCATCTGCACCCGTGAGTGGTGTGTGGTACTTCGCGGAAGGGCGTGTCGGTGCTTCCTTCAAAGAATATCTGACCATTGACAATCCCAGCCCGAACAATGATTGTCCTATCACTGTACAGTATCTGCCGGAGAAGGGAAATCTCGTTACCACGTCATTCACTGTCGCTCACGCTTCGCGCTGGACCGAGTCGGTGAATACAGACATGAGTATTCCTTATACACAGAAGACCGGTGTATCTGTCTCTGCCATCGTTTCAGTCAATCCTTCCTCGTCATGTAGTGGTGTCGTTGCGGAGCGTCCGCAGTACTTCTCGTGGCATGGCATCAGTAGTGGGAGTGATGTGGTAGGTGCGACACATCTGGGACAAACGTTTTACTTTGCTGATGTCCCAACAAATAACGGATTTACATCGTTTTTGACCGCATTAAATCCTCCATCCAATGGTAATGCTACTGTAACTGCAACCTATTATGCTGGTGGTCACTCTGTTGGCACACAAAGCATTGAATTTGGTGCTGGACAGCGTGGTACACTCTCTCCAAGTAATGCTGGTCTGCCTACTCATGTTGCCGTTGTTGTCACCTCAACACGGCCTATTGTGGTTGAACGTGCAGACTACTTTGGAAGCGTAGCGGCTGGTAATGCGGGCACTATCTCTGGTGCTACATCCGTTATTGGCGCACAGGCACTATCACACGATTGGCTGTTCGCGGAAGGCTATACAGGCGGAAAATCACAGGAATACCTCGCGATTTCAAATCTTGATAGCACCGCGAATGCAGCCGCGAACATCACAATTAGGTTGCAACTTGGGGATGGTTCTGCAAAGTCTATTACAGGTATTGTTGGCTCAATGAGTCAAACATTATGGAATGTCAACGCAAACATTCCGCCGAGTACAGTATCTGCTGAAGTAACATCAACAGGTGCAGCGATTGTGGTACAGCGTGAAATGTTCTTTCAATACAACCATACAATCACTAGCAGCAATGGCTTTGGGCTTGTGGCGAGCGGTGGTTCCGATACCATCGGTCAGGTTGGACCCGCGACGGTCAACTCTTACACCTTCGCGGAGGGCTATGCTAATGTTGGATATAATGAATGGCTCACCTTACAAAATCCAACAGGCAGTGACGAAACTGTTACTCTCACCTTGCTCAACAACTATGGTCATAGCTATACCCCTGGTAGTGTTCTTGTAAAGGCACACACACGCTCAACCGTCGATGTAGCCGCCCTGGTACGTCAATACCTACTCCATACAGGTAGTGACCCACGCTACTCCTGTGCTGTTGCGATGACAGCCCAAGCCCCCGCTGGCTCCTACTTCGTTAGTGAACGTCCTATGTACTGGAACACAGGTGGTACGCAGGGCGGCTCCGATGTGATCGGGTATACCGGTGCGTAAATGTAATCTAGCCAAATAATCAGGATGTAGGGACCGATTGATCGCGTCCTCTTGGCAATCGACACGCCAAGAGGA
>CAZZVE010000218.1:0-8483 GCA_964657325.1 uncultured Ktedonobacterales bacterium
GGGCAACGCGTTGGCAACGATTCACGCTCCCAAAGCGAACCCGTCCCAACCCATCTTTGGGCGCAATGAATTGCTGCCCCTACCACCATTCCATGTTCGAGTGTTAACGTTCATGAGGGACCGATGTATCCGCATTATTTTATCAAAAAGGATTATCGCGTCCAGCCAGGGGGCGGGGTGGGGCAACGCGTCGGCAACGATATATCACCACAGCGTGTCCCCCACCCGCCCCCCTGGCTGGACGCGATAAATCGGTCCCTACCGTTAATCTGTCTTGCTCCCTTCGTTATTATGTATACTAGAATACACACACTGATATCTGTAACGCGGGCCAGTAGGATAGGAGCCTTTTATGCGACGTTCTTTTTTTGCTCTTGGACTTCTAGGGATAATCGTATTTATCGTGCTGACAATGATTCTCTTTTCTTTTGTTGTTCCTGTAAGTTCGTTATTCGCTGCTGTAGCTCCACCTCCTACGCCGACACTCGAACCAACACCCTTGCCAACGCCATCACCTACTGATACGCCATCACCAATGCCTTCACCTTCGCCCACTTCGCTTGTAAGTGGTGCATCAGCGTATATGATTGATGGCTATACAGGAAAGGTGCTTTTCAGCATGAGTAGTCATGTACGCTTACCAATGGCAAGTACCACGAAGATTATGACCGCTATTCTTGCTATCGAGAACTTGAATCTTAATCAGTCTCTTACTGTACAGCAAGAGGAGTTGGACGAAGTGCCGGATGGGATGAGCGTTGCCCAGTTGCAAGTGGGGGACAGGATACATGTGCGTGATTTGCTGTACGGCTTGTTGTTACCGTCGGGCAGTGATGTTGCTATTGTGTTTGCCCATGCAGTCGGTGGCACAACGGCAAACTTTGTAGCAATGATGAACAATAAGGCACGTTCGCTTGGTCTAAATGATACGCATTACATGAATCCACATGGTTTTTACGACCCTCTTCACTATACGAGTGCGGCAGACCTCACTACACTAGCACAGTATGCAATGCGCCTTCCTATCTTTGCCCAAATTGTGGCACAACAGAACTATGTTTTACCAGCCACGTTGCACAATCATCTCTACAATACCTGGAATAATACAAATGGCTTGCTTGGTACATATGCAGGAGCAAACGGCGTAAAAACAGGATCAAGCGATGTCGCAGGCTACTGCATGGTCTTTTCAGCAACGCGCAACAGACGCTTTCTCATTGGAGCCGAGATGAATGCGCTATCGTTCAACGCACTCTTTAGTGATGCTCAAACACTTTTGAACAAGGGCTTTTCACAGTGAACCTCTATTACGAAGATGCTATCGAAGTTGTAGCCGAAGGAGTTCGGGGAAAGAGGCGACGATACTCTTCAAAAATGAAATTGCCCAATGCTGTCCACGGTCTTTCGCCCTGCACAATTTCCTGATAGGTTAGAGCCATTGTTTGTAAGTGATCAAGTTTTCTCATTATAATAAGTAACCTAAACAAGTTCAGATGTAGTTTTCGGCTCCTTTTCAAGATGTGAGAGTGATGTATAACGTTGTCCCTGCGTAAAAGCAATAGTTTTACCGCTACTAGTAGTCAGGTTGTTCACAATATCATGAGGTAGAACTAACGTATCGGGTGACTCAGGCGATGAAAGAAACATGATTTTAAGCTGCTGATTCCAATCATCGCTTCTGACTGGCTCTAAATTCTTTAGAAGCATTCGCAACCTTTCTCTGTCCAAATCTGTTATATCTTTTCTTGTCTCAACTTCATTCTTAGATATTGCCTCAACTTGCCCTAATATTCTTGGTATTCTACGGTCAATTTTATTGTTCGTATAGAATGCAAGTCGGCTACAACGTTGAAAAGCTCGATTCGGCTGGCAGATATACACAGAGTGTCTAAGGTATTCTGGTAGAGCTTTTCTAGCAGCAACGACAACAGCTCTATCAGAATTTTCAGGAAGAATAACGGGAGGTTTCTTCTCAGAAAGTTCTTTTACCACGTTGCGAACGCCTTCTGCAATATTAAAACACGCTTCATCTACGTTATGCCAATCAGGACCGGTAACGGGTAGACCATCTTTAGGAAGTGCTTGTAGCATTCCAAACTCTCCCTGCCAGTAGACCGGACGCAGAATTATTGGAATTACACGTGCCTCGCCTCGTTTATGTCGCTCAACTGCTTGCTTTATCTCAACATTGTAGCAATATTCTGAGTTCATGAAATCTGGGCTAATCATAAACAGAATGATTTCTGCTGTATTTAGCCGCTTGTCGATTTCTTGTTCCCATTCCATTCCTGCGCTGATTTCTCGGTCATGCCATAGCTCGATTAACCCTTGTCGTTGCAGAGGTTTCAGTTGCATCCGAATTCTATTCAGTAAGAGTTCATCTTCATGAGCATAACAGAAAAAAACTTTTAAGGCCATAAACGTTTACCTCAAATCACCCTAACAAGTCATAGAGCTAAATACATATAGAGCTACAGTATATACTAGTGGAAATTTTCTTACAATAAAGACCATAAGACGGCAGGGCTATTTAAAAGGCAGAGATGAGAACAAGGGCACCCGCAAGGGGATGCCCCCAAGGCGTTAATTTAAGGGCAAAAAGAGGTCTCTGGTGAACAAGGGCACCCGCAAGGGGATGCCCCTCCCATACGTGAAGACGAAGATGATGACTCGTCATATGGAAAGGGCATCCCCTTGCGGGTGCCTTAGAAACAACTTTTAAATTACCTTGAAAAGACGTAGGCCCGTAGGGGCGTCCCCCTTGCAAAAACCTAGTTTTGATGACACTCGAATTTTGACAGCCTATCGGTACGTGTTTCTGTTCCTCTATGCTATGAACTCTTTGGCAAAGAGTCGCACAGAGTTCAAGGTTGTTACATCGGGGAAGGTGAGGAGCAGTTCTTGCACTCCTGCCGCCTCGTACTCTGCCAAACGCTGACGGAGGGTGTCAGGTGTTCCAATCAGAGCACCTCTGATACGATCACCAAATCGGCTTCTGACAACTTCAGGAATCGAGGCGAGTGCTTGCTCTTCGGTTTCTCCAATCGCACACACAGTTGATGAGGTGCGCCTAATGCTTTCGTAGTCGCGTCCAACTGTCGCGCAGTGTTGCTTGATCACATCGAACTTATGCTGAATAGTCTCGATGTCACCGTTGACATTACAGGCATCACCATATTGCGCGACGAGTTTAAGCGTTACCTTCTCGCCACCACCGCCAATCAGCATGGGAATATGCGGCTTCTGTACTCCTTTCGGCTGGTTGATCGCTCCATGTACCTGATAATACTGGCCCTCAAAAACCGCTTCCTCCTGCGTCCACATTGCCAGGATAACCTGGATAGCTTCACGTAAATAGCGCAGGCGTTCAGGCGCATCGGGATAGGGATAGCCATACGCACGATACTCATGCTCATACCACCCTGCACCGATGCCGAAATTGAGCCGTCCATGACTCAGCACATCAACCGTACTTGCCATCTTCGCTAACAGTGCTGGGTTGCGATAGCCATTGCACGTGACCATTTGCCCAATGCGTACTCGTTTCGTATCGCGTGCCAGTGCCGCGGTGCTCGTCCAACTTTCAAATGTCACTTCCTGTGATGGCTGGGGAATAGTATGAAAGTGATCGACGAGCCAGACCGACTCAAAGCCCGTTTCGTCGGCGGTCTGCGCAACCTGCGTCATCGTTTCATATGCTTCAACCGGGTCCTTGATATGAGCAAGATCCATTGTCCATCCCTGAGGAAGAACTAAACCAAATTTCATAGGCATGAAGGTATACCTCTTTCTTTGTTCAACGTCTGTCTCTTGGAAAAATGAGTGTCTTTCTTCACGCATCGCTACCAAGAGTCTGTTTTTCACACGCCCTATTTTCAAGTATAGCACGTCAGAAGGCTCTACATGCATCACTACAAGCCACAGCCTCTTCCTTTTTGACTTCCCCTTCCCTCCCTGAATTAAGCTTTGCCTAGTGAGTCTGGCAATTCAAAGTCTAGAAACTGATCGTTCACATGCAATGTCGTTGTCATGAAATGTTCCTTTCAGGTTATCAAACAGCTTGTGATGCAGACAGGCATACAAAGCTGTTTCACGTATAGCCAACGCATTTTTTGCTACAAAAATACTTTCCTCGTCTCTTACTGTAGAGAGGGAATGATTTCCATATGCTCATGTGTTATAGCGGACATGAGGACACGCTTCCTCATACACAAATATAGAGAATCGAGCAGAATGTTCCATAAACTACGCTTGATGAATCGGAGAAGAATATATGAGCAACAATTACGAAGAAGTCCTTGAGAAGGCTAATGACTGGAATAAGCAGATCATCGAAGAGTTTCATGCAAATGGAGGCAAGGTTGGAGGTCAATTCGCAGGCGCGACTTTACTCTTGCTTCACACAATTGGCGCAAAAAGTAACAAACCACGTATCAACCCATTAGCATACTTTAAAGACGGCGACAAGTACGTCATTGTCGCATCCAAAGCGGGTGCACCCACCAATCCTGATTGGTACTACAACATACTCGCCCATCCTGATGTAACGCTTGAAGTCGGAACCGAGCAATTCAAAGCCCACGCGACAGTTGCGGAGCGTGCAGAGCGTGACCGCATCTTCAACGATATCGCAAGTCAAGCACCCGGCTTCGCTGCGTATCAGAAAGACAACCCTCGCATCATTCCAATCATTTTACTGGAACGCGTCAACTAAAACATACATATACAAGAGATAAGAGGCTGCTTTGACATGTCAGCATGTCGGAGCAGCCTCTTATCTCTTGTATTGCACCTACGAGAGGGCTTTCTTCACACTATCCGCATATACTTCGGCGTCTTCTGTTTGGATCGCTTCCAGAATCTTTTCAGCGACGTATTCAGCACTGTCGGCAGGCATAACACCAGGTTGATTTTGCGTATTACGTGGTCCGTTGGCATAGTTAGCACTAAAATCAGTTGCGGTAACGCCAGGGTGGACCAGGCCAACACGAATGTTCGCATCGGCAAGTTCCTGACGCGCGGTCAATGAAATCGCGTTCAGCGCATATTTTGTAGATGCATACGGACCAACAGTTGCACGCCCCAATCGTTCGGGTGCGATCTTTGAGGTGCCCGAACTAATATTAATAATGACGCCACCACCTTGTGTTCGCATACTTGGAATCACGGCTTGCATCGCCACAATGACACTCACGACATTCAGTTCAAAAACCGAACGATATTGCTCTAAATCAAGCTTCTCGATGGGAACATGCAAACCCTGTCCAGCATTGTTAATCAGCACGTCAATTCGCCCATAGTGCTGCTGCGTCTGGTCAATCATTCGCCGCACCTCGGCCTCACTGCGCATGTCAGTCGGTATAGCAAACGCATTCGGTAGTTCCGACACGATGCGCTCTAGCTTCTCAGCGGAGCGAGCGGCGAGAGCAAGTTTCGCGCCTCTTTGTGCCAGTAAATGAGCGGACGCCAGACCAATACCACCCGAAGCTCCAGTGATAAGAACAACCTTCTCCGCAACGTCCATATGAAAAATCCTCTTTCTATTGAAAGGAAGATACGTCTTTGTGAAACAAACGAGCCCCCACAAGGGGCACATCCCTACTATACAACATTGGTATGTGCTACATCCATGCTATATAGTAGGGATGTGTCCACAAGGGGCAAGACTGTTTAAATACATGCAATTGGGATGAATGTGGGCGTCCGTGGTGTAGTTCTAGAACGTTCTTCGTATTTAAGCAGTCTTGCCCCTTGTGGGCATCCGTTGTAGAACATATGCAACAGAGCGCATAACAATTGCTGACTTACTCAATATCTGTCAAATATGCGACAATATGCTGGGAGCATTTTCTTCCACAAAAAACAGAATTAGAGGAGATACAAACATTCATGTGCTATGACGATAATGCACGTCCACCGATTACACCAGGGGAAAGCGGCTCGGCTCGTGGCGAAGATATTGTGTTAACAGCTGCTGATGGCACCAAGTTTTCCGCGTTTGCCGCCCATCCCAGCAAACCTAACGGATCACAAATCGTGATCTATCCTGACGTACGCGGCCTACATCAGTTCTACAAAGAACTGGCATTGCGCTTCGCTGAGGTGGGAGTCGCGGCTGTAGCGATGGATTATTTCGGGCGCACAGCTGGCTTAACCGGACGGGATGACTCGTTCGAGTTCATGCCTCATGTGCAACAGCTACGTTTACCAACAGTCTTCGCAGATGCACAAGCATCGCTTGCACAGTTAAAGAGTATGACTGGCTCATCTGACGCCGCGTTTACCGTTGGTTTCTGCCTGGGTGGTAGCCTCTCGCTCTATACGGGAACAGAAGACATGGAATTAGCAGGCATCATTGGTTTCTATGCTGGCCTCAGCCGTAAGATGGATGAGCAAAAAGGGACAGTAATAGAAGCTGCCGAGAAGATCAAAGTTCCGGTGCTTGGCCTTTTTGGTGGCAATGATCCAGGCATTCCAGCCGACCAGATTCAACAACTTGACAAGCAACTGGACAAGGCAGGTGTAAAACATGAGGTTATCACCTATCCTGGGGCACCACACAGTTTCTTTGACCGCAAAGCTACTGAGTTCGCAAAAGAATCCGCTGATGCATGGCAACGCATCCTAGGCTTTATCGAAGAACAATCACAGATCGTTCCTTCATAAAAGAAAAAAGAGGATTCTTGGCACCGTTGACATGACAGGGGCAAGCCCTGTCACTACTATACTTCGCGCCACAGCGTAGCTTGCTACACGAAACCGTCTATAGTAGTGACAGGGCTTGCCCCTGTCATGACGCAGTTTGGCGTTTGAACCCTGTAGTTCTTTTTTCTTTTCTACCCTATTGCATTTTTTCGTCCATTCCACTATACTAGACGAGTACAAAAATATATACTCCAACGATGATGAAGAGGAGTAGCTCATTAAGAATGGCAGAGAGCCGACGATTGGTGCGAGTCGGTGGTTCGGAATGAGCGAAGGGCACTTCGGAGTTGGACTGAATGAGTGGCTTCACAGAGGTGAAGAAGCAGGGTGGAACCGCGCTTCATGCTGTAAGACGTTGTGGCCCAGGCCAGCGCAAGCATGTGTCGTCCCTGGGCATGTAGTGTGCCTGGGGCTTTTTTATTGGAAAGGGAATCACTCATTCATGACACAAACAGAGAACAAGCCAGAGGTTAATGATACTCCTCTGGTCCCCATTGAGAAAATCGTGTCGTTATCCAAGCGGCGTGGCTTTGTATATCCCAACTCCGAAATCTATGGCGGTGTCTCAGGCATCTATGACTTTGGGCCAATGGGCGTCGAGTTACGCAACAATATCCGTCGCTACTGGTGGTGGTCGATGGTGCAGAACCATGATAACGTACTTGGCATTGAAGGTGCCATCATCACGCATCCCCGTGTATGGGAGGCTAGTGGGCACGTTGAAAACTTCGTTGATAAACTCGTTGACTGCAAAAAGTGTAAACGCCGTTTCCGTACCGATCATCTTGAGCCAGAAAATCTTGAGCAACACAAGTGTCCGGTCTGTGGGGGTGAACTCACCACAGAGCCACGCGTCTTCAATCTGCTTATGGAAACGTACCTCGGCGTGGTCGAGGGCGACCGTATGAAGACCTACCTGCGTGGTGAGGCATGCCAGAACATCTACCTGGATTATGATAATGTGCTTAAGTCTTCGCGGGTACAGGTGCCGTTCGGTATCTGCCAGATTGGTAAAGCCTTCCGCAACGAGGTCACTCCCGGTAACTTCTTGTTCCGGCAACGTGAGTTCGAGCAATGGGACTTGCAATTCTTCGTGCATCCAGATGAGATGCAGAAGTGGTTCGATTATTGGAAAGAGTTCCGCTACAACTGGTACCTGGGCATTCTCAATCACAAGGATCGTATTCGCTTCCGTGAGCATGCACCCGATGAATTGGCACACTATGCCAAGCAAGCCTACGATATCGAGTACAGAACCGTTCTCGGCTGGCAAGAATGGGAAGGCATTCACTGGCGTCAGGATTGGGACCTCTCGCGGCACAGTCAATATAGTGGACAAGACTTGAGCTATACTGACCCGAACACGAAGGAACGCTACATTCCCTGGATCGTTGAGACCTCCGGTGGTGTAGACCGTACCTTCCTCAATCTACTGCTCGATGCGTACGAGGAAGAGCCTGACCCTACAGGCAAAGAGCCACGCACCGTGTTGCGCCTGAATCCAATGCTCGCTCCGGTCAAGGTTGCGGTGTTGCCACTACAAAAGAACAAGGAAGAACTGGTCACAACGGCAAAAGACATTCATAAGAAACTGCAACGCCTCATGGTCTCACAATATGACGACGTGCAGAATATCGGGCGCCGCTATCGCCGTCAAGACGAAATCGGCACGCCCTATTGTGTCACCATCGACTTCCAGACGCTGGACGACCAGACCGTCACCATCCGTGAACGCGATCACATGACACAAGAACGTATCGCCATTAGCGAACTTCCAA
>CAZZVE010000219.1:0-8394 GCA_964657325.1 uncultured Ktedonobacterales bacterium
AATAGAAGATTATAAACTATGCAACAACCCAATGAGAATCGCACTAGCCATTCTACCGATGAGACTACACGCGCATTTAATCATCCTGAACGTCAACTTGCTGATGCACCGACTCTGCCTCCCTCATCCATCAACATGCAAGAGGTTGCCCGTGCAGCCGAGCGCGCACGTCTACGACAGGGCATCATGCATGTCCGTATTCGTCACTTTTATTGTACACTGGAAGAGATGTTCGATGCGTCGCTACATGGGCAAAGCTTTGTAGTAGGCACTGGTACGGGTCGTCCCAACGAGCCCGGGCGCGTCATCGACGCCTCGACCGCTGCTATGCGGCTAGGCGTGACTCCTGGTATGCCGCTTCGTCGCGCCCATCGTCTCGCGCCACGCACACGCTTTATGCCAGCGTCATATGATAGATATCAGCCAATTCTACAACGCTTACGGGAACGCTATCGCGCCTACTCACGCATCATCGAGTCCATTCCAATCGCTGATGCCTTTATTGACCTACGTGGTTGTGAAATTCCTTTTGATTCTCCAGTTGCCCTTGCCGAGCGATTATGCGCTGAAATCGCTGAAATGGGGTTGACCGCGCAAATCGGCGTTGCCAACGGGAAAGCGATAGCGGAACTCGCGGCCTTGATGAGTCGTAAAGATGGGCGGCAAGGCGTCCTCTACATTCCACCCGGACGCGAAGCCTCTTTTGTACAGACGCTTCCACTTGCATTGCTTTTACAACTACGTGCGGCTGGCATCGGAAGTCCAGGTACCTTTCCAGAATTAGATGAGCAAAAAGAAGGCAATGGCTCACGCCCACCAGAGGTCGAGGGCAAAAGTGAGCAGGTTGACCCTGTCGCAGTTGCGGAATTGGTCACACATCTACGGGATTTCGGCATTACAACATTTGCACAGGTTGCCACTTTAACTGAAGAAGGTGTCACACGTCGCCTGGGACGGCTCGGCATCTGGGTGTATCAAGTGGCTTCCGGTGAAGACACAAGTCTGGTGGTGCCCGATGCACCACCGCTCAGCCAGAATGCACGTGTGCGCTTTCATCATGCCGCTGATGCCGATGAGACATGTGCTGCCATTCGCAAGCTCTCAGATTACCTTGGGGAACGCTTGAAAGAGCAACGGCTGAAAGGGCAAATAGTCGCGTTGATTCTCTGGCCTAACCGCACAGCTCATCGTGACACACGAAAATTGATGATGGGCGAAGAAGGCGAGGAGATGGCGATCACATCCGCCGAAGAAACGCTTGGCGGACAGATGATGCTCACACATCATAGCGATGACGCCGACGTGATTGCACGACATGGGCTGATGCTTTTCGCGCATTATCACCGACCCGCGAATCGTTACCTACAAGTACAATTGCGCATTGGCGACATCACCACCACCATCCCTGCCTATTACCCACCACCCGCACGCGCACGCGGCAAAGCTACACGCAAGCTAGGAAGCTAGAAGGATAATACCAGGTAAACGAGACCGATGTATCGGTCTCGTTTACCTGGTATTATCCTTCCCTCATTTGTTTCAGGGCAGCAAGTTCTTTCTGACCACGAGCCTCTAAATCCGTTTGCCACTCGTCTTTGTATTTTTGCATCGTGTCAGCTACCACTTGCGCTATCGCAAGGTTACGATGCCATTTGTGGTTCGCGGGTATGATATACCATGGTGCCTCTTCTGTACTACATTTGCTGAGCACATCTTCATAAGCAGTTTGATAATCGTCCCAGTATTTGCGCTCGGCCCAATCGCTCGCCGATAGCTTCCACGCCTTATCGCGGTCCTGTTCGCGTGCTAATAAACGTTGCTTCTGCTCCTCGTTGCTGATATGTAAGAAGAATTTGAGTACAATCGTCCCGCTCTCGGTCAGCAATTTCTCAAAGTGATTGATCTCCTTGTAACGCTTGCTCCACACATCCTCTGGCACAAGGTTATGGACACGTACCACTAGCACGTCTTCGTAATGTGAGCGGTTAAAGACACCAATCATGCCCCGCGCGGGCGTGACACGATGAATGCGCCAGAGAAAATCATGAAGTAGTTCTTCTGGAGTTGGTCCCTTGAACGAATGGACTTCACATCCTTGTGGGTTGACGGACGAGAAGACATGCCGAATTGTGCCATCTTTCCCACTTGTGTCCATGCCTTGCAATACGATCAGCATACTATGATGTTGAGCTGCCGCGAGGAGTTCTTGCAACTTGCTCAACTCGCTACTCAAATGCTCAGATGTACCCTGAGCTGAGTCATGATCGACATGCTTGTCTGTATGCCCTGGATCATAGTCCTTCAGTTTGACTGTTGTACCCTCATCAATCTTCCATGCCAGTGCCATTGTGTTTTCCTTTCATCACAGATAACCCTCTACCTACTATACGAGATAGGTATAACAGATAGCTTCATGCGGACATCAATTTTGAAGCACAGCAGCCCTATGAAACCTGTAACTATGCTCATACGTTATACTTATGATATACTCTCATACATAATGACAAATACAACATAAATATAAGAAGCACAATACTTCACGGGGGATGTATTGCTCTGCTTGTATCTTCCAGGGGTCACATATGTCCAATACATCATCTGAGGGTGAAACATTCCCTGTTGTTGCTGATTCTCTTGTTCATACACCAAGCGGACAACATACTTCACGAATAACTCGACCTCTTACCGAGTCAACAAACGGGCAACGTACGTCAAAAATAACTCAACCCCTTGCTGAGATAGTAAGTGAGCAACCCAGGACAAAGACAACGCGACCTCTTGCCGAGCATATCACGACTGATACCGAAGCAATTGCTTCAACCGAGCGCCAAGACTTCACGACACCTACGGACCTTCCTGTTATATCTATAGATGTGCCACTCAAGAAGCAACGATTTGAACCAACAACTGATCCCATTTCAGCTGTAGCTGCATCTCCTATCCGCTCGCGTACAACGTTACGTCAAAGAATGGCACGTCACAAAGTTGCCTCGCTTCTCCTACTCGCGCTCTTGCTTGCGGGCATTACTGCTCCCACAGTTGAGGGTGTGCTCTATGGCATAAAGGCATACTCAACCTATACAGCCCTGCGTAGTCATGCTTCTAGCGGAGTGCAACACCTTCTCAATCTAAAGTCGATCTTTATTACTCCTAAGACAAGTACCTCTAGCACTTCGTCAAATACATCGAAGTTACTCGATGCAACAACCCTGCTAAAAGCAAAAAAAGAGTTAGATGCCGCGCACAGCGACTTTGGACAAGTACAGTCTCTCCTAGATCATACTTCGTTCATTCCAATTGTTGAGCAATATTTGCCGCAATACCGCCCTGAAATCACGTCAGCACGTGCGGCAAGTCAAGTTGGAACAGACGTAACAAATATTGGAGAGGTCGTTATCAAGGCAGCAATGGTACTCGCTCCCAAATTTCGAGGTCCATTATTGAATGCTTCACAGGCTCCGCTTGTCACCTCTGCCGACCTTTCTCTTGTAGGGTCTACACTTGATTCTGTGCTACCCTATGTCAACGACATTCAGCAGCAAACACAGGGAATGTCACTTGCCGCTCTACCTGTCAGTGCGCATCAGCGCGAACAGGTGCAACAACTGATTCAACTTTTGCCACAGGTCAAGGCCGCATTGGTGCAGGGACGTTCGCTACTTGGCGCAATGGGTTGGTTACTTGGAGTCAATGGACAACGAACATTTCTCGTGCAAACAATGGACCGTGCAGAACTCCGTCCAACTGGCGGGTTTACTGGTCAATATGGCGAACTGCACATCGCAGGTGGTCGTCTCGCACCCTTCTCGCTGCGTGACATTTCTCTTATTGAGTATGCGGATAATAGTCCAACAACAGATCAACAAGCACCAAGTGCTTATCGTTCGTGGTGGCCTTTCGCCAACTGGGGATTACGTGACTCGAACCTTTCCGCCGATTTCCCAACCTCAGCACAGATTGCGATCAACGAATATAACCGAGAGACTCATCATTCGGTCGATGGAGTCATTTTGTTTACGCCCTTCCTGATTGAGCATGTCTTGCAGGTGACAGGGCCTATTCGTATTCCGTCCTATAACGAAACTATCACCTCACAGAACTTAGAGGCGCGTCTACACTATTATCAACTCGATAATGCAGGCATCGCCAAACAAATTCGCATTTCCTCAGGGAATACCTCTACCTCGGACCGTAAACAATTCACATCGTTGGTAGCGCATACTCTGATGGACACAGTACGGCACGAATCACCAACAATGCTGCTAGCACTGGCGAAGCAGATGCTTGAAGACATGAAGACAAAGGACTTACAGGTCTATCTCACAAATACGCAACTGCAAGGCTTGTTGTCGCAGTATGGGGACGCAGCCCAGGTAGACCGCTCGACAATGCACGATGGTCTGTACATTGTACAGGCGAATGTCAGTGCGAGCAAGGCTTCGCAGTACGTGAAAACTACGATGCACGATACTGTGACACTTGACACTAACGGTGGCGCAACACATCAGTTACAAATGCAACTTGCCTACAACCAGCTCAGTTTTGTCTATGGCCTGGATACCTATCGTGACTATGTACGTGTCTATGTTCCACCTACCGCGAAGTTTCTAGGGGGTGATGGTTTCGATACGGGTACTCCGCTCTGTGGAGGGCCGTTGGATGCTTGCAAACAAAACGGCATCTATCAACACAATGAAATGATGTGTGCTACTGGTCAATATGATGCTGGCGCATCTGCTCCAATGCTCAATGACAACTATGCAGGAGAATGGCATCCACTCGACACTATTGGAGCACCAACTAATATGACAAGCGATGAGTCGGGACGTGCTATGTTCGGTGGCTATGTCGTCATTCCCAAAAACTGTACCATGACCGTCACGCTCTCCTGGTATGTTCCCCCAATTGGGCATAGTGCTTACAATCTACTCGTACAAAGGCAAGCGGGAACATTTCCTGAACTAGACCTGACCGTGCTTCCCACACCCGGAAACTGTGCTACACTCCAAACACAAGGACTACACGTCGATAGCGTTCTAAGCAAGGATACATCGTTTGCACTTGCCACAAAACAGGTAGGGAACACTTGTTATCCGCAACCCAATGTATAAAAATCCAACCAACAAAGAAAACATAAGCAATAGAAATTGGTGTCACTTGCAAGAAAACCCGAACCATAACAACGAACAGCTACCGTATAATATGGAAGCGGATGTTCCTTATCATGAATATTCGTCGGTACATCAACCTGCACAACCGACGTTTCCACCACCACTACCTTATACACCACCACTACAAGCTCAACCGATACCTCCCCTAAAACAGACACGTTCAAAAGCATTTCCGCTTATCCTGTCACTTATAGGAGTATTTTTAGTCATTGCCCTTATCTCACTCGTAGTTCTTTCACAGGTACTTGCTCGCCCAGTCTCCTCTACAAAGATACCAACCTCGACAATACCAACACAAACATCAGCGCAACCAGTCACACCAACCGCAAACTTTCGCGCGGCTGATTGTCCATTTCAGCTTAGTGCGGGCATAGTGAATGGACAAAAGATTAAGTGTGGCTACGTCACAGTACCGGAGAACCGTCAACATCCAAACGGGGCAAAAGTACAACTTGCCGTAGCAATCTTTAAATCGTCCAATGTGCAGAATGATCCGTCGCCCGTTGTGCGTTTAGAAGGTGGGCCGGGCGGCCCATCGTTAGACAACTGGGCACGCTATATCACCAGTTCAAATTTCTCGGATTTTGTGTTTCATCATGATCTGATTATGTTTGACCAGCGCGGCACTGGCTACTCCACACCATCACTCAAGTGCCCTGAAACCTTGAAATTGCAATACGACACACTCAATGTTCATTTGAGCGCGACTGCTTCAGAACATATGGTATTGCAAGCACTACAAACGTGTCACGACCGCTTGATAAAGTCGGGAGTTGACCTGAACGCATTCAATGTACAAGAAAATGCCGCTGACGTGCACGATTTGATTCAAGCATTGGGATACAAGCAGGTAAATCTCTACGGCGTCTCCTATGGTACGCGACTTGCCCTTACCACAATGCGTCTCTATCCTTCGGTCATTCGTAGCGTTGTCCTGGACTCCGTATATCCACCACAGGAGAATCGCACCGATCTCCCCAGTTCGGCACAGCGGGTCTTCAATGTCCTTTTTCAAGGCTGTGCAGCCAACGCACAGTGCGCAACGCAATATCCACAACTGAATAGTGTGTTCTATCAGCTTGTTACTGACCTGAACGCCAACCCTGTGCATTTTCAAACAACGAATGCGGTCACGGGCAAGACTTACTCAGTAGCAATGGCAGGTGACGATTTTGTCTTTGTCCTGTTCAGTGCGCTGTATGCCTCACCAATTATTCCTGCACTGCCTAAGATGATTTTCCAGATTCGTGACCACAACTACTCGATATTATCCCAGGTCTATGGAGCGGTTGAGTTTGACGATACCTTCAGTGATGGCATGTTCTACTCGGACGAGTGCAACGAAGATTGGAGTTTTCTTACACAAAACGATATTAACAGTTCTACGCAAGGCATTGCCCCACAAATTCAACCTGCGCTAAAAAGCAGTTTGCAACAAGAGTATGACTCGTGTCATGTCTGGAATGTTCAAAAAGCTCCCGCCGTTCAGAAGCAGCCTGTTGTGAGCACTATTCCAACGCTCGTTCTCACCGACGAATATGATCCCATTACCCCGCCAGCGAACGGTAAATTAGCAGCACAAACGCTCAAGAATAGCTACTACTTTCTTTTCCCAGGTCTCGGTCACGGAGCGGAATACAGTGCCCCCTGTGTGAACAGCATCATCTCAGCATTCGACGATACACCTACACAGCAGCCATCAGGTGCATGTATAGCCGGTATGGGCGAACCTAATTTTGTGTAGTTAGAAACCGGGATATCCCATAGGCGTTAACTTAAGGATTCAATGGGCACCAGGGCACCTGCTGCCTCACAGAAGACATCTTTTGTTCCTTCGTTAACGCTTATGTAGGAGACCCCTTCGATCTCCCCTACATTTTGTAAATACTTGTTTTAACCAGTAACACAGACAGGATTAGTAATGCAGACAGCACTCAGGCGAACGTTCTCATCGCTCGCAATATACAATTTCCGGCTCTATTTCTTTGGTCAAGGTCTTTCGTTGTGTGGTACATGGATACAGACGGTCAGTTTGTCGTTGCTCGTGCTGAAGCTAACACATTCGGGCACACAACTTGGACTAGTCGTTGCAGCACAATTTTTACCAGTTCTTTTGTTCGGTGTGTATGGTGGCCTGATTGCTGACCGCTTCAATAAGCGACATGTGCTGTACTTTACACAGAGCTTACAGGGCATCCTTGCACTGACACTTGGTTTATTGGTGGTCACTGGTGCCGTGCAAGTCTGGATGGTGTACACCGTGGCTGTTGGTCTCGGACTAGCAACTCTCATTGATAACCCCAGTCGGCAAAGCTTTGTGATTGAAATGGTTGGTGGTGATCGATTGAAGAATGCCATCACACTCAATTCGACCATGGTGAATGGTGCTCGAATTATTGGTCCATCAATCGCCGCCGTGCTCATAGCCACTGTTGGAATTGGATTTTGCTTTTTGGTCAATGCAGCGTCGTACATAGCAGTGCTCATTGCGCTCTTTGCGATGCATTCAAGCGAATTAGTCCCAACAGCACCAGTAAAACGTGAGCCGGGCCAAATTAGAGCTGGCCTGCATTACGCTTGGCAAACGCTGGAACTCAGATCAACACTGTTAATGATGCTCATTATTGGTACGTTCGCATACGAGTTTCCAGTGATTTTGCCCTTGTTTGCCACGGTAACATTGCGCGGTAATGCCACTACTTACTCACTCATGACAGTAGCAATGGGCGTAGGTGCGATTGGTGGTGGCCTCTATTCAGCCGGACGCGGCGTTGCCAGTCAAAAGCAACTGGTACTCGTTGCAGTACTCTTTGGCGTTAGTTTAATGTTGACTGCGCTGACACCTAATTTGCCTGTCGCGCTGCTTATGCTCATAATAGTCGGCGGTTTATCGGTACTATTTATTTCAATCGGCAATACAACGCTGCAACTGACTAGCGAACCAAGTATGCGAGGTCGAGTGCTGGCACTGTGGGCCATCGCCTTCGCAGGCACTACGCCTATCGGAGGTCCGATCATCGGTGCTATTGCCGATTACAGTAACCCTCGCATCGGTCTACTCATTGGAGGCGTGTCGGCCGTTGTAGCAGCAGCCATTGGCTTCCTAGCACTTGGTAAAACTACCACTGCTACTGACAATCAACTACCTACGAGGACGCAATAAATCGGTTCCTAATGAACGTTGACAATCGAATACGGCAATAGCAGTAGGGGCAGCAATTCA
>CAZZVE010000220.1:0-8346 GCA_964657325.1 uncultured Ktedonobacterales bacterium
TCCCTTCTGCTATTTTATCTTATCCACCTGTCCAGTTTCTCCCTACCATCATACTACTCTCTATGCATTTCTTTATAGCGAAGAGGAGGCACATCTTGTCAGAGCAAACGCCCACACCCGACTCGCGTTACCCTCGCCCACTGTGGATACGTCTCCTCCGCTCGCTTGCACTGCGTTGGTGGATTATTCCTATCGGCATCATCATATTGTACATCCTCTTCAATTTCATCATTTTTCTCACTCACGGTGGAAACCTGATAATAATTTTTCTTAGTTCAATTAAAAACTTTCTTGTAAGCATTCCGCTTTTGGTGCTGCTCTTGGTTTCTATTCCAATAGGTATCTTTACGAAACGTTGGGCTAAGGAGGATGAGGAGCGAGAAAAAGTCTACGTACGATATAAGCTATATGAGGAAAAGAGGAGACAAAGCAGGGAACGCGAAAAGCAAGCTCCACTAGGTTTTAAGTTGCATTACATACTAACAGGATTCTCAAGTGCTGTGAACAGCGTAGCATGGTCGCTGGATGGACGATATCTGGCGTCTAGTACCTACTCAGGTTGGGGTTCTAGAGAGAGTATGATCAAGATATGGGATGTTTTAACTGGACAAGAACTCTTAATGCTCTCAGGGCATAGTAGCGTTGTGAATAGTGTTGCGTGGTCGCCGAATGGACGGTATCTAGCGTCAGGCTCTAATGCTCTCTCTAGCGATACTTGGGGTTCTGTAGCGAGCACAATCAGGGTGTAGGATGTTCAGACAGGGCAAGAACTTCAAACATTCTCAAGACATAGTAATACTGTCAATAGTATTGCGTGGTCGCCGAATGGATTATATTTAGCGAGTTCTAGTGCTGATTCTTCTGCCTGGGGTTTAGTAAACACAATCAGGGTGTGGGATGTTCAGACAGGGCAGGGACTTCAAACATTCTCAGGATATAGTAGCACTATCAATAGTATTGCGTGGTCGCCAAATGGACTATATCTAGCGTCAGGCTCTAGTGCTGATTCTTCTGCGTGGAGTTTGGTGGACACGATCAACGTGTGGCATGTTCAGACAGGGCAAGAACTTCAAACATTTTCAGGATATAGTGACACTGTCAATAGTGTTGCGTGGTCGCCAGATGGGCGGATGTTGGCATCTGGCTCTAGCAACAACACTATCCGAATATGGGACACTTTTACAGGTAATCAAAGCAGAATTCTTGAGGGTCACACAAATGAAATTGTGTGTATAGCCTTTTCTTTCAATGGTCGTCTCCTTGTGTCTAAATCTTTGGATGAGACTGTACGATTATGGCGCACTGATACTTGGGAGCTTGTTTCTATTCTCAATGAAACAACTAACAACTTACAACTTAGAGGTTCTTTGTTCAGCCCAACTGCTCCCTTACTTGCAACTCTCGGCGAAGAGGGTAAAATTATTCGTATTTGGGATCTCAACTTTACTACTATCTTCAACTTATCTGCTACAAATATCTCCAACAGCTATACAAATGCCAAAGTGGTCTTGCTAGGCGACAGTGGTGTTGGCAAATCTGGTCTTGGGCTTGTTCTGAGTGGGCAACCATATACAGTTACCGAGTCAACACATAAGCGTAACGTCTGGACCTTTGAGCAACAGGAGGTTCAACTCGACGAGCGAAGCAAAGAGACACGCGAGACGCTGTTGTGGGACTTAGCAGGACAGCCAGGGTATCGCCTTATTCACCAATTATATTTGAATGAAGTTGCTGTTGCTTTGGTGGTTTTTAATGCCCACAATGAGACTGACCCATTTGCTGGCGTGGAGCACTGGCATAGGGCGTTGCTGCAGGCACAACGTGTACAGGGGAATGCAGCACTACCACTTAAGAAGTTTTTGGTAGCGGCACGCGTTGATCGTGGTGGCGTCGGTGTGAGCAAAGAGCGTATTCAAGCAGTGGTGAAAGAGTTTGGCTTCGATGGCTATTTTGCGACGAGTGCGAAAGAGGGCTGGCAGGTTGATGAGTTGAAAGGCGCGATTGGCAAGGCGATAGATTGGGAGAAGATGCTGCCGAAAGTGACTTCGACAGAACTGTTTCAACAAATCAAGAGTTTTTTAGTTGAGGAAAAGAAGCAAGCGGCACGGCTCATTTCAACGGTTGAAGACCTGTATCGTACCTTTGTGCGCTCAGAGGGGGCACCACCGGAAACAGAAGAATTGCCTGCACAATTCGAGACATGTATTGGACGTGTGGAGGCGGCAGGCTTGATTAAGCGTTTGAGCTTTGGAAGGCTGGTACTCCTGCAACCGGAGATGCTGGATGCTTATGCATCGGCGTTGGTGAATGTGGTAAAGGACGAGCCGGATGGCCTGGGACATATTGCTGAGGAACGTGTACGGGCTGGAAATTTCCGTATGTCTAAAGATGAACGTATTGAGGATAAGCAGCAAGAGGAATTGCTGCTCTTGGCGATGGTCGAGGACTTGTTACGTCGTGAGCTAGCACTACGCGAGGATGCATACCTAATTTTCCCTTCGCAATCGACGAAGGAGAACCCTAATCTGCCCAATCCAGAGGGCAAAACGGTAGTGTTTGATTTTGAGGGGCCAGTGCTTAATATTTATGCAACCCTCGCTGTACGTCTTGCCAATAGCGGCGTGTTCAAGAGGAAATCGTTGTGGAAGAATGCGATTATCTACACCGCTAGCGGTGGTGGTGAGTGTGGTATGTTCCTGCATAATATTGGTGAAGGGCGTGGTGACTTGACGGTTTTCTATCCTCAAAGGCCGAGCAGGGATGTATGCAACATCTTTGAGGAGTATGTACATCTGCATTTGAAACGTCGCGCTTTGCCCGACAATTTTAAGATTCGGCGTATTTTCGTCTGCACTCAATGTAACACTATGCTTCCTAATGAAATGGTGCAAAAGCGTAAGGAAAGAGGCATTAATTGGCTTAACTGTCCTGTATGTGATGCGCGTGTCTGGCTTATTGAGCAGGGTGAGCCGTTAACGGGGGTACCATCACAAGGAGTACAGAAAATGGATCAGGCGGCAGACGCACAACGCAATATTCAGGTCAACAAAACGTCGGTGGAGGGCAAAAAAGAGGTGCAAGATTTCGATGTGTTTTTGTGTCATCATGGCATAGATAAGCCTGCCGTCAAGATAATAGGCGAACAATTGCAGAATCGCGGCTTGCTACCGTGGCTAGACGAGTGGGAACTGCGGCCTGGACTTCCCTGGCAACGTATACTGGAAGAGCAAATTGGGAAAATCAAGACAGTGGCTGTCTTCGTTGGGAAAAATGGCATCGGACCGTGGCAGCAATTGGAGTTAGAGGGATTTTTGCGTGAGTTTGTGCGGCGTGGTTGTCCCGTCATTCCCGTGCTCTTGGAGGATGCGCCACTAGAGCCAAAGCTACCCATCTTCTTACAAGGCATGACATGGGTTGATTTTCGCAAGCAGGAGCCTAAACCAATGGATATGCTAGAATGGGGTATCACAGGGAATCGTGAGGGACGGTAGCAATTGAAATAATCTTCCGCAATCGACCATAGGGGTGATAATTGAACGAATTGTAGAGGTCTAATTCTATTACACCCTTTTAGCGATATGCAAATGTTCGAGGGATGTTGAAACGCTTATCGAGAGCAATTTAAGGTAAGAGACAATGAATGAACAAGAAATCCAAAAGCTTTTCAAAACATGTGAACGCTTTTTAAGTCATGGGTATCCACAGACACCTAAACAGACGTTGAGCCAATTAGCAGCGTATACCAATCCAGAAGACGATTTTGATCGCTATGGTGAAGGTGAACTCATCACGTCGTTTGAGGCAGATGTGGCTCGATTATTGGGGAAAGAGGCGGCGGTATTTATGCCAAGTGGAACAATGTGTCAACAGATTGCGCTTCGTATTTGGACTGACCAACGCAAACTACCACGTGTTGCCTTTCATCCAACATGTCACCTTGAAATTCATGAGCAGCAGGCATATCGTACACTGCATAACTTGGAGAGCGTGCTTGTTGGACAGGCACATCGTATGCTCACTCTTGAAGATTTAGAGAGCATTCCAGAGCCGCTTGGAGCCTTACTGCTCGAACTGCCTCAACGTGAGATCGGAGGACAGTTGCCAACCTGGGAGGAACTAAACGCGATCATAGCTTGGGCGCGAGAAAAAGGTATTGCAACGCATCTTGATGGTGCTAGATTATGGGAGTGTCAACCCTTCTACCAACGCGAATATGCAGAGATCGCAGGGTTATTCGATAGTGTCTATGTCTCTTTCTACAAAGGGCTAGCAGGGATTGCAGGGTCTATTCTTGCAGGACCAGCATCTTTTATTGCAGAAGCACGTGTATGGCAGCGTAGACATGGCGGTAATCTCATCCACCTCTATCCGTTTGTGCTTGCGGCCAAAGAAGGTTTGCATGAGCGTCTAGGCAAAATGACCGCCTACCATACAAAGGCAAAAGAGATAGCTAAAGTACTTTCATCATTTCCACGCATCGAAGTTCTACCAAGTCCACCACAGACGAATATGATGCATGTCTTTCTACAAGGCGATCAAGAGAAGCTGGTAGACGCCTCTCTAAAAATAGCACAAGAAACGAAAACGCTACTCTTTACCCGACTTACACCGACCGATGTGCCGCATTGGTCAAAATTCGAGTTGACCGTTGGGGATGCATCACTCGATCTCAAAAACGAGGATATCGCTGAACTGTTTAGCAGACTTTTTGCGATTGTGGATAAGGCATAATTCGGTGTGAGTCTGTGTAGATCTGATAAAATTCATTGAATTCAACTAATTCCCTTTGTTTTTCATATGGCTTGTAGAGCGACGTGGAGCATGACAAGCTCGTTTACAAGCACATTATCCTTGAGGCCAAAGTGTACCTAACCAGCTACCACGTCTTGTCGGAATGTGCTTGTCCGTGTTACGTTTCACCTGTTGCATACGCCCATCGAAGATTGCCATGTACAACCTCGCTCGTGGTGATTTGGAACTTATAAGCTTGCCTAATGGTGATTGAACGAGTGGCTGTAGTACGCGATAGAGGCTGAACGTGGCGGACTGTTGACCGAGTTTGAGCCATGCGGTAATCCAACCAACAATTTCGGTTGCCGAAAGCGTGCTCAGGGCAAGCGAGTAAATTCTTGGATAATAGCCAGGGGTGTTGAGGACGACACGAGTGTAGTCAAGCCAGCCGATACGGTCTTTGAAGAAGGCGTTTGTGACCTCTGGCCCCAGTTTCGCAAGGACATTACAAAAAACATTGAGCGTTTCATTGACCTGCCACAATGGTTCGGCGTGTGCAGGCTTGGCAATCATGAATTTGCTAAAGGCGCGTGCAACGGCGGGTACAGCTTCCGATGCACGAACATTATTCAGATCAACGGCACTAAGTCGATCAGTCGCAAGTGCCACATTCAAGAGGGTCGTGATACGACGCAGGTTACGTACATATGAGCCAAAGCCACAAAAGGTAAGCGGTGATTGAAACGCGGCTGCGTCACCGAGCGAGAGGACACGATCATACGCAAGTACCTTGTCTTCCTTTTGCCACGGTAGCGAGATATTATAACCTGCTGGAATGAAGCCGTAGACAGGCTTCAGTACCTCAACGTCCTCTGTATCTTTATAACTGGGTAGCAAAGCGAAGAAGTCATCGAACAAATCAAGCAGATCGACACGATCCCCTGTCTCCGCATAATAAAACAGGTAAATCGCGACCTGATCGTCTACACCGGGGAACGCTTCCCAGATCAGTTGATGGCCTTTACGTGCATCCTCGGTAGAAACAAGGACTTCACCGACAGCAGGATTGATCTCTTTTAATCCTGTTCCTTGCTTATAACCGCGTGCAACAGTACCAACGGTAGGACATACGAGCGAGAACGGACGACCACAATTAAGTTGACAGGCAATAGGCGAAGTTGACCCCATACCGTCAATCAAAAGACGCGCTCCATAGCTATGCTGCTGTCTCTCGTTGTCTGTCACGTCGATAGTCACGCCATGTGCAGGTTGAACCGCGCACCGTACAAACGTTGTGCTATGCAGGATGATATTGGGGTAGGAGCCATTGGGCTGATGGGTGCGTATTTTCTGAATACATAAAGCTGTGAGCTTTTCGGCATCAACCGCAATATTCAAGACATTTTGCAGATGCAATTCGGCTGGCTTAACCTGAATGTTCGCGGGATGGAAGCGTACCAGACCGTCGCTGTACTCACGTTGTATCACGCTCTCAAGTTCGTCGGGAGTAAGCAGACCTACATCAAGCAGTTCGCGTAGCTCTTCACGCGAAATGTTCCATTCACGGTGAACCGCACCGACGGTGAAGCGGTCAAAGACGAGGACACGCAATCCATAGCACACCGTCATCACCGCTGCGTTTAGCAGATTAAGACCCCCACCTGCGTAGATGATATCAAAGGTGTCTATTGCGGGTAGCGAAGGACGGTCTTCTGTAACTACAACCTCGGCATACTTACGGCTCTCACCTGAGAGGAGCATGTTTTGCCATGTGCTATTAAGGTCTTGTAAACGGCGCAGATGTGCCTCCCCCTGTGGAATAAGTGCGAAGGCTTCCGCGAGGTGAGGGTACTGTGTGGCTAATTGCTCGATATATGTCTGCATAGGATGATGCCTTATGAAGGTTTCTCGCCGATGGTCATATATACTTCCCAGCGACGGCTACGGATGCGCTCAGAGCGACGTTGTAGACCAACGCGTTCTAATGGTATGAGGCGACCAAACCATGCATCGGGTAATACTTCAGTAATAACTTCTGGATTCCGAGTTGCTTGACTACGCGCTACCTCATCTTGCAGCGTGTGTTGTTTGCGCGGCCCAAAGAGAGCCGAAGGACCATAGAAAAGTGTTTGTAGCAGAACGAGAAATGGTTGTATCACGCCAACAGGCAGCAAATTCGCGCCCTCTATGACAAGAACACGACCACCGGGGCGTAACACACGCTCGACCTCAGCAAGCGTATCAGGGTCGTAGATATACTCAGATGGAAACGTGCTCACAACTGTATCAAACGAACTCTCGCTAAACGGGAGGTGTTGCGCTGACCCCTGCATAATCCAAGCCGTTTGCCCGATTTTTCGCTTACGAAGTGTGTCACGCGCCGCCGCGACCATTTGAGGTGAATGCTCTACCGCACGACAATTGTAGCCTGCGTTCAGCATATCGACAAAGAGATCGCCCAGTCCACATCCTAATTCTAACACATCTATACCAGTGATGCGTGGTAGCACGAGACGCTGCCATACGCGCCACTGTCCCGCGAAAGGTATCGTGCTGGCAATGCGATAAAGATAGCGATTTCTGTACAATGTCTCGAAGAGTAGTTTGCGTAGGTTTGTTGCCATTTATTGCTCCCCTACCTCTACAAACACGTCGAGCAGTTCGCTAAGATGTTCGATCACGAGGTCAGGCTGTAAGTCAGCAGGAATAGGTCTGCCCTTCTTTTCTTCGCGCTTCTTTGCTCGTCTAAATACATCTTTGAGCACATATTCTTCAAGAGAAGATGGCTGGATGGAATGCTCAAGTGCTTTTGCGCGGGCCTTTTCATACACGCGTGGTTCGGGTTTCCAGACCGCGAACATGCCCAGGCGTTTTGCGCCCACAACGTCGGCTCCAAGCGAGTCACCTACCATAACAGCCTCTTCTGGCTTGACGTTGAGTGCTTCAAGGGCATATTGAAAGATGTACGGGTCAGGCTTGTTGCTGCCCAAATCAATTGAGATAGCGATTTTTTGTGGGTCGAAATACTCTTGTAGACCGATTTCTTGCATTCCTGCCCTGAATAGCTGGCCTCCATATCCACGATTGCTTACTATATTGAGAAGGAAGCCGCGCCTTTGTAGTGTCGCCAATGTAGTGAGAGCATCCTCAAAAAGTACGCGGGTTTCAGGAATACTATCTCGTAGTATCTCATATACTTCTTCGCCGAGATCACGTTCAACACGTGGAAAGCCGAGTGCTTGTAAAGCGGTTACAGTTGCAAGAATGATGTCTGGTACAACACGCATATCAGTCCGCGCTGCATACATTTGTTGCTCTATACGCTCAAAAAGTTGGTCAATCAATGTATCATCATCCACGTTTGGGAAAGAGTGTGAATCAATACGACTATGGAGAAGAGCAACGGCTTGCTGTTGTGCTATTTTTTCCGATGTTTTGCGTATGGTACGATCTTTATATGCCCAAAGAGTATTACCTAGATCGAAGAGGATGCAACGAATTATTCTTCCGGTAAGCGTTGGCACAATTTTTCTGGACAAGCGTACGCTCCTTGTGAATGTATGACAAGAAAAAAAGGCGGCAACAGAATGATAGGGCATGCCCTATCATTCTATT
>CAZZVE010000221.1:0-6424 GCA_964657325.1 uncultured Ktedonobacterales bacterium
TACACCTCATGAGAGGCATAAGCCACTTCTTTATGAGGTGCAATGTTCTGTATCTCTAAGCCTACCTTATCATAGTTTCCGAGGGTAAACGTGTTTGACCGCGCCATACGGTTTCAGAATGGACACGTAAAAGCAGGAGTGCCGTTACGAGTATCCAGAAGCAGAATGAAAGGTCTTGCTCTAAGAATGCACTATCAACCTGCCCTTGCACCAAGGCCGCAAACATCGCGGCCCCCACGCCTATAGTCAGCCAGCGTAAGTACTCTGACCCCTTGTAAGCGTTAGCGTCGAGGCGTCGTATGATACGAGAGAAGAGCCAGGAAAAGAGGGCGAGTACGGCGATAAAGGCGAGCAGACCGAATATGCCTATACTGACCCATACATGTAAGAAGATGTTATGCGGATGTGATAAAAACGGTTCGTATCTAAGCCCTGTGTCCCTATGTGTCACGGGGTCTTGCTCAATCCAGTAATGGTAATGAGCATCACAGATAGTGTTCTGGCTATAGTGGCACAACCAGTTATCCATACCGTATCCGACCCATGGACTATCATGTATCATACGAAGCGCGCTCTCCCAAAGATAGATACGTTTTGTGACGGTACTTACCGTTTGAACACCTTTGGCACTCTCACTCGTATGGTGTTCGGTGAGAAGATTTGTGAGTTGTGTACGGAAGAGAAAAGTTCCAGCAAGAAGAACGACAACAAGTATACCACTCCCAATAAGAAGAAGTTTACGGTTGCGGACAGCAAAGGCAAGCACAAAGAGTAGTGCAAGTGTAATGGCAACCCATGCGCCTAATGATTGCGTCAGATAGAGGACGACAAGCATGGGAAGACAACAAAGTAACGCGACGAGTCGAAGGCGTAATGATACTTTTGCAAAGAGCAGCGCAAAGCCAATAGGAAGTATATAGTCGAAAAGTAATCCAATACTGTTCGCACTGCCATACACTGCGGAGATGCGCAGAACACCATTTTCCGGTTGTAGTGTATTTCTGAAAAAAGCTATTTGTACGAGTCCAAGCCCCGTTATAACCAGGCCCGTTCCAATCATCGCTCCTATAAATCGTGTCACATCTTGTCGAGTACGTAAGCATGTTAAAGCAAGCAGAACATAAAGGAGTGGATCAAAAACTTCCTCACGAAAGGCTCGTAACGCAAGATCATGTCTATATGCTATAAGAATAGAAAATGCCGATGCGAAAAAGAAAAGGAGTATCGGTATAGCAAAGGGTCCAACACGAGTATATAACAGACGTAGCGAAGACCAGTAAGGCCACCGTTTTCGTTGCACCAGCAATTGAAGCAGAGCGACAAGTACACATGTAGCGAGTGTTACTTCGACAAGGCTAAATTCATAGTGACCAAAAATCAATTTTTGCTTTAGGTAGTACGGAAGAGAAAGTGGGAGTAAAGCAACAGCGAATGGTAGGCGGTACCAGCAAAGTACAGCGAAAATCAGCAAAAAGGGTAGTGAAGACAATGGATTGTGAAATACTGACGACGTAAATGAAAGATGTCCTATATGGATGTTCGGGTTACTTATTACATAATAAAGAGCCATTGAAAGAATAAGCCCACCCTCGACAAGCCGATCATGCCAAAATGGAGAGACCCATCTATCAACGCGCTGCTGATTGGCAGGTGGTTGAGTAGGAGACCCCATTATGGATTGTTGCTTTTGTGTTTCTATAAGAGATATGTCGTTATTCATCTATTATACTACTTTGCATAAAAATGTATTAATCTGTGTATAGGATATCGCACGAAATGTCGTAAAAAGTATGGAAAGGAAAAGTATTCTCTTCTTTACTATATAACGTTAGCAGGGTGAAATTCAATGCGGAGGCCGCCAAGAGTACTCTTGGCAGCCTCCGCAGTACAGGGAAAAGAATATTTAACGACTCAATTCTGAGACAAACTGGCGGAAGACATGCATATGATGGTCGATGTCTTCTTGCGTGTGCTGTACTGAGATCGTCCACTGATCGTCCAATCCCGGCGGGAAGAGAATACCACGGTTGACCAGGAAGAGCCAGTAGGCGTAGGAAAGTTCCATGTCAATATCCCACCACGCACGATAGTTACGCGCACGTTGATAGCGGAACATCGCACAACCTTTGGCACCAATCTGAGCCACGTGCATCGGCAAATCAAATTCCTCGATGATGCCTAGATAACCGTCGGCAAGCTGCTTCGAGAGCGCGTTTGCATGCGCATGCGCTTCTGGCGTGAAAATTTCTGTAAGTGTTACCAGACCTGCCCGCATAGACATTGGGTTGCCATTGAAGGTTCCAAGATGTAACACTTCACCAGTAGCGATATGATCCATAATCTCTTTACGCCCACCAAAGGCACCGATTGGCATACCACCACCAATCGATTTGGCGAGACAGATCAGATCAGGCTCAACAGGATAAATTTCGGTGACGCCACCTGGGGCAACGGTAACACCTGTTTTCACTTCGTCAAAAATCAGTAGCACATCATGGCGACGCGTGATATCACGCACGCTTTGTAGATATCCTTCATCTGGTAGCATGATACCAACGTTCATCAGCACTGCCTCGGTAATGACAGCCGCGACTTCGCCCTCATGCTCTGTTAGAATGCGATCCAGTGCTTCGGCGTCGTTGTATGGTGCGATGATGACATTCGTTTTCACATCGGCAGGGATACCTTTTGATGCTGGCACCGTGTTTGGATGTTCGGCAGGACCCGCCGCTTCCCTGGATGGCTTAGTGCTCATCATAACAGAATCATGATGTCCGTGATACGAGCCTTCGATCTTCACGATCTTGTCGCGGTTCTTATGGGCACGAGCGAGTCGAAGTGCGTCCATGGTGGCCTCAGTACCAGAGTTTGAGAAACGGACCTGCTCAAGCGGTGCAAAACGCCGTACGAGTTCCTCGGCAAGAAAAACAACTTCAGCACTGGGTAACGAGTAGAGGCTACCATTACCAAGCTGTTCGCGCAAAGCTTTTACGAGAACGGGGTGTGAGTGTCCAACAAGCAAACTACCGAATGCAAGATGGAAGTCCGCGTACTCGTTGCCGTCATAATCCCAGATGTGACTTCCCTCAGCACGACTGATAAACAACGGATATGGAGGAACAGCTTGAAACGAACTGGCGACACCGAGTGGAAGTGATGCCATACCCCGTTCATGAATTTCATGCGAACGTGGTGTACGCTTTCTAAATTCAGCGTCTTCACGAGCAGTGATTTCCTGTATTAATTTTGGACTTATTGTAATAGGGTCTCGAAGCATAAAAGTGGCCTTTCGATAAGGGAAAACATACGAAATAATGTATAAGCTTTGTCACAAAGATAGCAACTCAAAACAAGTAACACATCATTATCTTACTACGTTCTATAAGTGTACCTGAAGGAAAAGAAAATAGCAAGCTTTTAAACATATAATTACGAATCCATTAATAATAATTGCTTTTATGTACGAATATAGTAATTTTCATATTTGATTACAGTTTTATTGGAGGTGTGACGATATGACTTAACTCAATGCCATAATAAAAAAAGAGGAGGAAGCCATAGAGAATGCCTTCAATAAGAAGTAACACACGGACAAGAAATCGGTAGGGGCAGCAATTCATTGCGCCCAATGATGGGTTGAGAGGAGTTCGCGTTAGATATGTGGCTCATCTCCAACGTGTTGTCCCACCACCCCCATCTGTAGGCGCAATGAATTGCTGTCCCTACCGTTTACCCGTTGCCGTATTTGTCCGTCAAAATTTATCAGGCGCGGTTTGCGATAACTTCATGCCTTGTGTTTGACGAGGTGCTCGACATATTTGGCTTTGTAGTCGTTGGTTTACGAGTCAGCCGGAAGAAGATGCCACCTGCGGCAACTAGATAGACCGTATATACAATCCCTTGCAACACTGTAGGAGACTCTGCATAGCCCAGAAATGTATGGAGTATATCGCCAAGCGTGCTATCTTCGCTTAATACGTGGGCTGTATTCCAAAGAGGCGTTGTTCCGAGGGCAATCCAGTTCAGCTCTTGCATGTTTTGAATAGCATCTCCAAGCAGACCAGCCGCGAAGAACAAGAGAACGATACCCATGACACGGAAAAACACGCGATAATCGAGACGATAGCCGAGTCGATAAATCATAACACATAGCCCAATGGCAACAAGAAGGCCAAGAGCGGCACCCATGAGTAGCAGAAGGCCACTCGTTTGAAACGCAAAGGCCATCATGAAAACAGCCGTTTCTAATCCCTCACGCCCAACTGTTGAGAAGGCAAGCAAACCCAAAGCAAACCCAGAACTGGCAGCACTCGCTTTTGCCACGAACTCTTTCTTCATCGAGCGGCTATGGCTCTGCATCCAGAAGGTCATAGAGGTGAGTAGCACAACCGCGACAAGATAAGTTATGGTCTCAAAAATGCTTTGAAATGTTGAGCCTGCATAGTTATGTATAGTGACGTAAAGTGCAACTCCACCCAGCAGCGAACCAAGTACAGCTAGTCCTACGCCAATCCAAACGGCACGCATCTGATGCGTCATTCCCAGTTGTCGTAGTGCCGCGAAGAGCAGACTAACAATAAGACTCGCCTCTAATCCTTCTCGTAAGAAAAGAACAAATGCTGCAATCATCCGAGTACACACTTTCTTAAAACATGATGTATGGGAATTGCCATACACAGTTAATTCCTACTTCCACTGTCAGATATTAGCACAGGCTAACTAGAGCGTCAAGAGTTAAGGAACGGACCGCAACAGGGAGACCGCAAGGGTCTCCTCACAGGCGTTCACGTAAGGGGAAAAATATGTTTCCGGTGAGGCAAGGGCACCATCGATTCCTTACGTGAACGCCCATGAGGTCCTCCTACATATAGGAGCATCACGAAGAGGACTATTCTTAGCGCGTTACCCACAGTTTAGCGGCTGATGCAGGACTGATTGATACCTCGCGTTCTCCGACACGCAATAGGACGTTCTCACGATGCTCTTCACTGCTATTTTCGCTTTTCACAAGAATGCTTAATTGCATGCCAGGCATTAAACCTTTCTCCTCAAAGTAGCGAATCAGTGCTTCCTCATCCTCGACCACTTCCGAGATACAGAGAAGAGTGACAGTTTCACCTGGTGAAATTGTGGAAAGACGGAGGGCGTTATGATTCTTGAGATAATTACGCGCATCGACGGAACCGGGGATAGGATTGCCATGAGGACACGTTGTAGGATTGCTCAGACTGGCAATAACACGCGCCTCGACCGCGCCGGAGATAAAATGCTCTAAACGACATGCCTCTTCATGGACCTGATGCCACGGCATATTGAGCATATCCACAAGAAAGCGTTCGGTCAGACGGTGCCGACGCAATACCGCCTCCGCCGCCGAATTACCGTCCTCGGTTAACGTCACCAGACGCTTTTGATCCATCTCAATATAGCCATCGCGCACCAACCGCTTCAACATCTCGGTCACGGTAGGAGCTGATACGCCAAATTTCTGAGCAAGGCGAGCACCAATCACCACTTCACCTTCCATGCTCATGTTGTAAATGGTTTCCAGGTATTCTTCAACTGTGGCACTGAGGAGTTCATGTGTTTTCATTGTTTATGTCCTATGTCCTGCTCATAATAGTCCTGTTTCACTGTAGCATGTGCCTAGAATGCAGTCAAGGCGAATAGTAGATACAATTTTACTGTTGCATATTGCGCATACTGAGTTGCACACGGCCCCGTTGCATATCAATCTTCAGCACACGAACCTGCACGACTTGTCCCACAGCGACGACGGTTAAAGGGTCACGCACAAAACGGTCGGCGAGTTCTGAGACGTGGACAAGACCATCTTGCTTGACGCCGATATCGACAAACGCTCCAAAGTCAACGACGTTCCGCACCGTTCCCTGTAACACCATCCCCGGCTCTAAGTCTTCAATTTTGAGAACATCGTGACGCAGAATGGGCGCGGGTAGAGCGTCGCGTGGGTCTAGCCCTGGCTTTTCCAGATTTTCCAGAATGTCGTTGAGTGTAGGAAGACCAACACCAACATTCTTCGCAATCTCAGCCCATGATGCTTCTTCGCTCCCACTCGCCGCACTTCGATTACGGCTGTTAGAACGCCCCAAGCTGTTCTGCAGTTTGATACGCTGCTTGAACAACGCGATGCGTTCAGCCGGACGCGTAGCCTTGCCTTCATCCTCCGGCAACAGCGTCAGCAATGTGCGTACTGCGTCGTAGCTTTCTGGATGAATAAAGGTGTTATCTAAGAGTTCGACCCCATTCGCAATTTTGAGAAAGCCTGCGGCCTGTAGGAAGGTTGAGGGACCAAAACCTGGCACTTTTTGTAGTTCGTTGCGCGACTTGAACGAGCCATGTTCCTCGCGATACTTGACAATAGCATTCGCAACTCGCGTATTGATACCCGATACATGTTTGA
>CAZZVE010000221.1:6524-8331 GCA_964657325.1 uncultured Ktedonobacterales bacterium
CGATACTTGACAATAGCATTCGCAACTCGCGTATTGATACCCGATACATGTTTGAGTAACGCGGCTGAAGCTGCATTGACCTCGACACCTGCGAAATTGACACATGAAATGATAACACGATCAAGCATTGCCGCCAGTTCCTTTTGGTCAACATCATGTTGATAGAGTCCAACGCCAACGGCCTTTGGGTCGATCTTGACCAGTTCCGCGAGCGGGTCTTGTAGGCGACGTGCGATAGAGATGGTACCACGCTGTGTTGCATCCAGTGTGGGAAACTCTTGACGAGCGGCTTCCGATGCTGAGTAGACAGAGGCTCCGGCTTCATTGACAAGGACATAGCCGATTTGCTGGCCTGTTTCTTGTTCAAGTTCTCGAATGAGACCAGCGACTAACTGCTCTGTCTCACGTGAGGCAGTTCCATTGCCAATAGCGATTACGTCAATTTTGTACTGCGCTAAGAGCTTGCGGAGCATCTGTTGCGCTCTCTCAGTCTGGAAGAGATACATTGTGTCCGACTCGATATATTTTCCATTTTCATCGACAACCGTCAGCTTACAGCCTGTACGAAAGCCGGGGTCGATCCCCAGCACTTTTTTTGCACGTAGCGGTGGTTGAAGCAGAAGGTTCCGCAGGTTCGCCGCAAAAATATTGATAGCGTGCTCCTCTGCTCGTCTTGTCAGTTCTACACGTACCTCGCGCTCCATCGCAGGTGCAAGCAAGCGTTTGTAGCCATCCTCCATTGCCTCAGTAAGCAGATGAGCAAAGGGTGAGGTTGCTTTGACTGGATGATAGTGTGTAACATCTCTCTGCGCTTGCTCATAGGGTAGGTCAACACCGACACGTAGCACGCCTTCGCGCTCTGCACGGTTCAATGCCAGAATGCGGTGTGGCACCAGTTTAGTCACAGGTTCATTAAAATCGTAGTAGAGTTGATAGACACCGTTCGGGTCTTTCTCAGCAATTTTTTCAGGGTCCAATGCCTTCGCGCTCAGGGCAGACTGCTTGAAAAAAGTTGTGCGAACAGCACTGCGTACATTGGCATCCTCCGCAATCATTTCAGCGACGATATCAGAGGCACCCGCGTATGCTTCGAGATCGGTTTCAACGCCCTTTTCTGCGTTTAGAAATGGACGTGCATATTCCTCCAAAAGTGTTGTGATATTCCCTTTTAGTTCTAGTTGTTGCAGAATAATTTCGGCAAGCGGAGCAAGACCCTTTTCGCGGGCAACACTTGCGCGTGTCTTGCGCTTAGGACGGTAGGGAAGATATAAATCCTCGACCTGCTGCAAAGTAGTAGCCGCAGCAAGCGTAGCAGCAAGTTCCGGCGTTAGTTTGCCTTGCTCGTCGATAAGTCTACGCACATCTGTTTTGCGCTCATGCAACGCACGAATAGACGCTGCTTTGTCCGCGATAGCCTGAATTTGCACCTCGTCCAAACTACCAGTCGCTTCTTTACGATAGCGAGAGATAAAGGGGATGGTGTTTCCTTCATCCAGGAGGGTGATCGTGCGTAGAATTTGTTCGAGTCCCAGGTTTAACTCGGCTCGAATCAACTGTGCAATATGAGTAAGAGACAGCGTAGTTTCTGTCGCTGGAGTTGTTGCTTGCTGTGTCTGTTCTTGCGTAGCCAAAGTATCGCCTACCTTCCACATACAACATACCATAGTCATTAAAGTGCATTAACTGCACAGAATCGTATCACAGGAGTCAAGGGATATGATGCAGCAGCGAACAGGGAGACCGCAAGGGTCTCCCCATAGTGCTTCGTCAAAGTTCATTTGACACATGAACATGAAGCATCAAATAG
>CAZZVE010000222.1:0-3270 GCA_964657325.1 uncultured Ktedonobacterales bacterium
AACGATTGTAATGCGTCAATCGAAGCTTGACGAAGCACTATGGAGTGTAATAGAATTAGACCCCTACAGGATTTTTATATCCTGGTTAGTTTGTTCAACCTCTTGATCCTGCTCAATACAGCATATCTTATATCTTTCAAAAAAAACATCAACCAATGCCTCAAGAAAGCGCAACATTTGTACATCCAAAAGTGTCACATCCTTCAAAGAATGTTACTGCAATAATTTTTTGAGCGTATATATCTTATATCCGCATTACCTCTTTTTTATGAGCAGGAGCTATCTATCATGGCAGGAATAATAAATACATCAATTCAAAATTCTCTAAGCGAGAAATCACTTGATTCGCTTACATTTGAAGAGCGTGTCCAACGGGGAGCAGAGAACGCCGTGCGCTGTATGGGCGTGACCTCACAAGATCGTGTTTTCATTATCACTGATTATGCGCGTGAGAGCATTGCGCGACGTGTAGCCTCTGTTGTGCTTGCCGAACACGCTGATGTGACGGTGCGTTTTCTTGAGCACTACGGTGAACGGCCTCTGACCGTCTTTTCAGACGAGTTGCGTAACGACCTTCTTCAGGCACATCCAACCGTCACATATTATATTGCAACGGCGCAGCCTGGGGAAATTTCTTTCCGTCTTCCCTTACTCCCATTTTTAGCAACCGAGCTGAAGGTGCGTCATGGGCACATGATTGGTATTGATGAAGCACTTATGGCGGATGGCATGTGCGCTAACTATGACGAAGTGTTCACCCTGACCAATTCCATCTACGACCTTGTACAGAATGCCAAGATCATCCATGTTACCTCCGCGAAGGGCAGCGATGTTACCGCGACCTTCAACAAGGATTGGAAATGGATTCCCTGTCATGGACGTTATCACGAGCAGGGCAAATGGGGTAACTTGCCCGAAGGTGAGGTATTCACGGCACCCGCAACTGTCGATGGTGTTCTAGTATGTGATGTCCTGGGTGACTACTTTTCAGAAAAATATGGTGTGCTACAACACCCGTTGGTTATTGCTGTGAAGAATGGCTACGTCACAGAGGTGAATAGCGAAGATAAGGCCATAGCACAAGAAGTGCGCGACTATCTCTTCTCAGTACCAAATGGCAATCGCGTGGGTGAATTTGCCATTGGCACGCTGACGAGCCTGAAGAAACTTGTCGGCAATCTGCTGCAAGATGAGAAGATGCCCGGCTTACATATCGCCTTTGGCAATCCCTATCCACAGTTCACAGGTGCCGACTGGGACGCGAAAATTCACGTTGACGTGATACCAGCTCGTTGCACTATAGACGTTGATGGACATGTTATCATGCGGGACGGTGAATTTATTCTATAAAGAGACGTATATATTAAGGGCAGATACGTTATCTGATGTTCCTCTGCCCCGCGTCCTACACATAATGTGTAACTTCGGGGGGATTTGCACGTATATTCAGAGAAAAGTTAATACTTGCTCGTTTTCTTGGCTATAATAATGGCAGTTCAAACATGTATCAACGACGATAACTATGTCCAGGTACTGCGCCCACTTTCTCTTCCAGAAAAGCTTTATGGGGGGCTTTGAAATGACCACGACCAGGGGACAACATCTTATTGGTACCGTACTGGGGTCCTGCGTACTAGAACGGCTGCTGGGCTATGGCGGTTCCAGCGCAGTCTTTTTGGGGCAGCAGCATACACCTAACCGTAAGGTAGCTGTAAAGGTTTTTCTCCCGCGCTCAACAATGGATATGCAGATGCGGCGCGACTTTTACCGTCGTTTCTTGCGCGAGGCGGAAGCCGCGAGTCACCTCAATCATCCAAACATACTGCCAATCTACTCCTACGGTGAGCAAGATGGTTTGCCCTATATCGTTATGCCATATATGTCTGGCGGTACATTGTCGGAATACATCGAGAAACACGGTCCACTCTCGCTCGAAGAAGCACAATGGCATCTTGAGCAACTTGCGTCAGCACTAGACTACGCTCATGAAAACGGTTGTGTTCATTGTGATGTGAAACCTGCTAACATTCTCCTCGACGGTGCTCGTCGTATTATGCTTGCCGATTTCGGTATCGCTCGTCTCACGCCAAAAGTGCCGATGGAAGAACAGGATACGGCAGTAAAAAATAACGAATCGTTGATGGGAACGCCCGATTATATTTCGCCGGAGCAAGCACTTGGGCAGACACTCGATGGGCGTTCAGATATTTACTCGCTTGGCGTCACACTCTTTTATCTATTAGCCAAACAACTTCCATTTCGGGCTGATACCACCCTTGCCCTTGCTCTCATGCATATTCACGAAGTGCCTCCTTCACTCTGTATGGTGCGTGCTGATATCTCTCCTGCGCTTGATCGTGTTGTGCGTAAAGCACTAGCCAAAAACCCTGAACAACGCTTTCAAAGTGCCGAGGCTTTTAGTGAGGCGTTTACACACGCGAAAAGTAGTTCCGACGACGAAGAACGTATAGAAGACCCGTTCGGTCAACTTCCTGTCTCCCCGATTAAAGCCAATATACAAGTGAAACATATTCCTGTGAAGACAGGTCTGCGGCTTTTGACCTTTCCAAAACTTGCTCTCATCGCCGCTGTGTTTCTCGTGCTAGCTAGTGCCGCTACATCTGCCTTCTATTTCACACATCGTGTTCCCATCAGAGTATCGCAAAACTCCCTTACTACAGGTGTTGGGGAGCAATCGGATGCTGATACGTTGACCGATGATACTGATTGGCCTCTCAGTAGCACATTTTTTTATGATAAACAGCATCAATACTATCATGTCGTCAATAAGTCAGAGCAGACAGGTGCGCTGGCTCTCTATAACGAGCACCAATATAGTAACTTTCACCTTTCTGTTACGATGATGCTCGTACATGGAGAACACTCAACCTATGATTATTATGGTGTGGTATTTCGTGCCTCTCCCGATCAATCGCGGTACTATCTTTTTGAAGTCCTCTCGTCCGTTACTGGTGAGTATGCCTTTTCGCGCTTTGATGGTAAATATCAAACCATTGCTTCCGGCACGCTCAATTCGCTTTTGGTCGGGCCGGGGAAAAATAATACTCTCTCAATAGAGGCGAACGATAATGCTTTTACCTTTGCTGTGAATAAAAAGACTGTTGGTACGTCCATCCGTGATACGTCATCCGCCAAACTTTCTGCTGGCGAGGTTGGTCTTTATGTAGAGGACCAGGACGCCGAAGTAGCCTTTTCCCATCTCTACATCACACCACCTAAATAAAAGAGAAAACAAATCGGTTGTGGGGG
>CAZZVE010000222.1:3280-8136 GCA_964657325.1 uncultured Ktedonobacterales bacterium
AGGCCAACGGCCTTCACGCACAACCGATTTTAAAAAATTATAAAGGTAACGGAGCAGATACCTGTGCTGGAAACAACGCTTTCAGCACAATCTCAGCATCCCCTTCGGCCCATACATCAGGAAACGTGCTTCGTAGTTCATCCAAGCTTCGATGACAGAACAACAGTTGCAGAAATACAAGTGCTGGACAGCCCGCACCTGCATTTGAGTCATAGACAGGCACACGCCAATCCTCTGCTGTTGTCAGTTTTCCATGTTCAAACACCAGACGCAAACCGCCTTTGTACAGGTCGATCTTAAGTTCTCCTGTATAGTCAGCGACCACCGACTGCTCCAACCTTCTCTCCAATACGGACGCGATATGCCTGAGAAAAGCTGGCACATCCCGTACTCGTACATACCATGCATATGGAGCCTCATAGGATGGAGCGAGGTTCCCCAATGCTTCATATACAGGATGCGTGCGCCCTAGATTGAAGGAAATTTCGCTGAGTAGTACATCATTTGTGGTCCTATAGGCAGGTGTTTGTGAACCATACCTTTGGAGTTCGCGCAAGAGCGAAGACACCATTGCCCGTACATTTACTCCTGGCAAGACATCCATTGCATATACCGTGAAATTCGCTCCATTACTGTTCCGTCCCGAAGAGACGAAGGTATAGCCATATACCTTCCCTTGTACATCTACAATCATCTGTAAGCGGGGAAACCTCTGATTCTTATCGCTTACTCTTTGTGTTTCATAATACCAATAGCTATCAGGTACATCGGTTGTGATGACGCCAATCTTACGACGGTAGCTGTAGATATGCTGAATTGTTGGCACATCCTCAGCTGTTGCATTGCGTAACGTGTAAGCTTCCACCTCACCTTCCTTCAATTTTGGAATCTGTGATGTGTAGACAACACGTTTTCCACCGAGGTCCAACACGTACTCATACCCAAATTGTCGATAGAAGTAGTTTATGCCTGTAATAGCCTGTACCATATTTCCGCGAGCCTCGCTACGCGCATGAACCATCTCGAACAATGCACGTATCAAGCCTTTGTTCCTATAGTTTGGGTCGGTTGCCACGATTTCAGGCTGTCCCATAGTAAAGGGAATGCCCTCATATTCCCAGTGGTTGAGCCATAGGCAAGTACATGCCACAATCGGGTTGCCCTCTTTCTGCGTATCTTCTATCACACCGTAGTCGTCTGGACCCATCAATGGATTCTTCCCACTCATAAGTTCGTGGACTTCGGTCGTCATGGCTTCATTGAGTGGATCGCTTTCCTTGCCTCGAAATACTAACCCAACTAGTTGAGCAATATTTGCTGTATCCGCTGCCGTTGACCAGCGTAAAACAAGACCATTGCCTAGCTCACGACGGTATGTCGCCGCGGCAGCTTCATGAGTATGGGTTGTTACCATTACTATCTCTCTCTTCTTTCTTTGTACCTACCTTAGATGTGCAGGTTGTTCATGTAAACATACAAAAAGGCAAACAAAAAACCGTGAGTCGCAAGTACCCACGGTTCGGAGAATGTTGTGTATCTTCTACATCATGTCAAAGGCTCACTCAGACAATGCTCTCCGAAAATGGGCACAAAAACCCTCTGTGCCTGCGGATTGTCTTTTGCGGAGGATTGCCAGGAGAGGTCGTATGTCACGATACTCATGGTAGGTCCTTGTTGGACGGGCATAGAAAACGCAATGTATGGAGTGTTATGCATGCAAGGACCTCCTTTCAAGACTATCGTTCTGCCTATTATCCGACGTGATATTGTATGTCCACTGATAACTATACGGAAGTGGTTAGTGTTTGTCAAGTCTGTTGCGATATCGTTCCTGTGTGCCGTTCATTTTTGAGCAAGGTATTTCTGTAACGCCACTGTTGCCAGATCAACCATGTACAACCAATAAGCGGTAAGAGACCAATAATCCAACCCAACCAGGGCGGCATTGCGTTTGGTGCTGTTACTGTAACACTAAGGCTAGCTGTGCCAGGACCTCTCGGTCCGTTCAAATTCACAAGAATGTTCCATGCTCCACGCACCACAAGGTGTAATGTCCCTGTTAGCACATGCGTATTTCCAGTGTTTGGTGTAAGGGGAGTATGTGCGGGTATCGCATCTGTCCCAGGACCTGGCTGAGCAAGCAACGTTCCTGATAGTTGTATGTTTTCCTGATTACGTATGGTGAGCGTGAAATTTTGATCCACGATAGGAGGGTCTTCAGAGAAATCTACTACGATTGTATAAGGACCTGCGGTTAGCGTCTCACTACGAGCAGGCTTGTTACTTGCTAACGCTGTTGCTGGCATTGTCAACAGAAACAGCAGTGTCAGCATGCCACATAGTAGAATTGTGTGAGATGAACGCATACTACACACTACTTTCTATTAAAATGCCAGATATCTCCTAGTACAGAGCCTATTGTGCTGGTGAATGTTCCTAGTAGAAATACGAGTGGAAGCGCGAGCAGCATTTCAGGCCAACTGACGGTAAGGATTCTGATACTATCCGGGTGAAGTTTTAGGCCAGGAATGAGTAGCAATAGCTGCACAAGCATAACAGGGATGATGGATGTCAATACGGCTGCAATGCCACCAATAAGTAGAAGGTATGGACGTGATATGCTTTGCGTTTCGCCATACCGTCTATAATATCGAAGGGCTAGAGCATCTATGGGCAATGCACACATGAGGAAAAGCAACGGCATGAATGCTAGCGCAATATTGAACGATGGTGTACGGTTGACAAAGCGAAAGACGAGGTGTAGCCTCGCGACCGTGTATACAAGTGCCCATGGCACAAAGCTCTGTGTCACAAGCGCGAGTAGCCAGACGAGCAGTGCTGTGAGTGTCGCTGCTCCTGGCTTGCGCGTGGATTGCACGGCTCCAACAAGACAGAAACCGGCAACCGCTACAAGTGGTAAGGCATAGATTGGAAATTGCCAGATGCCAAGAGTGATAGGGGCAAATGCTGTTAATGATAGTTGTGTGATGCCTACAAACGTAGCAAATAGTAACAGCAACCCCCATTCAGGTCCATTGAGCAAAAAAGCAGGCTTGACGCCCTTTTGTTGTTCAATCCTTGCTTCCGATGCAAATGCGTAAAGGCCGCCAAGTCCCATCACAGCACCGCCAATAGTCCCCATGATGTGGAATGGAGACCAAAGCGTGACATCAATACCGTACAACTGGTGCCAGTAATTATCAAATGGTGCGGCTAGTAAGTCATTCAGGGCACCAAAGCCTAGAATGGCAAACCCAAGTGGGCCACGAAAAAAACTGAAAATACGCACTGTGGAAGTGTCGTCTACACCTGCTTTGCCTTGATAGTAGCGTCTCGTGTCCAAGAGTATCACCAGTAAGGCGATAAGCCCTGTGAAGCCGACACCTGTGTACAGCATGATGTGCGGCGGAATCCAAAACTGGTCACGTCCGATCAGATCATGCCATTCTCGGTCCCATGCTAGACCTAACTCGGCCTGCATGAGAAAATATAGTATAAGCCATGCTGCGATCTGACGCAATCTGCGCTCCGCTACATCAGTGCGTGAAATAGACGATGACAAACGCTGTTTGGAAAGAATCGATTGTGCCATAGAACTTCTCCTGTATCATCGGAAGTCAGCAAAAATACAGTACTCTACAAGCGATACCAGGAAAATATGCGCTTCCTGGTAGCCGGATGCGAAGTAAAACATCAATCACATCTTCTACGAATGGAAGAGGCATAGGGTAGCATCTCCTGGCAAATTTCCTGTTGCTATCATTCCTCATTTCTGTTACCATAAACATCATGGTAACGCAAGAAAATCCCGCAAAGGGTTGGGACATTATAGGGCATGCTCATGCCATCGACATACTGCGCCGCACGATAGCAGCGCAACAGGTTCGCCATGCCTATCTTTTCACAGGACCTCCACACATCGGCAAATCGTTGTTAGCGCATCGTTTCGCTCAGACGCTGCTTTGTACAGGTGGACCTGATCCCGCTATTGCGCCACAGGAACCGTGTAATACATGCCTCTCCTGTCGCAAAGTGCTACACGACAACCATCCTGATATCCATGTTATCTCTAAACCAGCCGACAAACAATTCATTCTAATAGAGCAGATACGCGTTCTGCAAAGCGACTCGGCACGCCGTACGCTTGAAGGAAGACGTAACATCTTCATCATTGAAAATGCACATGAGATGAATGTACAGGCTGCGAACTGTCTCTTGAAAACACTTGAGGAGCCGGAGCCAGATGTTGTGCTGCTACTCACTGTTCCCGATGCAGGTCTGCTATTGCCCACAATTCTTTCTCGTGTACAACTTATCACGATGCAACTGCTCACTTCAACGCAAATCAAGAATGCGCTGACGCAGGACTGGGAGACGGAGCCAAAGGAAGCTGACTTGATCGCAGCTTTAGCGGCAGGACGTATGGGTTGGGCTGTGCAAGCTGTCGAAGATGAAGATATGCTGACTCAACGTAAGGCACAACTTGACCTGCTCACAAAACTACCCTCGGCTGGTCGCGTCCAGCGCTTCGATCTGGTACAGCGTATCAGCGGTGATAGTGAAAAGGTGCAATCGATGTTAGAGTTGTGGTTACTGTGGTGGCGTGATATGGTATTAGCAGCAAATACCTGTCTTGATTTGACCGTCAATGTAGACATGCGGCCCCTGTTAAAAACGCAGGCCGCTAAGCTTGGTACCGCAGAAGCGGAACGTATGATACGAGCTATTTTGCGCACGATGGAAGCCATTGAGCAAAACGTCAATCCGCGCGTCGCGCTTGAGGTTCTGATGCTCGACGTACCAACAATCAAAGCGTAGTCAACTATCGTTTGATGGGGCAAGGGCGCCGCAAGGGG
>CAZZVE010000223.1:0-8077 GCA_964657325.1 uncultured Ktedonobacterales bacterium
CATTCCCGTATTCGATTGTCAATGTTCATCAGATAATTATATTAGAGGAGATTTGAAGGTCATGGCTGTTCGCATTCTTACAGACAGTACAGCAGATATGCCGCCAGTGCTGGCGGAGTCGCTTGGAATCGCGGTGGTTCCGCTCACGGTGTTCTTTGGCGAAGAGGCATACCTTGATGGCATAGACATGGACACGACGACATTCTTTCGCAGACTTGCGACGAGCAAAGTGGTGCCTCGGACCTCGCAACCTTCGCCTGGGTCATTTCAAGAAGCATTCGTTCGTCTGATTCAAGCGGGGGCCGATGGTATTGTTGCTATTCTCCTTTCGTCAAAGTTAAGCGGGACGTACCAGTCAGCGTGTACTGCACGAGACTCGATGCCGGAAGAGTATAAACATGTCCCAATTGAAATTCTCGACTCAGAGAGTGTCAGCGTGGGTATAGCTTATACAGTTATGCAAGCGGCAGAGGAGGCGAAGCAAGACACGCCAATCGAAACTATCAAAGTTCATGCCCTTGACCGTCTTGCCAGAACGCGTATTCTGTTCGCTCTGGACACACTCGAATATCTCAGTAAGGGTGGACGTATCGGAGGAGCATCGGCTTTAGTCGGCAACATTCTCAGCATCAAGCCAATTCTCTCGTTCAAGGATGGTCTTATTGTGCCAATAGAGAGACCACGAACGCGCACAAAAGCCTTCGCACGTATCGCGCAACTTGTAGCGGATGTTGGACCTCTCGAAAGTGCCACCATCGTAGAATCCGATGCGGATGTCGGGCAACAACTCGCCGATGCTCTCAAACCTGTATATAAGGGAGACCTGCCACGCTATAACTTCGGTGCCGTTATCGGTACCTATAGTGGTCCTCACGTTGCCGGTGTAGCATTTGTCACTGCGAAGAAATAAATGTAGGGACCGATGTATCGCGTCCTCTTGACAACCAACCACCGGAAGGACGCGATACATCGGTCCCTACATTTATTCACTATTCATCCTCTAGCTTAGAAATACATAAAATGTTCCATGTTTTACTTAGAACTTGTTATTGATGGGTCTATAAATCATAAAATTCCTTGAACTTTCTTTCAATGCGTGCTATAGGATAATGGTGACAATAATCATACATACGAAAGTGTTTTATAGTAGTCGCGTTTCACGATAATACGTATAACACTACATAGTAGTATATTATATGTCAAATCTCTGGCAAAGATGATCCCTTTTTGTAGTTTGTTGTATACGTTGTTATAGAACTAAGTAGTGCCTAATTTGGCGTAGTAGTTCCTAAACGAGCAGATGGAGTACATTCACTCATGAAGAAAACACCTGACGAGATGTCTCAAGACTCTTCAAATGTTCAGCCAACAGAGTCATCAGCCAGCTGGTCACGCCGATCACTCATTAAAAAAGGAACGGTAGCAGGTATCGCTGCTACTGCTGGACTCGCTGCCTATCAATTAGCTGGCGCAAATGTTGAAGTAGCTCAGGCGCATAGTAGCTCTAAGTGTTTAGACTCGGTTCATACGATCATAACCGTCGCGCGAACGGCGGAACGATTGGCCGTGACCTTTGTGAGCAATGGTATCAAACATGCTGCACAATTGGGGCTAAGTGGTGCTGTTCTCGAAAATGTCAAGGCTGTTGCTATCGAAGAACAGATTCACGAATACTACTTGAGAGATCAAGGGGCCGGAGTACTTGCCAGCGAATTTAGCTTTCCCTATGGTCCAAAAACGTTTGAGGACCTCCCGACATTTTTAAAGACGTTGGCTGAAATAGGAGGAGTTTTTGATACAGCTTATCTGGCTGCAACGAAAGAGTTCGCACAGTTGGGGCGCCCAGACCTGGCACAGGTTGCTGCACAGGTTGCGTGGGTTGAAGGTGAGCATTTAGCTCTGGGACGCCAAATTGGTATAAACGCTGGACTTATTGCTCCTCCTGCCAATAACTGGGCATTTGCTCCTGTGTTAGTGCCCTCAGTTGGTGCGCTTCCTGCCCTCGCAAAGAAAGAAGGCTATCTAAGCCCTAGAAAAGGCAACAGTTATGCCTATAACCCAATAAGCACAGCGGACCCTGGCATTATATATCGGTTGCCCTTCGCTGTACCTTGCGAATAGTAAACGTATAACAGACGCCGTCCACGACAGGTAATGCTGCTAAAATAAACCTGACCGTGTTGGAGTTGGGAACCAACTCCAACACGGTCAGGTTTATTTTAGCCATACCACTACAATTAAATATATCTAGTTGCTTATAGCCTAGACTTTTGTTACAATGACCATACAACGTCTGTAAGGGTCTGATGTATCGCACCCTGAGCTGGTGAGTTGAAAGGTACGGTAGCAGCCTGTGTCAAAAGTTTATGCAGTCGCTAATCAAAAGGGCGGCGTCGGAAAAACCACTACCTCTATTAATCTTGCTACGTATCTCGCGGCAGCGGGACGCAGAGTATTGCTCGTAGATATGGACCCACAAGCCAATACCTCTAGCGGTATTGGTGCTGCCAAGAACAAAAAAGAATATACTATGTATGACTTAATGGTAGGAGAGCAAGAAGAGGTCTCTATTTTTGATGTGATTGTGCCTTCGCCACGACGTGAACTCGTCGTCGCACCCTGTACCGTCGATCTCGCGGGTGCGGAGATGGAACTCGTAGGGGCATTGGCACGTGAGTATCGACTACGACAAGCTCTTGAGCCAATTCGTAATCGTTGTGACTACATTATCATCGATTGTCCCCCTTCACTTGGTCTCCTCACAATCAATGCACTTGTCGCGGCAGATGCACTTATCATTCCTATACAATGTGAATATCTAGCACTGGAAGGGCTAAGCCAGTTGCTGAATACCGTCAACATTGTGAAGAGCAAGCTCAATCCAGACCTCTATATTGCCGGTGTTGTCATGACCATGTTTGATCCACGTACGCGACTTGCTAGCGATATCGTGCGAGAGGTCCGTAACCACTTTCCAAATGAGGCATTCCAGACTATTATCAATCGTAACGTTCGTTTGAGTGAGGCACCCAGTTTCGGGCAGGCCATTCTGGACTATGACCCGACCTCGCCCGGTGCTTTAGCCTATCGTTCACTTGCTGAGGAGGTAATGGCCCGTGGCTAAACAAAAATTCGGTCTGGGTCGTGGTCTGGATGCATTGATTACGGGTGCATCCGAGGTGATGGCATCTCAGCAATCAACGCAGAATGGTGAGACCGTCAATACGCTGCACACGCCCATTGACAGCATTATCCCCAATCCACGTCAACCGCGTCGCATCTTTCGTGAGGATGACCCGAAGCTGCTTGAGTTGAGCGCGTCCATCAAAGAACACGGCTTGATACAACCTATCATCGTGACTCGCCTGGATACGCTTGCGGCGGCGAGCGGCGAGGAACCAAAGAAAGACACTGGTTCCTGGTTTCATGAAGATGAGCAGACTGCCTCCACACAGGATTCGACTAATTCACTACAAGGCGTTCTTTACCAGATTATCGCGGGCGAGCGACGTTGGCGCGCCTCGCGTCTCGCTGGCCTGAACAAAGTGCCCGTGGTTATCAAAGAGGTCACGCCGCAACAGATGCTTGAGATGGCGTTAATCGAAAATATTCAACGTGCCGATTTGAATCCGATTGAAGAGGCTTTAGCCTATCAAGCACTGATACAAGATTTTGGCATGACACAAGAGCAGGTAGCGCGGCAGGTTGGCAAAGACCGCTCAACCATCACCAATTCTGTGCGCCTTCTACAACTTGCTCCGAAAGTCCGTGATGCGCTCATTAATCAGCCCGAAAGCTTCAGTGAAGGTCATGCACGTGCTTTGATTGGTATTGCTCGTGAAGAGGATCAGATTACAGCAATGGGTAAGATTATCGCCCTCAAACTCAACGTACGGCAAGCAGAAGAGCTAGCCGCAAGCATCAAGGGCAAAGAAGACGTGAACGCCGTCATCGAGCGTATGACGACACCGCAACCCCGAGCCGCCGAGGTACAAGAACTGGAAACGCATTTTCGTGATGCCCTCATGGTGAAGGTCGATCTCAAGAAGAATGCGAAGGGCAAAGGGACACTAGTCCTACACTTCAACGATCAAGACGAGCTTGAGCGTTTATATAGCAAGTTGGTAAAACAGCGCGAAGCATGACGTATAAGTGAGTAGCATGACAGGAGCACCCTGTCACTACTATACACGAAGTCGCGTGGCTTCGCCACGTAGTGGCGGATAGTATAGTAGTGACAGGGCTTGCTCCTGTCATGCTATCTACGGAGGAGTAATCATGACCACACCAGAAACAACAGAGAGTTCGTTCGCGAAGGTTCGCCGTAAGCTTGTAGCGGCACGCATTGAACTGATGGGGAAACTTGCGAAATTTAGCCAGGATGAATTGACTCAAAATCCTATAGAAGGCGAATGGTCGCCTCTACAGATAGCACATCATGTCTATATTACTGAAGGTCTAGCGTTAGAGCAAATTTCTCGTGTACAAAACGAAGACAATCCCTTTATTCCTGACATCAGCTCGGACTCACCTCAGCAGCATCTCGAATTAGCGGAAGCTCCAGCCTCGCTCGAAGCAATTCTTTCAGGTATGGCAGCACGCCGCGAAGAACTATTTGAGTATCTTTCCGCCTTGCCAGAAGATAGCTGGGACCGCCCATTGCATCATGCTGAATGGGGCAATCTCAAACTCTATCAACTTGTAAACGTGCTATCCATCCATGACCAGCAGCACACAAAACAACTGACGAAGATAAAAGACGCGCTAGTGTAAATAAAAACAGAAAAACGCGAAGAAGGTGTGCTAAAGCAGACCCGTACAGGACTTTCATTGCATCTCTACATCTCTCGGTGGCTTCTGTACGGGTCTGCTTTAGCACACCCACCAACACTACAGAGACGTGATATTCAATCCTACTAACGACGCCAGCAATTCCCCATGTTCGCCCAATGATACATCAATTGCGCTGAGTGATCCTGTGTCAACGCGCAATTGCCATTGATTATGAAGCGGCATGCCCAAAAGCGAACAGAGTAGACCGCGCAATGTACCTCCATGACTCACAAGTACAACCTCGCCATTCTGCTCTCGTTTCATGATGTCATGTAACGCAGGCATGACACGTTGCAGAACTTCCGTAATCGTCTCGCCCTGTGGAGGGGCAAAGTATTCGGGATTCGTGAAGAAACCACGCTGTTCATGAAACGAGGTCGCAATCTCGTCATAGGTCAGACCCTCCCATGCACCAAAGTGTATTTCGCGCCACGCAGGGGAGACGATGACACTAGGAGGTGAGGAGAGCAGGGAGGCCGCAAGGGTCTCCCTGCTCTCGCTGAATGTAAGCTTCTTTACAATAATCTCGGCGGTCTCTCTTGCTCTGCTCAGGTCGCTACTATATACCACAGTAATTGGTCTGTATTGTAAGTATAAGGCCAGTTTGCGCGCCTGTTTACGTCCAAGTGTCGAAAGAGGAATATCTGTGTGACCGCAAAAACGTCCTTGCTCATTCCACATGGTTTGTCCATGTCGTACCAGCCAAATACGCTGTACACTATGAAGTAGAGAGGATTGGTTACTCAATGAGCATCGCGTCCCCAAAGCTAAAGAATCGGTAGTGTTCACGAATCGCTTCTTGATATGCTTGCTCCATCAGATTCTTACTCATGAATGCGCTGACGAGCAGGAGCAGGGTTGAGCGCGGCAAGTGGAAATTTGTAATCATGGCATCCACCGCCATAAAGGAATAGCCAGGAGTAATAAACAGACGTGTGCTACCCTTATAAGGTTCAATACGTCCACTGTGTATACTGGCAACGCTTTCTAGCACGCGTACCGATGTGGTGCCGACTGCAATCACACGTCCACCCCGCGCTTTTGTCTCGTTGATGCGATGCGCCGTTTCCGCGTCTAGCTCGATCTCTTCGCTATGTATCTTATGCTCAGTGTAATCTTCAACTTCGACAGGACGGAATGTATCAAGTCCGACGTGTAGCGTGACAAATCCTACCTGTACTCCTTGCTGTTGCAGCGATGCCAGGAGCTGTGATGTAAAGTGCAGCCCTGCGGTAGGTGCGGCAGCAGAACCAGTGATACGAGAATATACCGTCTGATAGCGTTCTGGATCGGCGAGTGTCTCGTGAATATATGGTGGGAGCGGCATACGCCCTAACTGGTTGATCATCTGGCGCACATTAATCATGTCATGTACGCCATAGGGGTCTTTCTCTGCTGTATGTTCTTGCCCCACAACGGAGAGACGCACAATACGTCCTCCTGCCTCGGTATGCGCCATCACTTCTGCTTGTAACCATTCACTTTTGCCTGTTCCATTGTCAAAAATGATGTAATCCCCCACGCGCAGACGCCGACCCGGACGCACCAACGCTTCCCAGTAATCCGCGCCAAGATCGGGTCGTTCGGATAACAGAAGCACTTCGACAGCACCCCCTGTTTCGGCTCGATGTCCTAAAAGTCGTGCCGGAATGACACGACTATGGTTGGCGATCAGCAGATCACCAGCACGCAGATACTCGCCAATGTTCCGAAAGTGACGATGCATCATGGTTCCAGTCGCGCGTTGTACGACAAGGAGACGTGAGGCGTCGCGTGGCTCAATTGGCGTTTGGGCGATTAGCTCTGGTGGCAGAGCATAATCGAAATCGCTCATTCTCATGCTATCCTCACGCTGTCCACAAACTCGGTCCACTCTCTACGTTTGGTGGTGTTAGACCAAGATGTTGATAGGCCGCACGCATAGCGACACGTCCACGTGGTGTACGTGAGATAAAGCCGAGTTGCAATAAGTATGGCTCATACACGTCTTCAATCGTGTTTGAGTCCTCGCTAGTACTTGCCGCCAGCGTATCCAAACCAACAGGTCCACCATTGAACTTTTGGATGATGGTAAGTAGCATGTTACGGTCGGTCTGGTCAAGCCCAATTTCGTCAACTTCCATCGCGTCCAAGGCCGCTTTCGATACCTCTCTTGTAATCACACCGTTGGCGCGTACCTGTGCATAGTCACGCACGCGCTTAAGGAGGCGGTTGACGATACGTGGAGTGCCTCGTGCGCGACCCGCGATCTCTTCTATACCGTCCTTCTCGGCTGGCACCTTCAGAATACGCGCCGAACGCGTCACAATCTCTTCGAGCGCATCCTTATCATAGTATTCCATACGATAAATCGCACCGAAGCGATCACGCAGGGGAGCGGTAAGCGCGCCAACACGCGTGGTAGCACCAACAACGGTAAAATTCGGCAGGGGCAGACGCAGTGCCTTCGCGCTTGGTCCCTTGCCAATCATCACATCGAGCGCGAAGTCTTCCATCGCGGAGTATAACCGCTCCTCAACAGCACGCGCGAGACGGTGTATTTCGTCGATGAAAAGCACCTCGCCGGGCTGTAACGCAGTCAAAATAGAGGCAAGATCGCCCGCATGCTCAATCGCGGGACCAGATGTGGTTTTCATACTCACACCCATCTCAACTGCGATGATGTTGCATAGCGTCGTCTTGCCCAATCCTGGCGGTCCATAGAGCAAGACATGATCGACTGACTCTTTGCGTCGTCGTGCCGCCTCTAGCAAGATGCTCAGGTTTTCTTTAATCTTTTCCTGCCCAATGTATTCCGCCAGACGATGAGGACGTAGACTACCTTCGATAATCTGTTCCTCTTCGGTCATGTTGGGTGAAACAAGGCGGTCACTCATAACTCACTCCAAATGAAACTAGTGTTCTACTTTCTGTTAGTTTCATTATACCAGAGTCCTCCGTGTGCGTCGAGGGGTATTAAAATAAGAGAAAGGGGGTGTGTTATTCGCTCACATATGATACAGTTGCTTAAATCGCTTTTGTAGGGGTTACCTCTCATTTTGGGTATGAGAAGAAGCTAGCCCTTCTACTATTGGAAGGGGAAATGGCCTGTTTTTCGGTATCTTTCCTCCACTTTCTGAATTAAGCAACAGTATCCGTTAATACTCAAGTGCCTTTGCCAAAAGTTTTAGCCTCCTTGGACACAATATGGGTCAAAAGAACGTAGACATGATATAGGTCAATTTCATACGTGGTCCAGACTGAG
>CAZZVE010000224.1:0-8052 GCA_964657325.1 uncultured Ktedonobacterales bacterium
AGGGCTTGCTGGACGCGTCCAGCAAGCCCTTTTTCTTTCCTTATCTTATTTAGCTCACATGAGCGATGAGATCGTTGTCAGCTGTCGAGATGGATGTTGGTACTGCAACAGCCGGTGGTGCAGCGTCGGCTTGAGCGATCAATTCGTTGAGATCGCTGATTTGTTTCGTCAACCACATGTTGAGATCGCTGCGCTCTACCGCCTGACGTGCGAGCGTCGCTTTCGCATGGCGCTCCTCTTTAGAAAGCGTCACTGCCTTATAGAGAGCTTGTGCTGTCTCGTTGACATCGGTTGGAGATGTGGGGATGGACCCCTTCGCAAGTTGTTGGAACGCGCCTGCGGTGCGCGAAAGTACCAGCACGCCGTCGCGCTGGTTGACCACTGGCCCCTCTTTGGCGACCAGATTCATGCCGTCGATAATCGGATTGACTAGCAATACATCGTAATATCGCATCGCGGCAAGGGCACGAACACGATCATTATCACAAAAATCATGTACTGGTACCCAGTTTTCGGTTCCATATTTCTGATTGATTGCCCGCATAGCATCTATCACATCAGCGCTATAGCGACGATAGATGGATAGTGTCTGGCGTGAAGGGACAAGAAACGCCAGGAACGTAACTTTACCGTGCAATTCGGGATGAGTTTCGAGCATTTTGTCATACGCTTGAAAGCCACGCAAAATGTTTTTCGTAGGTTCAATGCGGTCCACACGCATAATTGTGTGTTCAGCTAACAAGGGTTGTATCTTCTCGGCGGCTCGTTTGCCAGCAACACTATTGACAACGCGACGTTCTTCCGTCACCGAGATTGAAATGGGATAGGCTCGTGCGAGCGTACAGCGTCCTTGCCAGCAGATGGTGCCTTCCTCAAAATCAACCTCTGCATCATCAAGAAGTGTCCGCGCTCCTTCTAAGAAATTGCGTGCATCACGGTCTGTTTGGAAGCCGATGATATCATTTCCGATCAAACCAGTGTAGATGTCATGCGCGATATTGCTGGGTAAGAAATGCCAGCAGCGTACATCAGGCCAGGGAATGTGAATAAACTGCTGCATGATAATCTTTGGATGAACCTTACGGATCATCGTTGGTGCCAGGTATAAGTGATAATCATGAAGCATGACAACCGGAGTGGTGGTTGTATCGCGGTCAATTTCTGCGTTTACCTCGTCGGCGATAGCTTGATTGGCAACGCGATAGCCAGCATTCCAGGCATCCTGCAACTGATCTGCTGACGCTGAGTCCTGTGTTGGGTCGTACAAGTAATGTTGTAAAAACCAGAGAAGCTCATTGCTGATCTTCTCATAGTGTTTGCGATATGCGCTTTTAGGAATGGCAACATAGCGAAGGTCCATCTTCTGACCCCGAATAGGTGAGCGAAGAATTCCCCCGTTGTGCTGCGCCTCCTTGACCGCAACGCGGTCCCCCTCGGTCATTGTCATTGCTACCCATGTCACCTCCATACGGTTTCCTGCGTCAATGAGCGCAGTCACCATACCGCCTGCGCCACGTCGTGGTTTAAGTGTTTTGTCTTGACTCAACTGAAACTCGACGGGGCCACGGTTGGAGGCAATAATGAGGCGATGAGCATCCAATAACTGCGGAGGAGCTGGGCTTATCGTCATGCGCGTGGGCATGAATATATCCTTTCTAACAGGTGCATCCTGTTCTAAGTCTTGAGACCGTGGATTCCGTGGGAACCTACAGGTGCAACATCGCTCCCGCCAAGAAGACGTATATAGCACGGTCTGAAACTGTTCTGACACGAGACCACACAACATTACGTACTGTGAGATACGTAGGTACAAAGACAAACAGGCACCACAGAATATATTACCATACAACGACCAGAAATTTCTAGTCTTCTATGTTATATGGGTGTGTTTAGCATGATACGTTAGTGCACGTTTCGATAGGTATAACGGTAAAAGGGCATGAATTCATGCTAAAAGTCTTTCCATTGCTTGACACGTTTTTACCAGCCCAAATCGTCTCAGAACATGTGTATAGTAGCGCACGAAAAGAAGAAAATGTATGTAAAGTTTGTGCGTGTACAAACTTTACATACATTTTCTTCTTATAAAAGATAGGATATACCAGTACGAAGGTCCCATTTGCACTACATAGGGGAAAGAGAACCGTTCTACTTGAAGAGAAACAAACGAAAAATAGATAAAAATACTACCCATAATTCCCTATAACTTGCAGACAGGGAAGTGACATGCTACTATTTGCCAGCAGGATGCGTAGCATAGTCATGTCTGCACACCAACGCAGTAGCGAGAGGAGCACAATACAGTGGAAGAGAAGAAAGGCCGGAGGACATGGTTCTGGCGTGTCATAGATTTTATCAATCCGTTGCGTGATCCCAGTCTGACCGTTGCCGCCGTACTTACCTTTATTGAGGAGGTGGGCCAGCCCGATGCCTGGTACGCAATTATCATTGTTGGGCTTCTCAACTGGCTGGCGGTGCGTGGCGTGGTTTGGCTTGTGGTCAATTTCACCTTTGCTTCCACGTTTATCTCACGTCGCGTCTGGTGGGCAGCGAAACATCCCCGTCTCGCATGGCGTATTCTCGATGCGGTTGGTCACGAAGAGATTGTCATTGGTGGGCTACCATCCCTTTCTGAAGGTATCATGATGCAAGATGGTACGGCTCTTATGAGTCCATCCCTTGGGGCGAGCGGTATTCACGTGATTGGCGAGATCGCAGCAGGAACCGAGGTTCCGTTACTGAGTATGCCTAATGGTCAAATGGCTCCCGATTTTGCCTCGTTAGCGAATACTGGTATGTTTCCTGGTTTGAGTTCTGGCTACTTCAATGGCAACTCATCACAGCAAAGCATGTACTCTAGCCAGCAACAAACGGGGTTTCCCCAAACAGACGGTCTTCCACAGAGTTTCCCACAACGTCCCTCAGAAGAGGAAGAGCGTTTGCGTCAACAAGTTGCCGCCTATGCTCGCTTGTTGGACGATTGGATACAATTTACTGAGGAGAAGTGGCGTACCGTTAGCGATAGTCAGCTTGGTTGGAAACCGCTCCGTGGCAGATGGGGGAGCTGGGATGATATTTTCCAGGATGCCTATGCTGCTAAAACCTCTGATCCAATGGCGAGGGCGGCACAGGCTGCGGGTGAAGCAACTGCGCGCCGTTACGATACCTCAAAAGAGAAAGGGTCCGCAGCCTCCGCTGTCGCCTGTTTTATGCGCGATATGATGACACTGCGCCGTGGTTTTGAGATGGTACAGGTAGTCGATGCCGAGCGTTCACCAGAGACGCCGAATGGACAGCCAGCCGTACAGCCTATGACGAAACGTTACGCAAATACAAATAATGCATCCTTTGGCAATAATTCAGGTATGCCAGGAACAACGGGTGGATTCGGCCCCCGTAGCTCGCTGATTCGTCGTCCCGCACAAATATTCGTCGATGCCGACGCTGAAAAATAAACAAATATAAATAGGATAAACCATGTCTATATCTTCTACTGGCTTCGTTCATGTGCGTCCTGAATTGGACCGTATGGCGTCGTATATTCCTGGGGAGTCATTAGAGACATTCAGTACACGCACAGGTATCCCCATACAAGACCTGATTAAGCTCAATAGTAATGAAAGCCCCTATGGACCGCCTCCACAGGTACTAAAAGCACTCAGCAATCATGAAAATTATAACAACTATCCCGATACCGATTCTACGTTACTCAAGCAAGCACTTTCTGAGTATGTAGGTGTTGATGACCGTCATATCGTTGTGAGTCACGGCAGTAACGAACTAATTAATCTACTCTGGCATATCTTTCTCTCTGTTGGTGATACCATCATCTGTTGCCCGCCTACCTTCTCGCTCTACACCTTCATCACCACATTCTGTGGTGCGTATGTGCTAGAGGTGCCGCGTACTCTGGATTATGAGGTTGATGTGGCTGGCATTCTTGCTGCTCTTACACCAGAGACAAAGATGATTGTCCTGTGTTCGCCTAACAATCCTACTGGCAATCCTATCTGCGAAGAGGATGTACTGCTCTTGCTTGAGACAGGGCGCATTGTCGTTGTGGATGAGGCATACGTCGAGTTTTCACAGCGAAGACATGGCCTGGCACATCTGGTTCCGCAACATCGTAATCTCATCGTCATGCGTACCTTTAGTAAATGGGCTGGACTTGCGGGTTTGCGCGTTGGATATGGTATCTTTCCTGAATGGATCGTTACCTACATGCGTCGCGCTCAATGCCCCTTTGAGGTCAATGTCGCGGGCCATATCGCTGCTATCGAAACACTCAGACATCTCGATTACACGCAAGCAAATGTACATCGTATCGTACGAGAGCGCGAACGGCTCTTCGAGGTACTCGCCAGCCAACCCTACCTGGAACCCGTACCCTCACAGGGCAACTTTATTCTTACCCGTTTGCTCGACGACGAGGTAAAAATGGAGCGTGTCCGTGGGATTGTTGAGTCGCATGGCATCCTACTGCGCTACTTTCATCATCCCTATCTGCACAACTTTCTCCGTGTTACTGTTGGTCTACCAGAACACACCGATAGATTAGAACTCGCTCTTTCGCAGGTATAGGACAACAGAGACAAAAACAGGGCCTTGTGTATCCATGACACACGCATGGCCCTGTTTTTGTCTCTGTTGTCCTAATATAGGTTTCAGTTAATGCTCAAAGTGCTTGACGAGCGCATCCAGCAACACACCTGTACCGAAACGCCACACGTCCGTTGTTGGTAACCCTGTCTCATCCTCTATCTGCTGAATAGCCTCTTTCGCCTGCTCTTCACTTAATCCCTGTGTGACGAGCGAAATACCTACGACTGGCGAGGGTTTCTCTGGACGTAGCCAGTTGATAGTATCTTCGTTCATTGCAATCATGCGCTTCATCGAAGGAAACGGGCAGTTATCGTAACCCTCTATCTTCGTTGTTCCAGCTTTATGAGAGAAGATCATCGCGTCAGGCATGGAGCCGTGCAGTAGACCGAGGGTCACGGGTGCATAGCCTGGATGGTTGAGCGCGCCCTGTCCCTCCACAAACACCCAATCGTGCTTGTTACTGAGATCTAGCACCATCTCTTCGACCATGCCCGCCACAAAGTCAGCAATGATACGGTCCGCAGGTAAGCCGTTGTTAGAAATCATAATGCCTGTTTGCCCTGTTGCGGCAAAAGCACTATTAAGCCCTCGCTTCGATGCTTCCTGATTCAGTTCCAACGCCGTAGACATTTTTCCGGTTGCACAATCCGAGCCTACGATAAGAATTGTATGACTTTCGGGTCGATGAGGAGTGAAACTCGCTACACGCTGTCTATCGGGTGGACGGCGTACATCCCAAATAGTCACACCGCGTTTTTCGGCTGCGACTTTCAATTCCGCGTCATCCGAAAGAAAGGAATGCAGGCCGCTGATGATGTTCAAGCCTGCTTCAATCGCGGCGAGTAATTGCCATCTCCATGCTACTGGCAAAACGCCGCCTTGAGGCGCGATACCAATTAAAAGTGTATCAGGTTGATGCCGAAGTGCTTCATGAATGTCGCGCACAATAGGAATGCCTACACCTATCGGGGCTTCCAGTGCATGTGAAACGTCCTGTCCCACCTTCGTGCTATCAATAACCGCGACAACAGGGTCTTGTCCGTAACGAATAACTCCCGTTGCGGTTTTTCCATAGTGCCACTCGAACATGCCTTCCGCCAATATCGCAATGCGTCGCATAAAGTGTACGCTCCTTTGGAATGTAGGTAGAGATACAGATATATGCTCCTCATGATACCACGCCTGTAGGATATGATGGCTGTACGAGTCTGGTTTCATCATCCCCGCTAACAAAACGAATTGCCTACAACTGTTTTGATATTCATACAAAATAGCAGCGTTATACGTTATAATGGAAAAGGAAACTATTCAGGGTATTTCCTGAAAGGGCGTTTTCTTGCTCTTTATCAGTTTGCTTGTTAGAGTAGAACCATGATGACACAAGAAAAAGAAATAGCTCTGAGAGCCGAACTTGCCGCAGTGTATGAACTGATCAAAAAGTTAAGAGACCTCTCGTAGGAGTTGGAAGATCGTATCAGCGAGAACAACCACGATAGTAGCAGCCTCCTTCCTTTGACGGGTTGACTCGCAAGTCACAGAGCTTGCATGAAAAGCATGGCAAGAAGTTAAGGGGGTAAGTTGGTCATTGGGGAAGCCATCTGCTGACGAGTTCGATTCCTGATGCCATCCTTGAACATGTGCTGCAAGTTGGCTCGTGTGTCAGCACAAGTTGGTCGGCGTTTATAACACCTGATCGAACTGCGTCAGTCGTCGAGTTGCCAGCCATCCGTGTTCAGGTGATGGAATATCAGCACATAAGCAAAATGTGTCTGTGTTGCCAGAAGTAAGGAGTCTTTCCTGACGATGTTGCGGCTTTGGTGCAGTATAGCCTTCATCCTTTAGGGACTAAATAGTTACAAGAAAAAATTCTAAGGGAGAAGAATATGAGAAAATCTTCTGCTAAGCAAGAAACGGAAACGCAGACTGAACATTTAATTAATCAAATCAAGAAGCATCCTATATATATAATATTATGTATTATTGTAGCTCTTATAACGGTTTTAGGTGGTCTCATAGATAATTCAAGCAAAATAGAGACTGCCTGGAATAATTTTTTCCCTCGCTCTGCACAAGATCAACCGGCAAAACCCGTATATATCTATCCAGGTCATGGTAATTACGTCACTAATTTGGTTTGGTCCCCCTTGTTGGACGCGGAGCGTATCGCTTCAGGAGGTTATGATAATACTATACAAATTTGGGATGCAACTAGTGGGTCTAATCGTATTATTCATCAAAATGGGAATGGCGTATCGTGGTCTCCAAATGGAAAATACATTGCCTCTTGGACCGATACTACTGTAGAAGTTTGGGAGGCTGCTACTAATCACACCATTACTCAATATAAAATTCATGATTCGTCCGACCCAATCGACATAATTAGCGTTACATGGTCACCTGACAGTAAACGCATTGCCTCTACTGATTATGGCTCAATACATGTATGGAACATATTCACTGGACATGACATTCTTGTCTATCATAGCAATATTTCTAGCCTAGGAGGAGTCACGTATAGTTTGGCATGGTCGCCTAATAGCGATTTCATTGCCTCTACTATAGACAATAAAGTGCAAGTGTGGAATGCTACTACAGGACATCTCGTCACTACGTTCAGTAAGGGTTCAGGTAGTATATCAGTGTTAGCTTGGTCACCAGATGGTAAATTCATCGCTTCGGGCGGTGACAATGGACATGTAGAAAGATGGTATGCCTTTTCGGGATTCGATGTTAATAATACAGATCCTAATACAACTGTAATGGATCATGTAATATTAGCTTGTCCCATGGAAAAGAATAAGTCTATATCAAATAAGGCAATGCAAGTTACAGACATAACTTGGTCTCCCAATAACAGATACATTGCCTACGAGTGTCTTGACGGAAGTACTGATTATAAAGGTCCAGATTCAAAATCAGCAACAGTATTTGTTTGTGATTTTCTTACTAACCATTTCTCAGAATATGCTGGATTAGCAGCAGCTTGGTCACCTGATAATAAATACTTTGCTGTTGCAAAAGACTACACAGTAGATGTATGGCAACAAACATAAAAGGAATTACTTCATCTTCATGAGCTAAAAATCTACAAAATCTCTCACTTTTTGTATCAAATTTGTGCGATTAAAGATGTAAAACACAATAAATAGGTAATATTTTCTTTCTATTGCAAAAAGACTGGAGATAATGTAGTTTGTAAAACAAAGAAGGTGTAAATCTACTTCATGCTTAGTCCATAAGGTCAAGCTTATACGTTATAACTGCACTTTTGATAAAAGAGGATGTATTAGATATGTCTACATTCAAGGGCGAGGAAGGAGGGTACATAGGTATGGTAGAGGAGAGGAAACCCATTATTTTAGAAATCATAGCAGAGGACGAGCATGATGCGGACCCTGTAGCGATAGGCGAGGTTGGACGCGGCATTCTCGACGAGGTGAAGCAGGATGA
>CAZZVE010000225.1:0-7992 GCA_964657325.1 uncultured Ktedonobacterales bacterium
AAATATCAAATTTTGACGTTGTTTTTACTCCGTTTTGGCTCAACAGAAAAAAGTTTTCTGAGGAAAAAGAAAAGTTATGCAAGCAATTTTTGTTCTCTGTGTAACGTTCGGGTATATTCGGAGAGAGTGGAGTTACGGTTGGTCATGTGGCGAGTGCTTGCGTCACCCAAGCTCGCAGATGTAGGACATGGCTGGCTTGCCGTTGAGCGTTAGCTCACCGATGGCGACGAATCCGTTGTGTTCAAGCACCTTGCGCGAGGCCGGATTGTTCAGCGTGACCCTCGCACGCAGTTTGGTGAGTCCGTACTTTGTGGCGGCGAGTTCGCGCACCTTGCGCACTACCGCTGTAGCTAGTCCCTGCCCTGCGGCCTTCTGCGCAATCCGGTACCCCAGTTCCGCCGTCCGATCTACCACTTTGGTCAGGTTCACCCGCCCCACCACCTCACCACCCTCGGCCACCAGCAGGTGGAGGTAATCTGTCCCAGCAGCCTGACACTTGAGCAGTTGCGCATGCCGTGTGTCGAACTCGGCGAAGAAGTCGTCCCCACGATCCGGCACTGAAGCCGCGAAGTAGGCCCGATTCTCCCGCTCGAACGCAAGCAGGGCTGGTGCGTGGTCGAGGCGGAGTAACTGAAGGTCTGGCATGGGGAGTTGGAGGCGCGAGAGCGATTCCGTGGGGGCGGATTTCCCGCCCACGGCCTGCCTATCGATAAAGGAACATACATCGACCTCTAGCGCGTCTCGTTCTTCCATGTGTTTCTCTCTTTGCTCAACGATGAATTGATAAAACCTGCCCATTGAGAACTATGCATATTCTATCACCTTGTTGCAACTCTATCTGTACATCCCAACAGTATTCGGCTCATAGCCAGATAGGTTGTCAAATTCCATATATCCAAAACTCCGTGTGCCTTGTGCCTTAGCGATACGCGACCATTTTGTTACGCTCGCGTGGCAACTGGTACCACACGTCATCACACCTAGCTCGCATCTCGTCGTCGAGTTTGAAGTCTGCAGCAGGAAGCGTTTGCTCAAGATGCTCTGGCTTGCTGGCACCCACGATAGCGGAGGTGATCGCGGGCTGTTCTAGCACCCACGCAATCGCAAGTTGTGCAATAGCGATGTTGTGTTCGCTACAGAATTTCTTGAGCGTATCGACTGCTTGCATCTGTGGCTCTTTCCAATAGCGTTCCTGGTATAGGCGACCTGCGTTATGCAACGTAAAACGTGTCCCCTCGCTGGGTTGTTGTCCAACCTCATAACGACCAGTCAGCACACCACCAGCAAGTGGATTGTAGGAAATCACGCCAAGTCCTTGATCGAGGGCGAGAGGGAGAAGTTCGCTCTCGATATGACGAAACAGAATATTGTAGCGAGGTTGCACACAATCGAAGCGCGCCAACCCCAAACGCTCACTTGTCCAAAGTGCTTTACACAATTCCCATGCGGGATAGTTAGAGCAACCAATGTAGCGCACCTTACCACTACGAACAAGATCATCGAGGGCGCGCAGCGTTTCATCAATCGGCGTCTCCGGGTCAGGGGCATGAATTTGATAGAGGTCGATATAATCGGTGTTAAGACGACGTAGACTGGCCTCGGCTGCCGCGAGAATATGTTTACGTGACGCGCCCTGATTGTTTGGATTCGATCCCATCGGCATACGGCATTTCGTGGCAAGCACAATCTGCTCACGCCGCCCCTCGCCCGCATGTAACCATGTTCCGATATACTCCTCTGTACGTCCGAGCATGTCGGGTTTCGCACCCAACGGGTAGGCGTCTGCAGTATCAAAAAAGGTCACGCCTGACGAAAAGGCGGTATCCATAATTGCATGCGATGTTGGCTCGTCACATTGGTTGCCAAAGGTCATCGTGCCAAGGCATATCTCCGAAACCTTGAGGCCCGTACGCCCCATACGTTTAATCTTCACATGTACCTCCAACTACTATAAACAAATAGCCCATATGGGATAGAGTATCACAATTTATGAAACCTCTTATGGGGTTCGTTCGTGAACTATATAGACGATAGATGGGCGGGAAGCGTCTTTTGCTCTTTATCTAATGGCAAAATGTATACGGTATGTAAACCGTACAATGTATTCTATAAAAACATAACAGTTAAAATGGAGGCAATAAATGGCAAGATTTAATCTTCTAGGTCGCTCTAAAGCTGACCAGACACAAGAAGCAGCCCAATCTACTCTTGATAGCGCGAAAGATACCATTCAGTCGGCTAAAGAGACTGCATTACTGGCATTTTCAAATGCGAAGGATACTGCGCAGTCAACATTATCAAATACAACAGATACAGATCAGTCAGCCTATAACGATACGCAAGATAACATTCCGGCCCTTGCAGATAACCAGGATAATGTACAAGATAAAGTTGGCAAGGCACAGGATACTATAGCAGCAGGCACAGCTGCTGCCAAGGGGCTTTTCAAAGCGAACACGAAAAAGACCAATAAGAATCTAAAAAACGCACAGAGTCAACTCAGCACTCTTCAAGGCACAGTTCAGGACAAGCTTAGCAATGTGCCTGGAACTGTACAAGATACGCTCGGTAACGTACAGGGTACCGTTCAAGATACGCTTGGTACTGTGCAAGACAAGTTTAGTGGCGTTCAAGATACTGTGCAAACCGCCGTTGCAACTGGCCTTTCAAAAGCTCAGGACGTAATCAGCGATACAGTGGGAACAGCACAGGACGCGCTTGAGCAGAACACACGTGCTGCCCGTAAGAATTTCAAGAAAGCTCAGAAAGAGGCTCAGAAGAACCTCAAGAAGGCCCAGAAATCTACAAAGACCAATGTTGCAGCGACGGTAGCAACAGCGCAAGACGTAGCGGATAAGGCGTCTAAGAAGGCTAATAAAGGGTTCCTACAAGGCAAATCAGCCGCTCAGGATGCTATTGACTCAGCTACTCAGCCATCCGGCCTAAGCTTCTTACAGGGCAAATCAACGACAGAGGATGTGACGGATAAAGCTTCAAAGGCTGTAGACAAAGCCTCGAAGAAGGCGACCGCCAGTTTCCTTGATGCCAAGTCAACGGTTCAGGACAAACTGGATGATGCACAGGAAGAGCGCGAGCGCAAGGCACGTCGTAAAGCAAATGCACAGGGTGTTTTCCGCTTTGGCTTGGTTGCAGGTATAGTCGTTGCTCTACTATACACTCCAACTCCAGGCTCGCAAGTTCGCCAGCAGTTGGTTCAGCAGTTCAACAAGTATCGTGGACAACTCGGCCTCTAGTATTAACAAGCATACAAAAAGATGGCGGTAACTACGTTACCGCCATCTTTTTGTGTGCTTGGCTCGATAAGAAAGAACATTATGAAGAAATACCATTTGTAAGTGGAGATGTATCATAGTGAGCTAACAAATCTGCTGTGTCTGTATAAATCGCAATAGCTTGCGCAAGGTCCTTGTCATCCCAACCACCAGAGCGGAAAGCGATAGACTTGATACCAACTTTCGCGGCCGCCTCAACGTCATATGGTGTATCACCAAGCATCACTACCTCGTCTGCTGAGAAGCCAGACTTTTTAAGTGTAACTTTCATTACATCAGGATCGGGCTTTGATTGTTTCGCATCCTTTGATGTTGTTTCTTTTTCCATCAGGTCTTGAATGTGTGGACCCACTATTTTGAGTGTCTGCTCTATCTCATCGGGTTCGGCAGAGGTCGCGATAACGAGCTTTAGCCCAGAATTATGCATATGTTCCAATAATTCCTTTGCTTTAGGAAAGGATTTTATTGTCGAGAGATAGCGCGTTTTGACGAATTCTTTACGTGCCGCACTAATCTTCTTGCCCTCATCGCTATCTTTATCAATTCCTAGAATCTCTGGTAATACCTTGTCGCCACCCATGCCAATCAGAGGTCGTATCTTCTCAAAAGATACCTCATGCCCATGCATCGCCATTGCATCAATCCATGCATGTGCCTGTGCATCATTGCTATCAATGAGTGTGCCATCAACATCAAGAATGACGGCGTGTACTTGTTTCATATGTTTTGTCATTACGACCTCAATTACGCTGATACTGGTGCTATTTGTGCGCTCAAGGTTTTGCGTAGCAGCACTTTCGCACGATGAAAGTAAGTTTTTGCGGTAGCTTCGGGCATGTCGAGCGTCCTACCAATTTCTGAGAAGCTCAGTTGTGCAAGGTACCGCAGTGTCACAACGTCACGAAACTTGGGTGGTAATGACTGGATAGCATCTTGCAAAACTTGTTGCAAATCGTGACGTTCCATGATTTCTTCGGGCAATGGACCAGGATCAGCCATATCACCTAAAAACGTGATTTCACCTTCGCTATTCTCGGTTTCCAGTTGTGAGAAATGAATAGCATAACGCTTTCTACGTCGCAATTCGTCTACACAACAGTTACGAGCAACCTGAAAGAGCCAGGGTTTGAATGGCTCTGTAGTTCCAAGCCTTGGCAACGATGTATAAAAGCGCAGAAACACTTGTTGTAATACATCACAAGCTTGATCGTAGTCACCTAAGAAATGACAGATAAAATTAAATAAAGGTGTGCTATATCTATGAACTAATCGCTCAAAGGCATCTTGTTCGCCGGATAATACTTGTTGCGCTAACACCATATCGGAGATATCATAGGGTGTCGCTCTTCTGATTTCACGGATTTGCACAGCTAGTCTCCTCATTGTGAATAGTGGGTTACACATTTGTTGAAGATTGTTTTTCATTTGTATGCTATAAGCCTAGCGTTTTTCTTGTAGAAATACAATGACTTTTTCTTTAGAAAAGCTCTACCGTACAAAGTTGTAATCAAAAATTAAAGAGGAGGCGTGCAAAGATTAGATATTCCTTATAGAGTAAGAAAGCACAAGTATACCAAGCTAGCTTGGTATACTTGTGCTTTCTTGCAAAAAGCTTCTATGCGTGTTCGAGGCGACGTAGCTCGATTTTGCCGTTACGAGTGCGTACTGCAAAGGTGGGTTGTGCATAGACAGCTGGGCTATTAGCAACACTTCCATCACAGAGACGGAATCCAGAATTATGCCAGGGGCAATAGACGACTCCGTTTTCGACATGCCCTTCGTCTAATGGTCCTGCAAGATGAGAGCAGGTAGCAGCCACGGCATAAATGGCTTTCCCTTCCCTAAACAATACAGCAGGAATACCAGCAGCATCAACACGAGTTAGTTTCCCTGGCTCTAATGCAGCCTCGTCCATAACTGCCACAAAATCATCAGAACCGCCTTCCCAGGCAACGTGGTTGACGCCAATACCACTAGAGTAGGCCAACTCGCCACCAAGATAACCCGAATACAGTAGAATGCCATATGCACCCGCGGCTATACCAATCGCAGCCCGGCGCTGTCCAGTAATACGTAGAATAGTGGAGACAATGTTCATGGAAAGAATGCTACTATTGAGCAAAGCGTGAAGCATACCAGTACGTTGGTCCGGCCCATCCGTATCTACCCAATTGGTAAGACCCGTTACAGCAGAGGCGACAGCTCCACCAACACCAAGCCACATGGTAATGTCTGCGCTCCGTGCGACTCCATCGTTCTCGTCAGCTAGCCATACAAGATCGAGTAGAGTAGTCGCCGTCCACGAACCAATTGGGAATGTCACAAGAATAGGGTGTACAACGTGTCCAAGCCAGACACCATTGAGAATATCCTTAATCTTATAGCTAACTTGCCCTGGCTGCCCAAACAGCTTATTTGTCCACTGCTGCAATGGTGTAGAAAGCTTGTCAAGCCACGGCATGCGATTAATAAGCTCACCATTCAAACGGCGAAGCGTTGGACTATTTGGTGGAGTATCTACCCAACTCCTGTCAGTGCTTGTTGTTACCTTTGAAGCCATGTGTCTTTTCCTTTTCTATTTTTCGACATTTCGCCAACAGTAATCACGCGGTGGGTTCACTCCAATTACTGAGAAGGGAACATTTGTGTCCTGCTTAGTAAGCACGTATTGCAGCACAGCTTTGTTACGAGCATAAAACACGCGTGCACAGCGTATAGCACTTCGTACTGAGCGGAAATGAATGCTCATCTCTTGCTGTACAGGAAGGGATACGTAGTGAAAGCCATGTGCGTTGAGCCAACTTCGATCCTCGACACGAGGCCAGATAAGCACGATTTTCCCGCCTGGCTTTGTGACACGTTGCAGTTCCGCAAGTCCTCGCTCACCCCCCTGTTCAGGCAATGCGGTAAACGCAGAACACGATAATGCAATATCAACACTACTATCTGGCAACGGCACAGAATCGAAGCGGCCTTCATGAGGTACAACACTGTTCGTCATAGGATGCTGCATGCTTTTCTGACTGAGAATGTGCAAAAGACCCGGTGAAGGCTCGACTGCATGAACAACTTCAGCACCTGAACGCAGACACTCGAATGTCGCACGTCCACTTCCTGCCCCTACATCAAGTACCGTCTTACCACGTATCTCTGCCGCAAGTTCCTGAAAGATACCAGGATGAATTTGCTCACCCTCTGTTAGCTCTTCATACAAACCAGGAGTCTTCCAATACGTCAGTTCCCAAAAGAGGCTATTGAGAACATGCTTCCGTGTTTGTATAATCTGCTGTTCTGACAGAGAACGGTGCAATTCAGAACGAAAAAGAGCACGTTGCTTGCGAGGTACACATTTTTCGATGTGCTTCACAAAGAAGCGAGGCACATTATGTAGGCTATGTGCCAGATGCTCTACTGTCACACCGAAACTCCCTTGTTCTAAGATTCTTTGCAAAGAAGAACGATCAAAGGCAAGTAAGTCTTCTATATGAAAAGGATTTTCAAACATTGGCTCAAGTGGTGCTAGAGGTTCGCTAATCGCCATACGTAACATCCTTTGTAATTGCTTGCATGACTACACATACTTTCACGAATAGCAGAGGAAAAAGGTTTCGTACGCTGTAACACTCGCCGCTTAAAGCTCTCTATAACTTCAATAGTGTCAAAGCAACACCATCGCTTTTTTCTCTATCTCTCAACTATTAGAATATTGAGAACGTTTTTTTCAAGAACTTAGTATACCCTTAGTCTTTTTCTGAAAGACTTGTAATTCAACATAATATAACTTATGCTCTAATAGCAAGCAATCTAACAATTCGTCTTGCAGCCTGTACTTCCCTATAAACGGACTTTTTTATAGTACTGTAAGGAGTATGAAGTTATGAATCTCGTCGATGCAGTCGTGAGTTCATTTGGAGCGGCACTTGCACTCCTCTTCACGTTTGTGCCAAGGCTACTTGGCTTTCTCGTTATCCTGCTTGTAGGATACATTGTTGCAACAGCACTTGCGAAGGCTGTTACCTTCTTGCTGCGCAAGGTAGGCTTTGATCGCTTCTCAACAAGAATTGGCTTGACGCGTTTAGAACAACAGATGGGCGTCAAGATGGATGCAGCAGGCATCCTGGGTCGTATAGTTTACTGGTTTGTGTTCTTGATCTTCCTGGTACCTGCCGTTGACTCGCTTGGCCTTACCGCGGTTAGCGCGCTATTAGGGCAAGTTGTAGCCTACATTCCAAACGTGTTTGTCGCTATTCTTATTCTTTTCCTGGGTACGCTTGCTGCGACATTCATCTCCGACATCGTGCGCGGAGCAGCGTCAAGTTCACGTATTGGCAATCCAAATGTGTTCGCAAATATTGCACGCTACGCTATACTTGGTTTCGTCGCCATTGTTGCTCTTGAGCAATTGAACATCGGTGCTGCACTTCTCAACATTCTGTTCACCGCAATTATGGGTGCGGCCGCTTTAGCATTTGGTCTCGCATTTGGTCTTGGTGGACGTGATGCAGCTAAACGCTTAGTTGAGAGTAGCGAGTCCTCATTAGGGCAGGCTGCCTCACAGGTCAGTTCACAACAAAGTGCTCAGCAAAGTATCACACAGGCGCGTACAATTGCCGATATGCAGACTGGAGATTACCGCACTGGTCAGCAATATGCAGTACAGCCTAACTATCAACCAACAACTCCACAACAGTACCCACCA
>CAZZVE010000226.1:0-7919 GCA_964657325.1 uncultured Ktedonobacterales bacterium
GACAGGGCTTGCCCTGTCATGTTCAACTACGTTAGCATCATTGATAGAACGTGCGTTATGCCCCGCTAACTGGCTCGGTCATGTCCTGCGTGAGGTAGGCATAGACCATATTCTGGCTGTTCCAGGAAAAGCCGACATTTCCAGAGCGATCTACCAGAATTAAGCCACCTGTCCCCTGAGCTTTCGCGCTTAGCAGAGCAATCGTTGCCTCCGCCGCTTCACGTGCACTCATGCCATGTGCAACATTATCGGCGGCTCGTTTCGCGATCAACAAGCGTGTAAAGTCTTCACCATCACCTGTACAGGAAATGGCAGCGTTTTCGTCGGCATAAAAGCCTGCGCCAACGAGCGGTGAGTCGCCAACGCGCCCAGGCAGTTTATAGGGCATGCCACCTGTTGAGGTTGCAGCAACGAGATTGCCAGCATAGTCGATGGCAACGGCTCCAACCGTACCATGCCTGTTATCAGGCTGCTTGCCATTTTCCGGCTTCTGTTGCTTAAGCTCAGAGTCTGGCCGTGCCTGAATACTGGCTATTTCGCGCCGATGGTAGGTTGGCTCATCCCGTGCGGCTTTCTCCTCATCGCGTAAGCGTTGCCAGTTTTGAAGTTGTCGCTCAGTTCGCAAGTCTTCTTCCTGACACAGAGACAGGCCAGCATCTATGGCAAACCTTGCGGCTCCACGTCCAGTCAGCAGTACATGAGGACTTGTCAGGACGAGCCGTGCAAGTGAAATAGGATTTTTGATACGCTCGATGCTAGCAACTGCACCAACCTGAAGCGCATTGCCTTCCATCAGCCCAGCATCCATCTCGATAGTACCGTTAGCGGTAAGACAGGAGCCTGTTCCCGCGTTGTAGTTTGGATTATCTTCCAGAGCACGGACCGTCGCCTCTACAGCATCAAGCGCGCTACCGCCCTCTTGCAAAATGCGCCATCCGATCAGCGCAGCTTCCTGACAACCAGCTTTTGCACGTTCGATATGATCAGCAGAAATATTCCCTGCGCCTCCATGTACAACAATAGCAATTGGCATGCAGCTATGCTCTCCTTTGTGCGTTTCTCTACATTGTATCACAACAGGCATTCGATTATTCGTGAACGGTTTCGCTCTGCCATTGACATGTTTCTGGTATGGCTTGCTTGAGAGACTGAGCCAGCCCATCTATGTTGGTTACATCATCGCGGTAAACGGCCCATGCTTTCGCTTTTTGCTTCGGATCTGTGACTGTGCGATACACAGTGATGCTAATACGTTTGCCATTTGGGAAAAACTCTTCCTTGATGCGCGTCAACGTGGACCACGGCAGTGCAACCTCCTCGCCATCACGACTCCGTTTAATCAACGCCTGCGGTTCGATATTGATTGTAAAGGGAACGGGAGCCACAATACGCAAATACAGCACAAAGCCAAAGATAAAGACAATCGCAGCGATTGTACTGCCTACAGCCGATGCACCTTGATGAATAGCGATCCACAAGACCAGAGCAGTTACAGCAAGCACGCCTCCCAGTGTGACGATCTGTTTGAAACGGCTCACGCCAGGACCAATAAAAACCTCTGTTGTTGCTGATGATGCCATATCCCATGCTCCATATTATTCTGTAGGGACCGATTTATCGTGTCCTCTTGAAATCAATCTTCGACGAGGACGCGATGAATCGGTCCCTACACGCTATTGTAGCAAGGGGAGAGGGGCAATGCAACACTTTAGAAACATGCGTTTTGAACTCTCTTAAAGAGGGATGTTTCCATGTTTCTTCGGTGGGTTTGTGTCACGCTTGTTTTTCAGCATCTCAAGCGCGTTGATAAGCTTGGTACGGGTCTGACTTGGCTCGATGATTTCGTCAATGTAGCCACGTCCAGCAGCGATATATGGATTAGCGAACTTGGCAGTATATTCGGTGATTAGCTCTTTCCGTCGTTGCTCTGGATTCTCGGCCTGTTCGATATCATCTTTGAAAAGAATATTGACAGCACCCTCCGGTCCCATAACGGCGATTTCAGCCGTGGGCCATGCATAGTTGATATCGCCACGAATGTGTTTGCTACTCATGACATCGTATGCTCCACCATAGGCTTTGCGGGTGATGACCGTGATTTTAGGTACGGTGGCCTCACAATAGGCATAGAGCAGTTTCGCACCATGACGAATGATACCGTTATGTTCCTGGCTAACTCCTGGCAAGAAACCAGGGACATCAACAAAGCTAATGATAGGAATATTAAAGCAATCACAGAAGCGCACGAACCGAGCGGCTTTGTCTGAAGAGTTGATGTCTAAAACTCCCGCCAGTGCGCGTGGCTGTTGCGCAACAATACCGACGGAGCGCCCATTGAGACGCGCGAAGCCGACAAGAATGTTTTTCGCAAAGTGTTCGTGTACCTCAAAAAAGTCGCCATCGTCAACAATATATTTGATAACACTCGTCATATCATACGGCTTGTTGGGATTGTCGGGAATGATGGTATCCAGTGCGACCTCTGCACGTTTCGGCGTATCTGTTGGAACAATGTGTGGCGGGTCATCAACATTGTTTGAGGGCAGATAGGCCATGAGTTGGCGGATCATACGAATACAATCCGCTTCGCTGGGGCAAGCGAAATGCGCAACACCGCTCTTACTATTGTGAATTTGCGCTCCTCCCAACTCCTCAAAAGTAACGTCCTCATGTGTCACCGACTTTACCACATTTGGACCCGTGACAAACATATGGCTTGTCTCTTCGACCATGAAGATAAAGTCGGTAATGGCAGGAGAATAGACCGCTCCACCCGCACACGGTCCCATAATGGCGGATATTTGAGGTACGACGCCAGAGGCGAGTGTGTTGCGTAGAAAAATATCGGCATAAGCTCCAAGACTAACCACGCCATCCTGGATACGTGCCCCACCGGAGTCGTTGAGACCAATAATGGGCGCACCATTTTTCATCGCCATTTCCATTACTTTACAGATTTTCTCGGAGTGTGCCTCGGAAAGTGAGCCACCAAAAACGGTGAAGTCTTGCGAGAACACATACACGGGGCGTCCGTCGATCTGCCCGTAACCCGTGACGACTCCATCACCAGGAATCTTTTGCGCGTCCAGGCCAAAGTCAGTCGAGCGATGGGTGACAAACATATCTAGCTCGTTGAAGCTACCAGGGTCCAGCAAGAGGTCGAGTCGCTCGCGTGCTGTCAGTTTGCCTTTTTTGTGTTGTTGCTCGATACGCCGCTCACCACCACCAAGCAATGCAGTAGTCTTTAGCGTCTGCAATTCCGCAACTTTCTGTTGAGCAGTAGTGGTAGTATCTGAGGTGTTTTGTGAGCTACGTTGTTCACTCGTGGTCATTTGAACTTTTCTCCATACATTTTCGTATACAGCTGTGGACAAGGTAAATCTGCAAGCAGTATAGCATAATAATAAAAGGATTGTGGCGGCCTCGTGGCGATGCCATGAGGCCGCCGCAATCCTTTTATATATAGATAGAAGTCCTATTCGCCTGGAGACCCTTTGACAGACAGAAAGCAAGTTCGTTATACTTATAGTAACGCTTGTCGTAAGAATGTCAGAAATGACGTAGCTTAGCACGAAACAGCAGAGAAAACACTATATGTGTAAAATTAACCTGTACAAAAATGCTGCTAATATACGTATACTCACTGCATTTAAAATGTATTTACGCCGCCGTAAATATCAGGCACTACCCCAACACAACCCTATATGCTGTCTCAGTGGAATTTCCTCCTGTTCGTAGCGTGAACAGCGAGAAAAAATTTAGTGATTGTACAGCCTTGCTCTTTTCCAATTCAGCAAACTCGTCCCAAGAACATCCGTAGACTCGTTATGACTTCTTGCTCGATCCACTCATTATTGTAAGGGGATTACTCCGTGAACATTGATACAGTGCGCTTCTCTCACCTCTTAGAGGTGAATGAACTCAACGACTTGAACTACTTTTTGTCTCATACCGCCTTTGTCATTTCCCACAAAAGCGAGAGCCTTGAGACATTACTTGGCGTACTTTGGTACCTTCCTGTGAACAGCCCCATCATTATCGTTACGAACTGTCCAGAAGAGGAGAGACACACTATCGAGCTTGGCTTGAAAGAACGGCTGGCACAACATAAACAAACGTACCTTGTGCATCAGAAGGATGCATTTGTTGCAACACTGCTAAGAGATTGCGGTGTACCGCAGATATTGGGCGATGATGGCAGAGTGGTCAATGGCAAAGGCGAAGGCATGTATATTGGGACGATGTATGCCGCGCAACTGGGCTATGCTGAATGGATAATCTATTATGATGCCGATAACTTTGTACCGAGCGCGTTGCTAGAATACACAATGGCGATGAGCAAATTGTTTATGGCGGCTCGTGCTGGACGCGATTATGCGCAAGACGCGGTAGTCCTGGATGAGTGTCATCAACAGACACATCTCGTTCCTGATCTTCACAACATTCGCATTTGCTGGTCCTCGAAACCAGCATTGGGGAACGCCAATTCGGAGGTCAAGCAGCTTGGGCGTTGCACACGTGTCGTCTCGCCCCTGCTTACGACTTTGCTGGATGGTTGGTTTGGCATAGAGAATTATCCTGTCATCTCGTCGAATGCGGGTGAGCAAGGCATGACGATGCAAACGGCCACGACAATCCGTTTTTCGTCTGGCTATTCCGTCGAAACCTTTCAATTCCTTGACTTACTGTATCATGCCTCACGTTGGCAAACTGAGCCGAAGAGCGCGACACTACAGCAGTATCAATCGAAAAGTCCACACTTTCACGACAAGAAAGACGACCCACATATCAAGAAAATGATCGCCGATAGTCTTGGTGCATTCGTCTTATTCGAGAACTTTCTACCACGTAGCGTCAAGAAACATCTGAAAGCGGTCATACGCGAACACAGACTTGAGGTGAGCAATCCGAACGTCTATCCCTCGATTGCGGAGTTGCATCTTGAGCGCTTTGTGCCGTTTACAGACTACTACCATGTGTTTAAAGAAAAAGAGGTGTATACTGAGCCTGTAGTTGCCATTAGTGGTTCAAACTTTACCGATGAGGAGGTTTCTTGCGGCTCATTATAGTACGTCATGGTGAAACGCTATATAACATACAGCATCGCATCACGGGTCAATCTGACGTTCCGCTCAGTCCATTGGGCGAACGTCAGGCCGAACTGGTGGGGGCATATCTTGCACAAGAAAAAATTGACCGAATTGTTTCCTCTGACCTGCAACGCGCACAAGCCACGGCACAAGCTATCGCACACCCACACAACTTACCCGTTCATGACGATGCCGACCTGCGCGAAATTGCCATGGGCGAATGGGAAGGTCATAATACAGAAGAGATTCACGCTCTTTTTGCCGACTCGCAAGTCAAATGGCGTGCCGATGCTATGCATTACGGCATTCCAGGTGGGGGCGAAAATCTGAGACAGGTTCACGCACGTATCGTCCGTGCCGTGGAACGGTGGTATACACAATATCCTGATGCAACTGTCGTCTGGACTACGCATGGTGGCTTTATTGGCTTGCTCGTATGTCACCTGTTAGGTCTGGATATCAGTCGTCGCTGGCAATTCCGCCACGACAACGCCTCTATCACCGAATTCTGGCTTCAACCTGAACGTGTGATTATGGTACATCTCAACGAGACCGCGCATCTTGCCAATGTGAGGCACGTTGAGGGTGCGGAGGCGTAGTAAGTTCTCAACTTGAAAACTCCTGTACGGGTCTGCTTCAGCAGACCCGTACAGGAGTTTCCTCTCCCATCACACATTTCTGTTATGCTATACTCCACATAGACAAACATCATCCATTTTACCTTTTCATCGTCACCGAAAGGGAAACATACCATCATGGCTGTCATCTCATCTACATCTTCTGACACATATACATCACAGAGCCGTGTCGCGGGTTGGCTCTCACATGACGAATTTACGATTATTGAAGCTGTTTGTGATACCTTGTTACCATCACTCGAACCGCCTATGGGTAGTAGCGAAGCGGTCGCGGCCTACTATCGACGGAACGCGGGCGACCTGCATGTGCCGATGCTATTAGCGGAAACATTGGCCCATGAGAACGCAGAGACACAGACAGAGTTTCGCCAACTATTGGCATTGATGGCTAGCCCTTTAGGTGGCTTGTTACTGGTTGCAAACCCAAAACCGTTTATCAATCTTCAACTTCCACAGCGTGAAAAGTATTTGCTGGCTATGGCGAATAGTTCAACGGGACAGTTGAGACAGGGCTACCAAGCTCTCAAGCGACTGGCAACCTTTATTTTCTACTCTGTTCCTAATCCACAAGGTACAAATCCCAATTGGGACGTGCTGGATTATGAGACACCAACGCCCCCACCGACAACGCCCAAGACAATGAAGCCACTTGCGATTACGCAGGATACGACGCTAGAATGTGACGCGATAGTAATTGGCTCTGGTGCTGGCGGTGGCGTTGTCGCGGGCGAACTAGCGATGGCTGGCAAAAGTGTCGTCGTGCTGGAAAAGGGCGGGTACAATAGCGAATCTGATTTCACGTATCAAGAGGCACAGGCCACACCAGAATTATATCTCAAACGTGGCCTGCTCTCGACAAAAGACCTAAGCATGTTTATTCTCGCGGGTAGCACGCTTGGTGGTGGGACAATTGTTAATTGGAATACCTCGTTTCGCACCCCAGACGATGTATTAGAGGAATGGGCGCGCACATCTGGCTTGCCTGAATTTACCGGGCAAGCATTGCAGGATAGTTTCACGGCAGTCGAACAGCGCATGCAGGTCAACACCGAGAATAGCCAGCACAACACACAAAATCAGTTGCTATTCGATGGTAGTGTCACGCTTGGCTACCATGCAGGAGTAATACGGCGTAACGCGGTTGGGTGCGAGCAACGCTGTGGGGCCTGTGGTTTTGGCTGTCGGTACGCATGCAAGCAATCGACGATGAAGACGTACTTGCAGGACGCCTACGACAACGGTGCGAGGATTGTTGTGCGCTGTAGCGTTGATAAGATACTCATCGAGGATGGCAAAGCGGTTGGTGTCGAGGCAACCGCTCTTGAAGTCGAGAGTGGCAAGACATACAAGGTGACGGTTCGCGCCAGAGTCGTTGTGCTTGCGGCTGGCACTATTCATTCGCCTGCTGTCCTATTGCGGTCAGAGGTGGAGAACAAGCATATCGGCAAGCACCTGAAATTGCATCCAGTCTCGACGGTTTCGGGCATCTATCCTCAAAGAGTCTATCCGTGGAAGGGTGTGATGCAATCGGCGTATAATGATGAGTTTTCGCACCTACACGAGAATTACGGTTATAAACTAGAGGCCGCACCTGCTCATCCCGGCTTGATCGGCTTAACAACGCCGTGGTATGGAGCGCGTGAGTACCGTGAGTCGATGCTGGATGCGCCAAACCTCGCCACAATTATTGTGTTGACACGCGATAAGGGCGAGGGAACGGTAACAACGGACCGCGACGGTGAGCCAGTGGTAGACTATACGACCTCGGCCTATGACCGTCAGCATCTTCTGCATGGGCTACGTACCTCGGCACGTGTACACTTCGCGGCTGGTGCGAAAGCTGTGTTGTCGCTGCAAAACAAAAAGAACCGTGTAGACCGTTTTGAGGATGGTACTGTGAGTATGCGTGATTTGAGCGATTTCGACGCTCGCCTGGAAAGTTATGGTATGGGACCCAATCGCATGATGATGTTTTCCGCGCACCAGATGGGCACATGCCGCATGGGTGCCGACCCAAAACAGGCTGTGACCGATGGCAACTGTGAGGTCCACAGCGTCAAAAATCTCTTCGTCTGTGATGGTAGCGTGTTCCCCGCCGCAAGCGGTGTCAATCCAATGCTTTCGATCATGGGATTAGCTCATCGTTCCGCACAGTATATAAAGAGCGTGTTGTAGTTGACGAAATAAAAAA
>CAZZVE010000227.1:0-7871 GCA_964657325.1 uncultured Ktedonobacterales bacterium
GCAATAAATTCTCCACACGCTCAGCATCGAATACTCCCGTTGCCTGTATCGCTTCTCGTGAAAGTATTTCTTTGAGCATGTCAGAAGCATTGACACGTAGCAACGATGATGTAGGGAACTTTAGTGGCAAAGAAGGTTCTATATTTTCCAATGAAGGAAAATGTTTCGTCACAAGTAAGGGTAAAAGTGTTTCGCTACGTACTTCATTCTTCAAGGATGTAAGCGCGTCTATAACATCACTTCTGAGATAGGGAGAGCGCATGACCATTCCCTGTTGCATTGCTAACTGATGCGCAACATGAACCTCGCCGTCTGGCAAATACAGATGCAGATCGAGATAATACTGTTTTTGTTGCTTGCTTTCAAACTTGTCAGTTTGCCTGTGTAGTTTACGAGCGTGTAACGAGTCTTCCCATTGTTCTTCACTCGCTATTTTCTGCTGTACCTCTTGTGAAAAAATGCTGTTAGCTATTTTGTTAGCAGATGCTTTATGCCCACCAAGAAGCGTTCTTGCCCCTAAACCACTGAGTGCAACTTTTGCTTCCACCTGTGCTGTTATCGTACTTAAAAGTTGATAGAGTGCAAGCGGCCTGATATCTACACATGGAGCCTCAAGACCCGCGAGTGTACCAAGCCAGAACTCTGGCTGATCGACTCCTGTAACAGTCAGCAATTGACGATTGCATGCACTGGCAATACGCTGTGCCCCTATCCACGCGTCTAAACGAGAATTCTTATAGCCAAAGGATATTGCGGTAAACGGAACTTCTGTTTGTTGACTGGTTAGAATCGCAGGTAGTGCAGAGGCAGCATCTCCATTAACAAGTGCGATCAGTTGTTCGTGTGGAGGCAATAAAGCTTTTGTGTTTTCTGCAAGTAACGTGTCTAGTAGCTCTACAATATGCTGTTGTGAATGCTTTGATACCTCATCTAAGCTTGTGTCGAATCGAAAATCCACTGCATGATTGACAACCGTTTTAGCATGTTGCCAACGCAGTAGAGAGCCAGCAGGAACAACGGAAATACGCCTGAATGCTGTCCACGGAGCAGGGATAAAACCGAAACGGAGCAGTGCATCAAGTGCAGTCAGGCGAAGTTCTCGTGACACACCGACCGCGAGCAGTGCTTTGATCTCGCTTGCGAACAAGAGGTTGCCTTGTGCAGGCCAATCCTCGACATAATAGAGGGTATGTGCTCCTGAAAGTGGACGGCGGTATACAAAAGTGCGACGGTCTGGCACCCAATCAAGTACAGGCGGTTCATCGTTATCTTGCATCGCGTGCATGGAATCGGAAAAGGTAATAAGTCCCATACCAGGTTGTACGATACGAGCAGGAGTACCTCCGTGAGAGCCTAATATTGGCTCCATTTCGCCTAGTATCCTCTCGATAATCTCTGGTGAAACCTGTTCCCCAGTAAGCCATCCTGCCAATACAGGCATAGTATTTTCTTATAGCCTTTCGATACGATATGTATACATAACACTATTCAACAGAAACTCTATCAGTTGTTTCTATCTTTCCGCCACGGCGCATCCGAACGGCGCATCCAACGTCCATTGAAATTGATATAGTTGTCTTCTCGATTGAAGAAGTCATCGGTCAAATCGCATTCTTCCCATTCGCCAATCTCACCCTCTTTTTGTAGTTTCTGTACCAGAAAGGTGATAACATCGGGGCCATTGCCAAGATCAACTGTAGGGAAATCAGTTTCGTTGATCTCACCGTCAAGCTCTGTAGGCTGATTCTTTTGTGTTCCTCTGAGAACATAATATGTATACATAAAAATGCCTTTCTTATAAAGATGCTGTGTTTCCACATGCATCCTATAATACAACAGTTTTCTTCCTCTTGCGTAATTTGAACAAAGTTTCTATGTTTATGTAGGACTTTAGGAAATTCAGCGTTGTTTCTATTGAAGCGAAAGAAGATGTAATGGTATAATAAAGAGTACAATATAGTACATGAGTGTGCCGGGGTTCTATCTCGTAAAGAGTACGAGTGGGGTGGCTTCTCATCTAGTATCGCAACAAAGTAGGAGTACCGCGTCACATGGTTATTCTTCTGCTCGCGCTCTTGGCATTCGCTCTTTGCATCACGCTCGCGGGTTTGTGGCTTTCACCCAAAAAATCTACACCTCCTCAAAGGGGTGTTTCTTATGCTGGACAGATGAATGTTCGTCGTCCAGTACGACGTAATCATACTGTTGGTGAAAACAGGCGTATGAGTGTGAGACGCTCATCTGTGGAGGTAGAACGACGTGCATGGGCAGATATTCTGACATCGCTCAACATCAGCCGTCTCTTCGCGCAGCAAAGAAGGCGAAAGGATACACCATGGCTAGGTATTACGCTTATCTTGCTCGCGCTGTTTTTGTTCGGTGTGTACTTTCTGAGAACTGTATTACCTAATCCGACACTGTTCGCCTTACTACCCGATAACTCGACTACTACGGGTACGAGTAACACAAGTAATGGTTCAAATGCTTCAGTAAAGCAGCCATTTACAGGTGCATCTAAAGCACTTGTACGCCTGAGTCAAGTCGATCCTGCTCAATATAATTCGATGCAAGAATATAGTACGTGGTGGCCTTCTGCATGTTCCGCGGCCTCAATGACTGAGGTCATTAACTCTTACGGTCATAACTACCGCGTTACCGATATCGTTAAGGTGGAGACAAGCGTTAACGAAATTACTCCTGACGCTGGTCTTCTCGAACCTCACGGACTTGACAAAACTCTTGCTAAGTTCAATTTTACTACACATTGGTTGTATAACCCATCTGCGCTTCCTGCTAACCCTTCAGTAGATTACCTCATTAATACCGCAAATAGCGGAACGCCTGTGATTATTAACTTTCCTCCTTCCAGGTGGGCAGGTGGTCATTTACTTGTCGCGCTTGGCGGCAACAAGGATTATGTGTATCTTGCGGACTCTTCTCGGCTGAATATGCGCGCGATGGACCGCAAGACATTTCTGAAATATTGGGTAGGTTTCGCTGTTGTTGCTACACCAGCATAAATAAGATAAGACAATAGAAAAGCAGGGAAGTGATGTATTATCATTTCCCTGCTTTTGTATGACTCAAACCTACTTGGCCTTCACCTCTTCCACGATGCCGGGTGCTTCTCCCTCCGCCTTGTTCTCTTCTGGAATATAGAGTTTGATTCTGCGGAACGACTCGGCGTATTGCATATCAAGCCCCAATTTCTCCTTTGCCTCTTTTGCTGTAGCTTCCGCACGTTCTTTTATACGTTGCGGTAGATCGGAATCCGGTGAGAATTGTGTTGCGTGACAAAGAAGTCCTTTGCCCTTAAGATCAATGGTCTCCGTTACATCAACGTAGGTATTGGTACCTGCCGAGAAGAACATATAGAGTTCGTGAACTTTATATGGCTGAAGACCCTGTGCAAGCAGTTCTCGAAAAGAACGTGGATTCCCTACAAAGGGATAGAGAGCATCAAGCACTATGTTTCCTGTTGCACGATGGTCGGAGTGATTAAGAAAGCCTGTATCGTTCGGCTTCTCGTTGGGGTCAGGTGCATAGATGTGTGTTGTTGGGTCATGAGTAATGACTACACGTGGTCGATACTGACGTATCAAGCGTACAAGAGCTTTCCGTGTTTCGTCGTTGTTCTGTAAATGTCCATCGGGAAAGCGCAAAAACTCAACAGCTTGTACTCCAAGTGTCTCTGCGGCTGCACGTTGCTCATGTTCACGTGTAATCATGAGTTCTGTATCAACCATGCTGGGAACTTCACTTCCCTCTGTGCCGTCGGTCATAATAACCCAGACAACTTTTTTCCCTTGCTTTGCCCAAAGAGCACTGATTGCACCCGCGCCAAAATCATCATCATCTGGATGAGCACCAACAACCATTGCTTCATAATCAGGCGTTGTCACTACTGGTACTGCACCAGGAGCTGTTCTATCTCCCATAAAAAAACCTCTCTCTACACTTTTGTTGTATATTTCATGGCAGGAAATATCCCTGCTATGAGTAATTGTATTACACTCTTTAATTTAGAGTAACAACAAAGCATGCTCAAATGCTTCCTTGATTTCCTCTGCTTTGACGGAGCGTCCTGCGAGCGTATCTACTCCTACCGCACGGTCAAGTAAACCTCTACGTAACGAGTGTTGTTCCTCATCTGTATGACCCAGTAGATATGCTAGAAGTTCGGTATTCCAATGCAAAAGCACGCCTGCTTGTACTAGTGTTCCCGCACGACGGCGAATCATATCAAGCCCCACAACTTTACGCTGCCCTGCAACCACTTCATAGGGCGAGAGTGTGCCGTAACAAGCTCGATGCATCAAGCGTTCGTAGTGCTGTGTATGTGGCTGCTTTAGCAGTACACGTTGCGCATGAGCCTCTTCAATGGAAACAATGCATGTCTGAACTCCCACCGTTTGTAGGGCTGCAACCCACACTTCACCAAACCAGCGATACGACTCTACCACGTCCGGTAGAATAAGCGGATGTCCTGCTGGTAAGAAAACATCAAGACTGAGCAGATGAAGTCCAACGAGAACTGCTGTACCTCCTGCCCGTCGATGATAAATTGGTATTGCCTGTTTCTCCTGTAACACTACTGGATTGAGTATATCATGCTTCTGTGAGAAGCCTAGCACAAGCCCTGTTGGTTCTGCGAGTGACCAATAGAGCGTCGGTCGTTCAACCGTAAACAACGCTTCGCTTTGGTCAATATGTAGTTGCTGGTCAGCAACTACAATCGGTGAAATGTTCCAGGAGAACCGGCTAGTCTGCGCTTGCAGCGTGCTCCAATAAATCGGCTTCTTGTTCAGCTTCTCGTGTTGATTGGGCAAAACTCTTCTCCGCTGGAGAACGTAGTATCCAGCCCACTACTGCTGCAATAAAACTAAGTCCTGCACCAGCTAACAGCGAAATTGGTGCTCCGTAGAAGTGTGCTAAACCACCAGTAAAAAGATTCCCTAATGGTAGACTACCCGCAAAGACTAACATGTACACACTCATTACTCTACCACGCAAATGATCCGGTGTCACTGTTTGCAATGTAGTATTCGCCGTTGCTGAGAAGGTGATTTGTGCAAAGCCAACAGCCGCTATTAAGACAAGTGACAATACATAGAGTTGTGAAAGAGCAAATGCCGCTTCAAGTACACAAAAGATGATTGCCCCCACCAACATATGTTGAATATTTGGTTTCTTGTTGCCCCATGCCAGCCATAATGCAGAGACAAGTGCTCCAAAGCCAATTGCAGACGAGATCAAACCAAAGCCGACAGGTCCAGCATGCAATACATCGGTTGCAAACAAGGGTAAGACAACGTTGAAGTTGATACCAAACAACGAAACCGTACCAATAACAACAATGATGAGCAAGACCGAAGGTGTTTTAGCAATATACGCTAGTCCCTCGCGTAAACTTTGCATCGTGCTTTGCTTTTGTGTTGCCACACCTGCGATAACAGGTTTTGCATGTGAGTGTAGCTTACTTGTATCGATTAAGACTAAGCCAATCAGCACTGGTATAAAGCTAATGGCATTTAGCAAGAAAAGTGGTGTAACGCCAAGCCATGCAATGAGTAATCCACCAAGACCAGGACCAAGAATACGTGCCATGTTGAACAGCGATGAGTTCAGCGCAACCGCATTGGGCAAGTCTTCACGTCCCACCATTTCTACAACAAATGCCTGACGTGTAGGCATATCAAGTGCGTTAGTCGCGCCAAGCATAAGGGCAAGTACAAGAATGTGCCAGAGTTGCACTGTGCCAGTGAAAACAAGGAACCAGAGTATTACCGCTTGCACTGTAGCGAATGATTGCGTGAAAAGAAGTAATCTCCTCTTTGGTAAACGATCCGCAATAACGCCACCAAATAGTGAGAACAGCATCACTGGCAAGAATTGCAATGCGCCAACAAGCCCTAACCACCACGCGCTATGCGTCAGTTGTAAAACGAGCCATGCTTGCCCGGTTGTCTGCATCCATGTACCGACCAGCGAGACTAACTGACCAGTCCAAAAGAGGCGGAAGTTGCGATGTTGTAATGCACTAAACGTGCTAAGAAAGTTCCTCGGCTGCGATGCTTCAACAACCGAAGAGGATGTTTTGTTATCAGAAAGTGCTTTCATAGATAAGGTCCGTTCTATTTAGAAATGTTTAAAAGTGTATAATGGTTTATTCTTCACGTTGTAAAGCAGCGCGTCTTAGTCCGTGACGCTCCAATCTAGTTTGAAGCGAGGTACGCATCTGCTCTAAAGCAGTAAGCTTTTCTTCAATAAGGGCAAGCTGCCCGCGAATTAATGCATCGGCGCGGTCGAGTTGCGCTATCTTCGCGGATGCCTCTGTTTCTTGTAGATATGCAACCTTAATGGAGTCGCGCTCTTCTTCTGCATGCATAAGTTCGCGGATATCTGTAAGCGAAAAGCCTAAAAGATCACGCAACTCTTTAATCCGTTCCAAGCGTTGTACATCCTCTTCACTGTAACGTCGGTAGTTGCCCTCTGTACGACCCATTGGTGAAAGAAGTCCAACCTCTTCATAGTAGCGTAGAGTGCGCTTTGTCATGTTTGTGCGTGTTGCCACTTGTTCAATGGTATAGAGTAACCGTTCTTGTTGTGTATGTTGCTCATCCTGAGGAGTAAGCGATGAATAATTATCTGTGGTGAACATGTGTTTCCCTCGTTGTTGTATGCAATTTCTCTTAGAAAAAACGTACCTAGTAAGTATATCACAAGCTTAACGTTAACGTCAAAGTCAGCCATGATATAAGACATAGAGTGAGAGACTCATGGAAAAGAGGAAAACCTGGGAAAGGTTAGGACGACTTTTTGGAAATTCGTCTGAACGAAGCGTTAATTATAGTGTACTTGATTTCATTGAATGCAAAATCATAACGTACTGGGTGTGGTAGCCACTACCTCGTTCGTATTCTTCTGACCATTGACTCTAAACAACTTGTGAGACGACCTGGTAAGCTGCATGACAGGAGCAGAGCACCTGTCACTACTATACTCCCTCACGGCGTGGCAAAGCCGCGCACGTGTCCATGTATGGTAGTGACAGGTGGTGCTCTGCTCCTGTCATGTCCCTGACCCACATTGTAAGCTCGTTCGTGAGTTAGTTGGAATCAATGTCTCCTGACCAGTGCAGTATCACCACCCAGCGCGAAGAACTAGTTCCCCTACGCGGTGGGACGAACAATAATCTCGCTCACATCAATATCGGCTGGCTGCTCGATTGCGAACACAATAGCGCGGGCGATTGCATCAGGCGACATTCCAGACTTGTCCCGTCTCTCTTCGAGTTGGGCTTTCACCGTCGGATTTGTCATGGTTTCCGCGAAGTTCGTCCGCGTCATGCCAGGAGAAATAATCGTCACGCGCAGTTTATCGCCTGCCTCCTGGCGCAAGCCCTCGGAGATAGCACGCACGGCGACCTTCGTGCCAGCATAGACCGACATGGATGGTACGATGAGAAACGCTGCTGTGGAAGCGATGTTGACGAAGTGTCCAAAACCCTGAGTGCGGAAGACAGGCAATGCTGCCGCGATGCCATACAGAACGCCTTTCAGGTTAACGTCGATCATCTCCTCCCACTCCTCGACGTGCAGGTCGTCGAGGGGGGAAATCGGCATAACGCCAGCATTGTTAATGAGAACGTCAAGCTTACCGTATTGTTCGCAGGCCAACCGAACGAGGTTAGAGAGGTCGTCGCGACGTCTTACGTCTGTAGGTGCATAAGCTACTTCACCGCCCGCATCACGGATGCGGGTCGCTAGAGCCTTAAGGCGATCCGGTCGGCGTGCTCCAAGTACGACTTTCGCATCGCGCTCAGCGAGCAGAAGCGCAGTCGCCTCGCCAATTCCGCTGCTTGCGCCCGT
>CAZZVE010000228.1:0-1885 GCA_964657325.1 uncultured Ktedonobacterales bacterium
GTGATAAATCGGTCCCTACAAATAAGATGGAGATCGCATTGGACACAGGGCAAGTTATCATCGTTGACTATAATCCTCAATGGCCTCAGATGTATGCACAAGAAAAGGCACGTATTCAGGATGCCATCGGCGAATATCTTATAGATATTCAGCACGTTGGCAGTACGTCAATCCCTGGTCTAAGCGCGAAACCAATCATAGATATCATGCCAATCATTCGTGATATTGCGCTTATTCCACATTGTGTACAGCCACTTGAGTCACTAGATTATGCCTATTTTGGTGAGAATAGCATACCAGGAAGATATTATTTTCGTAAGCCAGCTGATATCACATCACAGCCGCATACTTACCATCTTCATATATTAGAGAAGGGTCATGACCAGTGGGCAATGATGCTGCTCTTTCGTGAATACATGCTCTTACATCCAGAGTCAGCACAGCAATACGATATACTCAAACGAGAACTAGCGACGAAATTTGGATTTGACCGTGTTGGATACACGGACGCAAAAGAGTCTTTTGTAAAGTCAATTATCCGTGCCGCCGTGAAAGAGGCGATGAGCGAGAAAAAGAAATCGCTGGAATAAAGAGGGGATGAACCTATGCAAGAGTTCAAACTGCCCGACCTTGGTGAGGGTATGCAGGAGGCCGAGATACGACGCTGGCTAATTCAGTCCGGCGATAGCGTCAAACTCGATCAGCCGATGGTTGAAGTAGAGACCGATAAAGCTGTTGTCGAAATACCTTCCCCGGTTGCCGCAACCGTTGATACTATTCGTGTACAGGAAGGCACTGTGGCGAAACTCGGTGAGGTCCTTGTTACATTTAAGACAGCGACACAAGCGAACGCTGTGGGTAGTGCTTCACCATCTACAATGGAACACCCTATCAAGGCTGAAACCGCACTCTCAAGTGTTGCATCAGTTTCAACGCCTCCAAGCAATACTACAGTACCATACCGTGTTCTGGCTGCTCCTGCTGTACGCAAGCGTGCCTTTGAGTTAGGCGTACATCTTGAGCAGGTTACACCATCGCATCCTAGTGGCCGTGTGACAATGGAAGACATACAAAAATACATTGAGCAAACGAGCAATGGCACAAACGGCGCGACCAAGAGCAGTGAATCAACGCATCAATCTACTCTTGAAACACATACGTCGTCCATGCATAGCATGACGCAAGTAGAGCCACAAGAGGTGATACTTGAAGCTGCTCAGGAAACAGCACGACAAGCAAGCGTGCAAGAAAGCTCTACGGCAGACGAGCGTAAACCCCTCACAGGCTTACGGCGACGTATTGCTGAACGTATGGAGCATTCATGGCGTACCATTCCTCATGCCACCTCGTTCGATGAACTTGACGCCACCGAACTTGTCGCGCTGCGTGCCGTGCTCAAACCTGTTGCAGAGCAGCGCAACTTTCGTCTTACATACATGCCGCTTCTTGTGAAATTGATGTTACCCGTGCTCAAAGCATTTCCTATATTCAATGCCAGTTTTGACGAACAGACGCGCGAGATTGTCTATAAACACGCCTATCATATCGGTATCGCCACTGACTCACCTGAAGGCTTGCTTGTGCCTGTGCTGCGGAATGCTGATACGCTCACGATTATTGAGATTGCGCGACAGCTAGAGCATCTTATCTCGGGAGCGCAAAAACGATCATTGACAATGCAAGAGGTGATAGGAAGTACGTTCACGCTCAACAATATCGGTAGTTTTGGCGGCAACACTGGCACTCCCATCATCAATTCGCCAGAGGTCGCTATTCTCGCCGTCGGGCGCATCCAAGAAAAGGCTATTGTACACAATGGCACAGTGGTTATACGTACTATGATGCCACTTGCTCTATCATTTGACCATAGAGTTATTGACGGTGC
>CAZZVE010000228.1:1985-3390 GCA_964657325.1 uncultured Ktedonobacterales bacterium
CTACCAGCAGATGCGCTCTGACGACCTGAGCGCAATGGGAATACATGCCGAGGCTGTTTCCTTTGATTGGGCAACCATGCAAATATGGAAACAAGGAGTTGTGGACAAGCTTTCGCAAGGTGTGCATCATTTGCTTGATGGCAACCATATTGAGATCGTGAAGGGCATTGGCTGGTTCATGAACGCGCAAGAAGTGCGTGTGGAAGGCGAATACGGGTCCCATCGCTTCAAGTTTGAAGACTGTATTATCGCTACAGGTGCTACGTCTGTGTCCGACGAGAGCACACAAGCATCAACTCCTGAACAGGTACTACAACTCGCTCAACTACCACAGAGCATAAGTATCGTTGGCGATGACTATATTGCTCTGGAACTCGCGACACTGTTTGCACGTCTTGGTGTCAAAGTTCGGCTTTACACACCAGGGGAACAATTACTCACTGGCGTCGATTCTGTCGCGCTTCGATTGGTAGCGGCTGGCTTACGCAAATTAGGCATCGAGCAACTTGCTCTAAAAAACCAGACTATTGATGAGAATAGACCTATAGTCTTTTCCAGAAAAGCTATACCAAATACACAAGGGCTACACCTTGACACTATCGGTATGAAATTGACGGAGAATGGCGGTATTGCTGTCAATACCATGCAACAAACGAGTGTTGCGCACATTTATGCGGTGGGAGATTGTACAGGGAGTCAAGCGTTGGCAAGCATTGCTATCAAGCAAGGCAAGGTTGCAGCAGAGGTACTTGCAGGGCAGCGCGTCCAATTCGCACCAATAGTTACGCCGCTCGTTGTGCATACGACGCCAGAACTAGCGACGGTTGGCCATACAGCAGAAGAGGCGACAAAAGCGGGTTATACCATCACAATGGGACGATTTCCGTTGGCCGCGAATGGACGTGCATTGACGCTAGGGACTGATAACGGCGTAGCCATGATTGTTGCGACAAAAGACGAAGGTGTGTTGCTTGGGGCAACGCTCGTGGGGCCGCGTGCAGGTGACATCATTGGTCAACTTGCGCTCGCTATCGAGATGGGAGCAACTCTCACCGATCTCGACGAAATTCTCTATGCTCACCCAGGACTAAGCGAAACCATACAGGAAAGTGCTGAGAGTGCACTTGGACGAGCAATTCACATTTTGACGAAGCACTAATATGTCTATGTATTCTTCGCCTCTTCGAGGTAGTGGTGTACCTCTTCCAAATTTTGTGCAAGGCCCACATTAAGTATCAACTTGTTGAGTACGTCAACGTTGTTAATTTGTTCGGCTTGCGCTGTGGCAAAAGGAACTAGCTCTATATAACGTGCTTGTACAAACGCTATGAGCGTTTGACGCAGACGTTGTAGTTCTTCCTGTTTTTCCTGCTTAATCCCCTGTTCACGCCCTTGTTCAATCCCC
>CAZZVE010000228.1:3400-7840 GCA_964657325.1 uncultured Ktedonobacterales bacterium
CTGTTCGAGTCCCTGTTCGAGTCCTTCATGCATAATATATTGGTAGATTTCTGTATCACGGATTATGTCTTGGAACATTCTGAACCTCCTAAGTAGCCATGTTTTATCTTCCTGTACATCGAGTGCTAATGATGACAACGTAAACGTAATTGTAAGCAGATTTCTCTGTATTTCTTTGTCTTCGACTTGCAATAATTTCGTCACTACCTCTTCGACAACCTCACGCTTATCTCCTTCTTTCGTTAAAGGTAGCAGCGGTAGCAATCCAGTAAGCCCTGGTCCCATTAATTCTTCGGTTGGTGTCTCCCACAGTTTGACGTTGATAAAATCAAACCGATGAATCTGCTGAATGCCTAAGACCTCTCGTATGTAAGGTGACTCTGCAATCTCACCGTCTTCTTTCAGGTAAATCACAAAAGAGATGACTGTACAAGAATACTTACGAGTTGCAAATACATTATACTCCCAAACGCGCTCCGCCATATTTGTATCACGATAACGCTGAAACTCAATATGAAACCCCACTCGCTGTCCGCGAAGGATAACCTCGTACAAAATGTCTATATCTATTGCTCGGTTAAGGTGTCCAGATAATTCTCGTACAACTTGTGCATCCCCTAAAAGCCACGTCGCAAAAGCCTGCGGATTGATACCCACCAACCGCTTCATATTACTATCCCAAACGCCAGCCATATTCCTACATTCCTACATTCCTATTCTGCCCGTAGTGTAGCATAAAGGAAATGTATTGTCGAGATAATACTATTTTATCCGAGCCGTTCTTCGCATTACACACCCGCCTAAAGTCTCCCCCATAACACGCCTGTAGACGCATACCAAATATGTCGTTTCCGCTTATTCTTAGCACAGAGATTACAACAAACTTTGGTTGAGCAAGATAAAGAAAGAGGAGACGACACATGAATACACAGCTAACACTTTCAACAACACAAGAACATACACTTACTTCAAAGAACATTGTCATGGATGTACGGGATATCACTAAGACACTCCCTCTTGGCAAGGAGCGCATCAATATTCTCAAGGGCATCAGTTTCCAGATTCTGAGTGGCGAATTTGTGTCTATCGTTGGACCCTCCGGTTCAGGAAAAAGTACGTTACTAGGCATCATCGCTGGCCTGGATAATCCCACGACGGGACAGGTATTCATCGACGGTGTTGATATCACACGTATGACCGAGGGCAAGCTTGCCGTTGTGCGCAATAGCAAGATTGGCATGGTTTTCCAGGCATTCAACCTGATACCTACATTGACTGCACAAGAAAATGTTGAGATACCTTTGTATGTTGGTAAGCATAAAGGCTCTCCATCCGCACGAGCGCAGGAACTTCTCGCACTGGTTGGTCTTTCGCATCGACTCGATCACCGTCCAAATCAACTTTCCGGTGGTGAGCAACAGCGTGTAGCGATTGCCCGTTCACTCGCAACCGATCCTGCCTTTGTCATTGCCGACGAACCAACGGGCAACCTTGATGCGAAAAACGGCGAAAACGTCCTCAAACTCATCGCAGAACTTCGTGAGCAGACTGGAAAAACTTTTATCATCGCGACACATGATCCCGTTGTGGCCTCTCACGCAGACCACGCTCTCCGTATTGTAGACGGCAAGCTTGCCGAAATTGATAGCACCAATGGCAGAATTACTCAATAAATTTCGTGAGAGGAAGATATCATCATGAAAGCTTCAATGTACTTTAACTATACTTCTCGTTCGTTGCTCCGAGGTGGACAGCGAACTGTGCTGGCAGTGTTCTGTGTTGCCGTTGGTGTAATGGCGATTGTCGCCTTGCAATTGGTCGGCTTCATGTTGCAAAGCTCGCTTACGTCGAATACACGCGATGCGAATGGCGGCGATATCGCGGTCACAGCACAGGTTCCATTAAAAGAGAGCGACCTCTCGTACTTCGCAAAGCTCAAGAACAATGGCACCATCACAAATTATACGGCTATCACAAGTGCGAATGGTGCACTCAGCGCAACTGGCTCATCATTCCAATCGTTTACTGTAAATGCGGTTACACCAAGTAACTATCCCGTTGTTTCACAACCTACATTCACAACACCAAGCAACGGTAGTGTTTCAAGTTTGCTTAAGAATGATCAAGTCGTCGTCACGCAGGGATTTCTTGATAAGTACCACAAAAAGTCGGGTGATAGCTTTGACCTGTACACCAAAACTAATGCTGGTTCGGGTAAGACATACCATGTAAAAATCGCGGGTGTTGTCTCGAATACTGGTGTGTTCGCTCAAGCTGGCAACCTCGTACTCATCTCGAACTCCGATTATCAAGCAACGACAAAGGATGTTTCCTACACTGCTGTTGACGTGACGACAGCGAATCAGGCACATACCGATACTGCTGTGAAAGCTATTAACAAGCAATTTCCACTTGTCGCAACACAAACCGTCGCTGATGCGCTCAAGGCACAGCAAGCATCAATCGACAACATCAGTAAGTTTTTAGAGATTGCTGGTCTACTCGCGCTGCTAATTGGTGGTGTTGGTATCGTCAACACGATGCAAGTGTTGCTTTCACGTCGTAAGACAGAGATTGCTATGCTCAAGACCTCTGGCTACCGTCGTGGCGACCTCTACCTGCTATTCGGCTTAGAAGCAAGTCTGCTCGGTCTGATTGGAGGTATTGTGGGTGCCGCTGCCGCGACTGGCGTAAGTTATATAGTACGCGGCCTGATGCAAAACATTGGTCTGACCGTCCCGTTTATTCTCAATCCTTGGACTATTGCAGGTGGTGTAGCTATAGGCTTAGTTACCGCGCTCATATTCGGCTTGATGCCAATTGTGCAGGCTGCGAATATTCGTCCGTTAAACGTTATCCGAGATCAGGTCGAGAACAGGGGCGCGAGCAGTATAGCATTGACAATTGGCTTACTGGTTATCCTATCCGTGCTGTTCTGTGCTTTAGCAATTGTGATCCTCAATAATGATGTATTGCTAGGAATAGAGGCAGTTTACGGAACATTCGCCTTCCTGCTGTTGTTAAGTGTGTTCTTTGGTCTGGTTGTCTTCACAATCAGCAAACTACCCGTACCAGAACGCTTCGACATCAAGTACCTTGCGATCATTCTTGTTGGTGTCGCGGCATCTGTCCTGCTCTACCTTGTCCTACCTATATTCGGTATTCTATTATTCGCTGCCTCGTTAATGGGTGTCGTGATTGTCTTACTACCGCGGACCTGGAAGGTCAGCACGAAGATGGCTTTACGAAATATAGGGCGACAACGGGCACGCACAACGACAACATTATTGGCTCTGTTCATTGGCGTCTTTACCGTTGGTGTGGTCCTCGCGTTAGGACAAGACCTGCAAGTACAAATTAGCAGTTCGTTTGCCCAGAACTTAAGTTATAACGTTGTTGCAACGACAAACGGTAATGATACGACTGCACTACATACGAAACTGAATACACTTCCTGGCCTTTCAAAGAGCCGTACCGATACATATACACAAGCGTTGCCCATTGCTATCGATGGAAAACCGTTGCAACAGGAGTTGCCAAAGGCGGCGGATGACCGTCAAAGCACCATCGAATTTCTAAGTACAGTTGAGGGCTATGACCTGACACATAGTGCGCCTACATCGACGATGACACAGGGTCGTACCTTAAATGCAAGTGATGCTGGTACAAACAATGTTTTGATTAGTGACCTGCTGACTAGTGCTGGACCATTCGGGATGCACTTGAAGCCAGGAGACACCATCACGCTTGCCAGTGCTGATGGAAAGACGCAGAAAACACTGACCGTTGTTGGTACTTATGCTCGTACATCGAGTGTTGACCACGTAGGCAATGTGCTAGCCGCAAGTAGTACCGCTAACGCATTCAGTTCTGTAAAGACTGGTGTGACGACAGTTACCTACATGAAAATCGACCAGGCTCAGGTAAACAACGCGCTCAACAAGCTTGCTACAATTGTTCCAAACGCAACAGTACAAAATTTGGCGGATATTGGAGCCTATATCGCATCACTGCTTAACAGTATTCTTGATATGCTTGTCGCTATCGCGTCTCTCTCCGTGATTGCTGGTGTGATCATCATTGCGAACGCTGTAGCCCTGGCGATGCTAGAGCGCAGACGCGAACTGGGCATTCTGAAAGCGGTTGGCTATACCAGTAGCACTGTCTTGAGCGAGGTTATGATTGAGAACGGTATCGTTGGTGGAGTTGGAGCGTTGCTTGCGATGCTACTCACAACAGGAGCCATTATCCTGCTTGGAAATCTGCTCTTCAGCGTGGCCTTTAGCGTCTCCGCTTTAATCGTCTTGAGTTTGATAGGTGGTTCAGTCCTGCTAGCAATGCTTACAGCAGCACTGGTCGCCTGGGGTTCGGTCCGTGTTCGTCCATTAGAAGTTCTACGGTACGAATAAAAATAGAGAGATGAGTGAGATGGTTCGCATA
>CAZZVE010000229.1:0-7835 GCA_964657325.1 uncultured Ktedonobacterales bacterium
TCGCCGCACCCATCATCCACGGCCCAAAAAGATTGCTCCAAGCTGCCTTTGCCCATCCCATTTCACTCAGATTCCAGTGTAAATCATTCTCATCCAGGTCAAGCCAATATTTCGCGGTAATGGTATGTCCGATGGGATAACTTGCCTGTGTATGCAGGACCATCTTTGGATAGCCAACAGTGCCGGAGGTGAAATAGACGAGGCAAGGGTCATCACTATTGGTTTTGGGTCCCGTGTAGTCAGGCGAGGCTTGCGCGGAAATTTGTTGAAAGTTCGTCCAATGTGAGCGGTCAGGAGCATCGACAAGTACAGTGAATTTGATGGTCGGGCACTGGTCGCGTACCGCGTCAAACTTTGTCGCGCCTTCCGCGTCTGTAATGAAGCCCTGAACCTCAGCGACTTCCGCGCGAAACTGGATGTCTTTGGAGGTCAATAACGTGGTACAGGGAATGGGAACGGCACCCAATTTCATCAGGCCGAGAACGGTCTCCCACCATTCGGGGATGCGTGGCAGCATGACCATGATGCGATCACCCTTTTGGATGCCAAGCGCAAGAAAGGCGTTCGCGGCTCGGCTAGAGCGTTCCACAAATTGCTGATAGGTAATTGAGCGTTCTTCGCCATTTTGCCCAAGCCACTGCATCGCGAGTTTGTTTGGGTTTGCGGCCCACTTGCCCATTACATCAATTGCGAAATTGAATTGGGCGGGTACATCGAGATGAAAACTACGTCGTTCCGCCTCGTAATCGGTCATATTTGGAGTTTTCGTCATAAAGAGGTGCTCCTTCTTACAACAATGTGCGCTACAAAGAGATACACAACAACAGCTTTGTTGGGCTATTCTCTCTTCGTATTATCATATCATGTAAGGGACACGATTATGTAGTTTGACAAATAATCAGGGCCTTTTCTGTCCGCAATTCGTGATACACTTCTCTTAGTAACAAAACAAAAAGGAGGAGCATTCTCATGAACAACACAGCTTTACTCGTTATTGACACACAGATTGGGGTAATCGAGCCAGCGTATAAAGGCAAAGAGGTACTCGACAACATCAACGTTTTGCTAGCACAGGCACGCGCTTCACACATTCCGGTTATCTATGTACAGCATGACGGTCCAAAGGGGGATGGCTTAGAAGTTGGTTCACCATGGTGGGCTATTCATCCCGCGATTGCACCACAGGACGGCGAGTTGGTCGTCCACAAGCGTGCCTCAGACTCCTTTTATGATACAATACTTCAACATGAGTTAGAGACGCGAGGCATCGAGCATCTTGTTGTCGTTGGCGGTTCTACCGAGATGTGTGTCGATACCACTATTCGCCGCGCAACGGTAGAGGGCTATAATGTGACGTTGGTAAGCGATGCACACTCAACACAAGATTATGATGGGGAAGTGCTTACGGCCGCGCAACGCATCGCCCAACTCAATCATGTTGTGGATGGCTTTGGAACTGATACGCATATCATCACTGTTAAGCCAACAAGCGAGGTTACGCTTTCTTGAGCATCCACCTTTCGCGGGAGGAGGCACGCCGCTTCCTCTCGAACTATCATTTCGCGCAGACAGATATCGCGGGTGTCTTTGAGCGGTTGAGTACCGTTCAATACGACCCGCTTAATCCCGTTGGGCGCAATCCCGATCTGGTCTTTCAAGCGCGTGTTCCTGGCTATCATGTCGATGATTGGCAGCATGCCGCCTATACCGAACGCATCCTGTACGATTCATGGGACAAGCAGGCGTGTCTTGTGCCAATTGGCGATTGGTCGAAACGAACATTGATGCGCGAACGCTATGAGCCGTATCATGACCGCGAGATATTGAAAAGCCATACGGAAGCAGTAACAAGTATCCTTGCCGCACTCGATGCTCGCGGTCCAGTTTCCTCGCTGGAACTTGAAGAACGCACAAGCTACGGCGAACGCGGATCGTGGTCCGGTTCGACGGTCGCCAAGCGTATTTTACGAGCACTGTGGGCGAGTGGACAACTCGTCACGCATCATCGCAAAGGCGGACGCCACTATTATGATCGTCCCGAACGCGTCATTCCACCTCAATACTACAATGAACTTCCTATCCTGGATGAAGACGACTACCATCGTTGGATTATGACGCAACGTGCGAAGGCAATGGGCTTGTTGCGTCCAATGGCGGAACAGTGTATTTGGAGTGCCTGTGGCGACGCGACAACGCGCAAACGAGCAATAGCGCATCTGGTAGAAGACGGAACGCTCACGCCGCTACATATCGAGGGCAAAACATGGACCTACTATATACTCACGAACTCATTACCTTTACTTAACGCGGAATCCCTCAAGCCACGTATGATATTTTTAGGTCCACTGGATAGCCTCATATGGGATCGCAAAGCGATACAGCACATCTTTTCCTTCGATTATATGTGGGAGGTCTACAAACCGTTAGCACAACGTCGTTGGGGTTACTATGTGTTGCCCGTTTTCTATAAAGACCGCTTCGTCGCTCGCTTCGACTCTCGCCTTGAGAAAGGTACGTGGACCATCACAAATTGGTGGTGGGAACCCGAAGTGGTAGTAGATGATGAATTGCAGGAAGCGTCGCGCATAGCAAAAGAAGCGTTTGGGGATTATTTACGGGCGCGAGATATGGTTATGTTATAAGCATTCTTCCTCACTCACCTCACAAAATAATTGTTGTATTCCACATTTAATCTTCTTTTCATCTTGTAAATTGGTCTATATTCTATTCAATATAGACCATGTAAAATGGTGCTAATTCTAGTAACCAATATACAGCTATGTTCGTGTACTTACTAGAATTGAAGATGGTGTTTCAATCACAGCACCCACTTTACTCGATTGAAAGGAAAGAACATCATGCAAAGAGAAACGAATCGCTCGGCCGAGGGAGCAATGATCGTCAACACAGGGACTGCACCAAGTGGCGCGCTCGAACAGGTGCCATTCACCACTACAGGATTAACAAGAGTCTCAACTTGGCGTGCTAAAGCAATTGCGTTTCTACGAATTGCCTTTGGAGTCGTGTGGGGCATTGCAGCATGGCTCAAATGGCAACCAGGATTTATCAACTCGTTTTCTGACCAAGTTACTGGTGCAAAGGATGGACAACCAGCACTCATACAAAATTGGATTTCTTTCTGGGGAAACATCGTCAGTGCTAATCCACATTTTTATGCTTACCTGGTCGCATCCATAGAAACAGCACTAGCAGTCTTTTTCATCTTTGGTTTTCTCACCAATTTGACGAGTGTAGTTAGTATAATCTTTTCATTGGGCATCTGGTCAGTAGCAGAAGGCTTTGGTTCAGTTCAACCGGGTAAGAGTACCGATATTGGAACGGCCATTATGTATGCACTCGTTGCTGGAACGCTCCTCGCCGTTGCCGCAGGACGCTATTATGGCGTGGATCGGTGGCTTTCTCCACGGTTAGGACGCTTGAGCCTCCTGGCCTCTGGTCCTGTCTCATTTCGACGAAGAAGGACCCTCTAGTTCGTTGATCTTGCAAAAGCATGATTATAAATAGTAAACTGATGAAAGCGGTCTAAGAAAAAATAGACCGCTTTCATCAGTTTACTATTTATAATCATGCTTTTCACGGCACATGCAAACAGAAGATTTTTATTTAATGAGTACCGTTTGTACAGTATTTACAAGCACGAGACATGGTTATGCTCCAGGAGATATGTATGCGGCTCTTGGTTGTCGAAGACGAGGATGAACTGGCAAGCGCGTTAGCGCGTGGGCTAAGAAGAGAAGGCTACGCGGTCGATGTCGCATTGGATGGTCAACAGGGGTGGGAATTGACAGACATCAACGAGTATGACCTCGTACTGTTAGACCTGAACTTGCCAGGATTAGATGGGCTAGAGGTTTGTCGTCTGCTCAAACAGAGTCGGCCACAATTACCCATTCTTATGCTCACAGCACGCAGCCAACCAACACAAAAAATAGCAGGGTTGGACATGGGCGCAGACGATTATCTGGTCAAGCCCTTTCACTTTGGCGAATTATGCGCACGAGTGCGTGTCCTCTTACGGCGCGATATGCGCATCCGTGAACCACTTCTTCATTATAAGGACCTCAAGCTTGACCCTGCTGCAAAAGCTGTCTGGAAAAGCGGGCAACGTTTGGAACTCACTCATAAAGAATTGGGCATTTTAGAATATTTATTGAGTCATCAGACAGAAATCGTAACGCAAGAAAAACTTATAGAACACGTGTGGGATAGTAGTGCTAATCCTTTCAGTACCTCTATCCGTGTACATATAAACTCATTACGTCGTAAATTAGCTGACAATCCAGACAACCCGACCTACATAGCAACGATTGTAGGTGTAGGATATCGCCTCGGTACACCTGAGACACCCAAGGAGGCTCTATGAACATCGCGGAGTCACGCCCTTTTATCGTTTGTAAAAGAACTTTTACTTTACGCTGGCGTCTTACGCTTTGGATGACAGGCTTGTCGATGGGCCTCAATGCCATCTTGATGTTCTTTATTCTCACATTTGTTGTGAAATCGGATGCACTCTTGCATCTCTCGTTTCTTGGTATGAGTGTAATGACTCTTCTTACAGGTGCATGTGCCTATTGGTCAGCAGGAATGGCTCTTCGCCCTGTGAAAAGAATTAGTCAGGCCGCGCACAAAATCAGTGCGAACACTCTACGAACACGGCTCAGTCAGGAAGGCCCGAATGATGAACTCAAGGAACTAGCTCTTTCGTTTAACGCAATGCTGAATCGTCTTGAGCGTTCGTTTGAGCAGCAGGGCAGATTTGTCGCTGATGCCGCTCATGAGTTGCGTACTCCTCTTGCGACCCTACGTACAAATGTCGAAGTCATTTCTACCGAACCAGATGCCACTCCATACGACTATAAGACGCTCTTTGGGACGGTGGAGCGTAACTTGACGCGCCTAGAGCATCTTGTGACAGATTTACTGTTGTTGACAACAGAAGAACCGACACTTACACACAACACACTTTCTCTATCACCCCTCCTCGAAAATGTACTCGTCGAACTCAAACCGCTTGCCGACACACAATGTGTCACGCTCTCAAGTGATGAAGCACCTGACATATGGATACGAGGAGATAGTACGCTTCTCAGCCATGTATTCAGCAACCTGGTAGAAAACGCGATCCGCTACAACCATGTAAACGGTAGCGTGCAGGTAAAGGCATACCACGATGATACATGGGCAATTATTAGTATCACCGATACTGGTAGCGGTATCGCGCCAGAAGAGCAACATCATATCTTCGACCGCTTCTACCGTGTAGACCGCTCACGGACACGACACAAAGGCGGTGCTGGTCTGGGTCTCTCGATTGTGTCTCACATCGTTCAGCAATACGGTGGGCAGATCGAGGTTGAGAGCAAGCTCAATTATGGAAGTACATTTAAGGTAAGGCTGCCATTGTAGCAAAGAGTAAATGCCCATAACAACATATCATACCAAAGCTAATAAATCATGTCCTTAACAGCATCTTAACACCCCCTCTGCTATGCTTATTGTAGCTAAACAACATACGTACTATGTACTCAAAGGGCTACGATAATGAAACAACTGAGTTCTTCCGAGTCTACTTTTGGGACAAGAGTGGACCCGACAGAGGCAGCAGGTCCACAGGGCGTTGGGATGGCGGTCGCCTTTGATTGGGGCTTCGCGACACAACTCCTGATTACACCCTACTTTCCATTTCTATTGAGTGCGCTAGGTTTCATCAAACAACCGAGTTTCCAGTTTCCAACAGCGATAATCACATTAGTACTCTCCATTGCTTTTTTTGCATTGGGTGAAGGCGTGCGACGAGGTGTGCGTTGGACACGTATTGTGCAGATTGTTTGGAATGCGGTTGTGCTACTTGGTGGCATAGGTATTGCAGTTGTCGCAATTGGTAGTATTGCGCGTGGGAATTACTGGTCACTTGTTCCTGCACTAGTGATACTGATCGCTTGCCCACTTATTCTCTGGCGTCTGACGCGTCCGAGTACAAGACAGTGGTTCAACACTATATCCAGTTCTGACGCACGAAGGCGTCATGGTGGTGCGTGGCCTTTCCTCATTCTCATTTGGAGCATCGTAGGTGCAATTCTCGTCGCAGCATCTTCGACGTTCTCAACACGTTAAATAAACGGATAAGGAGTTCTATTCTCATGAGTACCACAAACAATTCAACGGTCAAGGGCAAAGTAAAGGTCGGCGACATCGCGCCCGACTTCACGCTGCTATCACAAACAGGAAACAGAGTGAGCCTGAAGAATTTTCTAGGCAAGCGGGGCATTGTCCTGTACTTTTATCCAAAAGATAATACTCCTGGTTGCACCACGGAAGCCTGTTCCTTCCGTGACAGCTACGAGGTGTTCAAAGATGCAGGCGCGGATGTTGTCGGTGTTAGCTCCGATTCACCAGAGTCGCATCAGCAGTTTGCCAAACAGCACCATCTCCCATTTACGCTGTTAAGCGACACTAACGGCGATGTGAGAAAGCTTTACGGCGTTCCTGCCACGCTCGGTCTCCTACCCGGGCGCGTCACCTACATTATCGACAAGCAAGGCATTGTGCGCCACATCTTCTCCTCCCAGTTCACGCCCGAAAAGCACATTACCGAGGCATTGAAGACGCTGCAAACGATGGGGTAGGAATATATAAGGTGAAGAGCAATCTGTACAAGCTTGACTACAAAGTTGTACAGATTGCTCTTCACCTTATACGTATCACCTTCCTATTTTTCATTCTTTGATGAGTTATATCGTAAATTCATCAATTTTAGATGGGAGAAGGCAAAAACAAAAAACGAACTCCATTTACAGAAAGTTCTCCTCTATATTTCTTTCGCTTAGTAGAAGTTTCTGCAACGATTTTACCCTGAGTTTCTAAATCTCTCAACGCGTCTTTGTAGTTCTTTGTGATAAAAGGCTTACCCACATTATGTTCATTATATATTTCTTCTAAAGTTACTGAACGACCCGCAAAGTCTTTCAATAACAACTCTTCCAGATTATTTAGTGGACGTGATAGCTCAAAGAGTAGTGGTTGCCGAGCGTCGGCAGGACTGTATTCAAATGATGCTATTCCTTGATTGTTAGCAGAACTTTCTCCTGCCATAATCTCCTTCATTATTTTGTACCCTGTCGCATTTTTGCTAACGAAAATAAGATGATGAGTAGTACGAGTGCCTTTATCGTTTTTGAAGCCAAAAGGCAAAACAAACTTACCTCCCATTTCTTTCAGTGCTTCCGCTATCTCTTCTACTATGGTGAGTTCTCTTTGAAGAACACTTAAGGGTTCTAGGCGCCGTTGTAAATCTTCTGCTCTTTGTTCACCAAAAAGAGCAACCATATGGGTTTTAACTGTTGCATTAGATAAACCCATATTGATGCGGTTATAATTGAAGAAAAATATACAATCACATCCCCAGTTTCTAAGTACGGAATTTATAAGACTAAGTGATAATCCCTTGTATCCCCAAGGATCGACAAAGAAAAATGTAGGAATCTTTTCCATTGAGTGAAACAAATTAACAATTTCGCTTCCCACCTCATAGTTGAAAATGCGAGGTTGGTATCTTAGTAAATTTATTCCTACTAGCGTATTTACCTCTTTTTCGAGTGTCTTTGAACTATTGTTATCTACATCATTAAAAATTGCAATCAACATTTGGCGCATCTTCTCATCTTTAATAGCTGTTTCAAGTACAAGTAGTGGAGTAGATTTTGCACCATCTTTGTAACGCCCTGGTCCGGCAAACAAATCTATATACGCAATTTTACCCTCTTTCGCCCAAGGCATTATATTCTTTGCCCAAGTGTAGTGGACCCATAAATCTG
>CAZZVE010000230.1:0-5435 GCA_964657325.1 uncultured Ktedonobacterales bacterium
ACCTTTTTTACTATAAGATTTATTCGATGACGCCTGCAGCTTCCTCTTCGAGTTCTTCCTCCTCGCCGACTTCGCGCAGGTCTTCGGGCCGTTCGAGACGGTCAAGGAAAAGTACGCCGTCCAGATGGTCGATTTCATGCTGGAGAATGCGCGCAAACCAACCCTCGGCAGGTACACGGATTGCTCTTCCCTTCACGTCTTGTCCCTTGACGAGTATCTTTGTGGCACGTCGAATATTATCTCCGACATAGCCTGGAATGCTCAAGCAGCCCTCAGAACCGTATGCCTCGCCCTCAGCCTTGACGATCTCTGGATTGAAGACAACAACCTTGTGATGCTGTCCGTCCTCTTCCGGGTCGTTATATTCAGCAACAAAGACGCGAATGGACTGTGCAATTTGTGGTGCCGCGAGACCAACACCGTTTGATGCGTGCATGGTCTCAAACATATCATCGACCAATCGCTGCAGCGATGAGTCAAAGCGATGAATCTTCTTTGCCTTCTGGCGCAGAATTGGATTTTCTGTTGTAATTACTTTACGAAGTGCCATTTTCTACATCCCATACACATAGTTACAGTAAGACTCGCTGTGGTGCTATAATTATTTCTATCGTATCATAAGAGCTACATTGGATGCAACTATGCAGGAGAGAGTCATCGCCTATATTGAGCAACACGCCCTGTTACCAGCACAAGGCACCGTTGTTGTGGCCGTTTCTGGTGGGGCCGACTCGTTGTGTCTCCTACACCTATTATATGCACTATGTGGACAAGAAAAACGCTATCCAGACATTCGCCTACAGGTTGCGCACCTCAATCATCAACTACGAGGCAGTGAGAGCGAACAGGAAGCTATACAGGTCGCACAGTTAGCGACATCCTGGAGCCTACCATACACTATTGGGACAACCAATGTTCCCATTCTCGCACAGCAAGAGGGTCGTTCACTTGAGGATGCCGCGCGTGTGGCTCGCTATCGCTTCTTACGGAAGGTCGCACAGGGACAGCGTATTGCTATTGCTCATCACCAAGACGATCAGGTGGAAACGCTGCTCCTCCATTGGATACGCGGGGGGGGCATCGACAGTATGGTTGGACTCCAGCCACGGCAACAAGATATTATTCGTCCTCTATTATGTGTTACACATACTGAAACACTTGCTTATTGTACACAACATCGCCTGATCCCCGTTGAGGACGCTAGCAATAATGACACGCGTTTCTATCGCAATCGTATCCGACATGAACTGTTACCACTCATTGAAACAATGAATGCAAGCTTCCGTACAACACTCCTACGCAATGCCGAAGTGATGCGCGTTGATGCGGAATGGATCGACATACAGGTAGAACAGGGATGGTCTACTGTCGTATTAAGTGAACAAGACACATCGCTCGTTCTTTCGATACCGCGCATGCATACTCTTTCACTCAGTATTCAAAGACATCTTCTACGTCGTGTTACAAGCCTACTGAGCGCGGGACAATCCCCGTTAGAATTGCGTCATTATCTCCTCATCGAGCAACTTACACAGCGCAAGAACAATACAGAAAACGTGACATTGGACCTACCCAACGCACTTGTTGTACAAAGGAATAATGATACATTAATTTTCCATCGACGCGATAAAGAAGAAACACCCGTAGTTACTATACCTTCCGGCATAGACAAACCTGTACAGCTTTCTGTTCCAGGAAGTGTTTTTTTGACAGGAACACCATGGCAGGCTCTCGTAGAGGTCCTGTCAGAAGAAATAGAAAGCAAAGTACGAATGTCTATAGAGCGACAGGATTGGCAAGACGTGTGGCGTATCTTGCCAGCGACACAACATACTGTGTTTCTTGATGCAGACTATGTAGGGCTGCATCTATTTATTCGTACTCGTCGTCCAGGTGATATGCTACGACCACTAGGCATGACACACGAAAAGAAGGTACAAGATATTCTGATAGATAAACACATTCGCCGTGATCAGCGCGATACGATACCTCTCTTTTTTAATAAAGAGGGTAGTCCAATTTGGCTTGGCGGTGTTTGTATTGATGATCGCGCACGTCTTACAGAGCACACACAACGGATTGTCTGTTTGAAATTATTGAAGGACTGAGAGAAGAGATATATGCACGAAGACATCTTGGAGATACTCATTTCGGAGGAACAGTTGCGCGACAAGACTGCTGAATTGGGAGCGCAAATCACACAGTATTATAGAGGTCAGAATCTATTGTTGTTAGGTACGCTCAAAGGAGCAGTCCCTTTTATCGCGGACCTCTCCCGCACAATTGAGTTGCCACTGGAAATTGACTACATGGCGGTTGCGAGCTATGGTGCGAGTACTCATTCTAGTGGAGTTGTGCGTATCGTTAAAGACCTTGAAGGACCAATCAATCAGAAGCATGTACTTATCATTGAGGACATCATTGATAGTGGCCTCACATTACACTATCTTGTAGACCTGCTTAACAGGCGCAACCCCTTGAGTCTGCGTATCTGTACATTACTTGATAAGCAACGTGAGCGGATCAAGGCTGTCACAATTGACTATACGGGCTTCTCTATTCCCGATAAGTTTGTTGTCGGCTATGGCCTTGACTATGCACAACGCTATCGCAACCTGCCCTATATAGGCGTCCTAAAACCCTCCGTCTACGAGGATTCGCATGATCCACAAACACAACATCAAAGTCCCGCAGAGTAGTGTATGCCGACATAAAATAGATCATGCTGACATCTCAGAGCGATGTCAGCATGATTTATTTTATGTCGGCATATTTCCCTTATTTATTGATATCGACATGGTTGGGTACTCGTTACTATCACGCTACTGGTACCGTTAATACATAAAGAGAACCTTATTTGGGAACACACGGAACACACTTACGCAGAATATAGAGCAAGCAATCCATTTTTCAAGAAGTATGTATAACATTGTGATCTATGAGCATTTATATGGCGTATTTATTGTAGAGAGTGGCGTTGTGTTTTCCCGTGCAATATTTTAATGCGGCTTTATATTTATGTACATATAGGGTGTAAGTGGGGACAGGGAACGTCAATACTACATTGCGCTCTTGTTCAGAAAGAAGCGGGTTATGCAGACTGAGCAGCATTCATCAGAACCATTACAACCGGCGCAATCATCCTCAAACCTACAAAAGTCTTCTCAAGACAGCAATGGACAAGCAATATCACGTTCAGTTGCTCAGCTACCTGTACACAGTCGAGCGGCGGCGGCACAACGACTCAACACGCAACCCGAACGTCCAGAACGTGGAGTATACTATGCAGTGCCCCACAATCAACCTAACGCTACTGGATGGCGTACCAAACGTCACATCAAGCGAAAAAATCTGCATAATAGCAATCTTCGCTATGCCGCAGTTGACAACATAGGTACAAAGTGGGCTATGCTGCCACTCGCGTTTGGTGCGCTTATCGTCATTGTCGTACTAGCTTCCGTGCTGGTAACACTGACAGCAGTGGTAGGAGCAACACAGCAACGCTATCAGCAGCAAGTGACAACCCTGAATGATATACTGCCAAAAGACAGCCTGAAAATGTATGACTCGCATGGTACCATGATCTATCAAGCCATCGATCAGGGCTTACAAACAACGGTACCGCTCGCAAAAATCTCACTCAATCTTGCACACGCTGAGATTGCCATCGAGGACCAATATTTCTATACCAACCCAGGCTATGATATTACTGGTATCGTCCGTGCGGCCCTCTCCGATTTAACGCATGGACACGTCGTCTCTGGTGGCAGTACTATTACACAACAACTCATCAAAAACGCGATTGTGGGCAATCAAGAGTCGGTTGTGCGTAAGTTACAGGAAATTATTCTTGCGCCTTCCATCACACGTCAGTACACAAAAGAGCAAATACTCTCGATGTATCTCAACACCACCTATTATGGAGAGCAAGCGTATGGAGCTGATGCAGCCGCGTTTACCTACTTTGATCTAAAGGACACACCAACCGCAACTGCAGCGTCACAACTTGATATCGCACAATCAGCCATGCTCGCGGGTATTCCAAGTGCACCCATTGGACGTGACCCATTCTTGTATCCCAAAGCAGCACAGTCACGTGTGCAAGAAGTGTTGCAGCAAATGCAAGTGCAAGGATACATCACGCGTAACGAACAAGAAACCGCGCTACTCGAAACACAAAAGCCAAATTTTCTCCATCGCGGCGTGATACGGCAGAATACACTTGCACCTCACTTTGCGCTCTATGCTGTCAATGAGTTGGCACAAGAGTTACATGTAAAAATTCCTGATCTCTCACGTGCAGGTCTGGTTGTTTCTACCACACTTGACTTGCCACTACAAAACAAAATCTTGAAGATTGCACAACAACACATCGCGGCTCTTGCTCGAGCTCATCATATGTCAAATGCAGCAGAGGTGCTTATCGACTATCACAATGGTGATATCCGTGTCATGCTTGGCAATATCAATCCGAATGACCCACGTACGGGTGCCTTCGATGTAGCCTCACAAGGATATCGTCAGCCAGGGTCTTCGTTCAAGCCCTTCATCTACGCCACCGCCTTCTCGCAGGGTGTGAGTCCTGGAGAGGCTGTAGAGGACGGGCCACTGACGGTACAAATGTGTTGTGGTTTACCACCTTATGTACCACAGAACTATGATCTGCGTTATCACGGTCTGATTACCTATCGCTATGCGTTGCAGAACTCGTTCAATATCCCAGCAGTGAAGCTCATTATGAAGACAGGCGTTGACCAGTCACTACATACAGCGCAGGTAATGGGCATTAATAGTTATCAAGGAACGCCGAACTACACGCTTGTGTTAGGAAGTTTAGGCGTACATTTGCTTGATGAAACCTCCGCATATGGAGTTTTCGCCGATGGTGGCGTACGTATTCCACCACATGCTGTGGACACGGTAATGGATGTGCAGGGGCATGTGATTCTACATGTACAGCAACCTGGAAAGCGTGTTATCTCAAAGCAGACCGCGTTTATCATGACAAATGTGTTAAGCGACAATGCTTCACGTACATTCGAGTTTGGCAAATGCAGCGCGCTCGACCTGCACAGCAGTAGTGATACTGATTGCTATCTCGGCAATCCAGGTACCATTCGACCATCCGCCGCGAAGACTGGTACCTCGACCAATTTTGACGACAACTGGACCGTTGGCTACACCAGTGACTATGTGATGGGTGTGTGGGCAGGCAATAACGATAACTCGCCGATGGTCAATGTTACAGGTGTTGATGGTGCTGCTCCTATCTGGCATGACAGTCTTTTGCTAGCCGAGGCTGGCAAGCCCATCACGGGCTTCTCCAATCCCGGTGGCGTCGTAAAAAAGACCGTCAATTATGGTGGCATTACAACAACCGATTGGTACCTCAATAAATAAATACTGTGTGCTGAGAGTAGAATATCGCTCATTTG
>CAZZVE010000230.1:5445-7826 GCA_964657325.1 uncultured Ktedonobacterales bacterium
CAGCACACAGTATTTATATCTCAGATAACAACCTTGCACAGGTAAGTGTACCTTCTCCAAGCTGACCGCTATCCTCGACACCCCACCACGCGGATAGCACCGCTTGTGCTAAACCCCAACCAAGTATACGAGCGCGATCAAAACTCAGTTCATCCGAGAACTGGTCTATGCGCCGCGTGAGTATCCGTTTCGGGTCGGGCATCTCTAGTAGTTCTGGAAGAAAATTGCGTAACATTGCTCCGGTCTCATATGCAGGTTCACCAACCAGACCTTTGGGGTCGATAGCTAGCCAGCCGCCACGCTCCGAAGATAGAATATTATCCTGGTGCAGATCGCCATGCAGTAGCATCGGTTCTGCCATAGTTGCACTCAACTCCGTGTAAAGCATTTCCGCTTCTTCAAGCAATGCTTTTGGGAAAGGGCCGTTGCCATCTGAGTAGTGTTGCCGTAAGCGAGCAAAGCCTCGTCCCCACGTTTCAACCGTGGGAAAGGAATGGATGGAGGGTGCAGGACGCCATAACTGCTTCATCACTGTTGTGGCAATTGAAATCGCCTGTTCGTCATTCTCCATTTTTCTAAGAGAAGTACCTGGAAGTAGACGTTCCAATAACAGCACCTCGTCATTGACATCATAAGCTAGCAATTTTGCTATGCCATGTCCGTCGAAGAGACGCAGAGCCTCTAACTCCTCTTTTTCAGCATTCGGAGCTAGTGCTTTTACAACAACGGATGTGCCATCACCGCGCACGGCGGGCATCACGTAGTGGAAGGATAAGTTGGGAAATGGTGCGCCGAGTGTGAGGTGCCAGCGTTGCTCACATGCTGTAAGTATCCCGGGTAAACGTTCGAGCCACGCGCGACCTTCGTCGCCATTAAGCTCAATTATGAAACGTGCGAATGTATCGGGAATGTCAAACATACTGTTCACTACAATACCACGTGTGCAACGAAATAGCCGATAACAAAAAAGAGAACGAAAACGATCAGGCAAAACAGAATCAATATGGGAATGCTTAGACGGCGTGTGGGTCGCGCCTCATTTTGCGAACTGTAGGATTGCGCGAGTTGAAATGGTACATCTGTAGCCGATGGCGCGAACGGAGGACGTTGTATCTGTGGTTCCATAGCCACCATCGGCCCATTACCTTCCACTTGAAATGCAGACAGACCGCTACCGACTGGCCCACTTTCGCGCACAGGCAGAACCGTTACAAGTTTCTCTGGTTCCGGCGGAACGATACTACTCTGTGGAGTAAATGCCCTGGAATTGTCCTCGGTCTGATTGCCTATTCCTGATGTAGGTTCTGTAGCAAGTTCGAGGAACTCTACCTGTTTTCGCAACTCTTCGTACAGTACTTCAGGTGTATTAATATGTTGAGGATGCTGCACAACTACGGTACGCGCGATAATTTCGCATAACTCAACGGGAACATTGCGTAAGAAGCGCAGGCGTCCATCCATTGGTGGTTCCACACTTGTGGCACCAGGAGGACGACCAGAGAGCAGTTGATAAAGTAGGAGACCAAGCGCACGAGTATCGTCGGCGCGTCGTCCATCACTCATTGTGCCCCAGGGAAGTTCTGTATCCGAAACAGCATTGCCATTACCTCCTACGAGGCTCCATGACGCGAAGTATTGCATATCGCTGGGCAATGCAAAGTCGTTTATACGTACCAGTCCACGCCGATCACGTATAATTGCGGCAGGCGTCAAATCACCATGGCACACACCACGTGTGCTACTTCCTGCATAGAGCAATGCCTGGCAAACTTGTACTCCGAAGTCCGCAACAGCATAGGGCGAGAGTTGTGTTTGTAATAGAGTGCCGAAGTTGTCACCATCAACATATTCCTGCACAAGATAGAGTATGTCTGGCTCTTGAATAAAATCATAGGTTCCAATAATATTAGCGTGAGAAAACTGAGCAGTGAGTCGAATAGAGGTTTTGTAGACAGCTATATGCTCAGCCGGAACAATCTTGACCGTCACAGCACGCTGCAATACCTGGTCAAATGCCAGGTAGATTGTGCAAACGCGCCCTTGTGTCAGCATACGTTGCAATTGATAGCGTTTCTGGATGAGCCGCTCTCTATTCACCATAGGTTTCCTCAAAGTCTATAAATATACATAATTTTATACAGCATTATACATGATACTATGCAGATAGCCAGTAAGACAATAAAAAAACACAATCCTCTGTGGCGTCTCGCCTACGCATAGCGGCGGGAATAGTATATCATAGTACAATGTGTAGGGGCAATAATTATGCACATAGACGAAATAATGTGGGATTGAGACTCATGGACGCCCACAAGGGGCAAGACTGTTTAAATACGAAGAACGTTATAGAAATACACGACGGACGCCTATTGCTTCGTCAA
>CAZZVE010000231.1:0-7779 GCA_964657325.1 uncultured Ktedonobacterales bacterium
GTGCCTTATATCCCCATGTCTGGAAGCCAGGGGGCTTACGGCACGGTTGCTAAAGAGAAAATAAATCCCCTTACACAGGCTAAAAGCAAACAAGTAGTTCGACAAGGTTAAACCGATACAGATCAGCCATCTCAACTACACCTTCTCGTGAGTATCTGCATGTAGTGCAGTATACTCCACACCTGTCATCTCAACCGATACGTCCCACAATCTTGCCGCGACGTGCTCATTATATGCCTGTTTGCTTGCGCGTACCTTCTTTGGATAGCCCGATAAGCCGAAGAGTCCATCAGGCCCGATATATTCCCCTCCAGAAAGAGATGGAGCAGTGGCCGCATACAACTGTGGTAATGCTCCCATCGCAGCATTCTGGCCTTGGTAGAGCGAGTACATGAAACCCTCAATCCCTGCACGCGCCTCAGTGACACTGGTTGATTGCAGATTGGTATGAGAAAATCCTGGATGAGCAGCGATGCTGAGGGTAGTAGTTCCTGCCCCCTTCAAGCGACGTTGCAGTTCAAAGGCAAACATTAGGTCTGCCAGTTTGCTCTTTCCATACGCGGACCAGCGCGAATAGGAACGCTCATTGTTGAGGTTGTTGAACTCGATATTTCCAATGATATGGACGATGCTAGAGGTCGTAATCACACGACTTTGGGGAGTTGCTAGCATCGTTGGAAGGAGTAACCCAGTCAAGGCAAAATGACCCAGGTAATTCGTTCCAAATTGCCACTCGAAACTATCCTGTGTCTTGCGATAAGGAATAGCCATCACACCAGCATTATTAAAGAGGAGATCAAGGTGAGTATGATCAGCTCGAAAACGTTCGGCAAAGGTGCGTATCGCAGCAAGAGATGACAAATCTAGCGACGCTAGTTCCAGATGTGCTTCTGGTATGCTCTCCTCAATGACGATTTTTGCCTGGTGCCCCTTCTCCTGGTTGCGACAAGCCATAACGACATACGCACCCTTCGTAGCTAACGCGCGAGTTGTTTCAAGACCAAGCCCGCTATTCGCGCCTGTTACGAGCGCAGTCCGTCCACGCAAATCTGGCATATCGGCGATTGTCCAATGACTCATAGTGTTCCTCCACAAAATGGTATACATAATAGTAGATTGAACGTTCAATCTACTATTATGTATACCATATGTTCAGTAAACAAGATATCCGAGCCACGTCGTGTTGTTCCATGAAGAGTCTTTCGCCAACTAGCCTCTGTTCCTCTGCTCAACTCCTCTACTAGGCATTGTCAGCTCTTCCAATTCTCTTGAGCGCACAATCAGCATGGGAAGTTTAGTCGAACTGAGCACGCGTTCCGCAACGCTCCCCATAACCCAACGATTCAGACCACCACGTCCATGGGTGGCAAGTGCGATGAGAGTACTTCCTTCTTGCTCTGCCTCTCGCACCAAGATATCAGCAGTGTCATAGCTTGTTACGACGGACGAAGTGATATTGAGATGAAACATGGCAAAATCGCCATCTCGGAGACGATGCTCAACCGTTTGAAGGTATGTTCGTGCTATCGCTACTGTCTGCTCATTCCTTTCGTTAATCGTTGCTGCTGCCTCATCCCTCATCTCTTGTATGACTTCCACGACCCGGATCAAGTGAAGAGTGCCTTTTCCTGAAGCGTTGAGGGCTGCACTCAGTTGCGCGGCAGGCAGTAACGCGGTTTCGGCGAGGAGTGAGCCATCAAGTCCGACAAGGACACTGATAGGATACGTGGACGGCATAGTTGTTTCTGGAAATGTAGTATGAGCACTGTTCACAATCAAGACGGGCTTGGTACTGTAGCGTGCAACCTTCTGTGCGATGCTGCCCAACGCCCACCGCTTGAAGCCCGTGCGTCCATGGCTGCAGATGACAATCAGGTCAGTAGCATCGCTTTGCGCAAAGTCGAGGATGCCCTGAGCAACCTCGCCTGACGTTGCCTCCTTATGGACCGTAATATCTTTCAGGACGGGTGAACGCGCTATGTCGTCAAGGTACAGGCGTCCCTGCGCAGTGTCGTCATCAAGCAAGGATTCTGTGTACATGAATGGCTGTGCTGTAAGAGAGGAACCATATTCAAGTGTAATATTTGAGACGTGCAATAAGGTAATAGTGCCACCACTCACCTTTGCCAGACGTGCAGCAAGAGGAAGCGCGTGTTCGGCGAGTGATGAACCATCTAACGGAACAAGGATGCGTCTAAACATGAGAGTAACTTCCTTCTCTTCGGGTGAAAAAAGTATGTCGGCTTCTCTATCCGATATACTTTTTTCAAATGTTTCTCAATAGAGAGAAACAGTGGAGTTGCGTAAGAGCCAATATATCTGTCGAACAACAGAGAGCGCGACCTCAAGAAAAACGCATTCTCGCTGCTAGCCTACTCGGTCCGCAACAGGAGGATGTGGCACGACTGTCGTTTCAGGCATTCGCTTGTTAGTAAGACGGCCTGTCCATGGTGTGCCCAACAGAGGCAGGACGTAGCGGTCGAGGCCATAGTAGCCACCAATGCGCCATGCCAAGATCAGGAACAGAGCGAGAAACCCAAGAATGGGATTCGTGCTCACCGCACCCGCTAAGATATAGTTCAGGTTCATAAAGACGCCAAAGAATGCCGCAATTCCGGTCAAGAGACCCAGAATCAGGGCGATTCCAACCAGCACCTCACCAAAGGTGACGACATATGCAAACAGTGCCGCATGTGGAAGCACAACACTTTGTAAAAAGGTGGCGTACCATCCTTGCACAGCGGGATTGGCTCCCTTTGTTTGCGCGACAGCACCCATGGTAAATCCCTTAATCGCGGCACCATCATGACCACTAAAGACCCACGGCCCTCCCTTGGAGGCTACACCAAAACTGCCAATGCTGATGGAATACCCGGTCATCTTTTCCCACCCAGCGGTGAGCCACTCATAGCCAACGTACAGACGAACAATCAGCCATAGCCACGCCATCCGCGTATCGGCAAATACGAACCTTGCAAGAGGGGGTTCAGGGATTTGGGTGGCAACCTGTGGCTGCACAAACTTTGTTGTACTCATATTATTCTTGTCCTTTCAGGACGTGTGCAACCTTCACTTGTTGAAAGGGTGCATTCACACCTTCTCTGCTCTACTCTTCATAGTACTGGCAGAGCGTGAGAAGATGCGTGAGAACGACCGTGAGTCGCTCATACCGGAGGAAACGTACTACCCTCCATCGCGATGTTTACCATCATCACCTTCTGAATATGCATTCTTCTTCTCGTAAGAGTCTAAAATATTTCTGGCTATCTCACTCTTCCCTTGTAAACCGCGTTGCATACGAGGCCACGTCACCATATCACCTTCGCTTGCATGGGTGAACAGATCGCCTTGATAGGTTGTCAGATAGGTCAGCAAATCAGCTGCCTCACGCGGATTGAATTCCCTCTGATAGTTTCCGCCTAGTGTGATGAGCAACGTCCCATGCTCGGTATAGCGAAACGCCAGCCCTTGAAAAGACACTCCCTGTGCTATTAAATGCTCGTTCATGTCTCACTCCCTCTGCTTTAACGCGTAATTATGCCAAGACACATAGACACTCTATGTGCCCTCTGAATTCCACCTGTACACATATGTGGGTATGACGCCGAGAAGGAGGAAGGTCTTGTAATCTTCCCTGCCCTCCTTCTCATACTACTGGCAGAGCGTGAGAAGAAGCGTGAGAACGACCGTGAGTCGCACGTGGTAGGGCAAAAATGCAGTACAGCGGAAAGGTGACTCTCCACACACGCAATACATGTCTCCTACGATAGGAGCAGAAAAGAAAAAATGGAATGGCTAGCAACACAAGAGAGTTCTGCGTAGAGAGACTCTCTTACAGTGCGACGTGTTCCAAGACACGTCGCACCTTTGGTGCTGTGAGAAAACGTGTTCGCAGCACCTCATCTTCGATTCGCTCGGCAAGTTCTTGGACCACACGAGCCGCTTGAGCATACGCCTGACCTGCCAGCACCAGCTCTCCCCGTGACTGGTCTAAGTCTCCGAGTACGACTTGAATCTGCCACAGTTCATCTGACAGACCAATCTCTTTCGCGAGGACACAAGCCTCCTCCAAGAGGGAACGGGCTTGCTCTTGACGACCTTCCCACCCTGCCAACTCCGCTGATGTCCACAGGTACTGCACACGATCACGCCGACCATCTCCATTGTGCACGTTGAGTTGAGTGAGGTATTCTTGAGCGCGCACGGCATCCCCGCCACGCAGTAACGTTTCCATGATACACCAATGAGGAATTTCCACATACACCAGTTCATGCTCCCCTACAACCATCGCTGCTTGTCGTGCGTACCGCTCGGCATCGGCCCACTCCTCAACAAGCATGGAATCTGCGCAAAGGACCGACATGACAACCAAGGTGTAGGAGGGCGACACAAGAGTCTTCGTGAGCATCAATGCTTCCAGATCAACCACACGAGCAGCAGACCCAGCCTGCATCGCCCGGTAGACACCCCCTAACTGAATGAGGGCGCGCAGAAGCAGCGTGTTCGCCCGTGATGAGTCCATATTGAGGGTCCGTGTGCTCACGACGGCTTGCAGAGCGAGATCAAGTGCATCTGTATAAGCACCGATGTCGAGTAACCCTGAGGTCAGCTCATAGAGTGCATTGACCTGCCCCCAGGTATTCCTGATTTCCTGACTGATGGTGAGCGCGCTGTGTGCTCGCGTAATCCCCTGATGCAGGTGCCCACGATGCAGGTGTGCTTGGGCAAGGAGACAAAGCGCATCCGCTTCCATCGCCCGGTCTTTCAGCGTGACGTAGTAGGTGTGCGCCTCCGTGACCACATGCTCATACTCCTCCCACATGCCTCGGTGCATCGTGACAGAGGCCAGCACGTTCAGACTCTGGACAATCATCTCTGGTTGTCCATTGTGACGGGCTACCGCCAAGGCACGCTCTCCATAGGGAATAGCCGTCTCCAATTCGGCGGTCCAGAGATCGAGCATGGCCTGGTACCAAGCTATTTTCGTCACTCTGATCATCTCATCCTCCTGCGCTCCTATCTGAAGCAGATAGCCGAGCATAGCTCTAAACAGAGGACGAGCTTGCTCCCATGTCCTGGTCAGTTCGTAGGCGTGTCCCAGAACGACGTAGAGGTGGTAGACATCGGATGCTGAAATCGTTGTTTGCATCAAAGAGTTTGCCCGTTGAGTTGCCAAGAGTTGCCATGCCTGTTCATAATGTTCGATAGCGACATGCAATGAGAAGACAACTCTCGCCTCGTCACCCGCCGCTACACTTAAGCGGAATGCAGGGTCGAGCATCCCTGCCGCGAGGGCATGATGAGCCAGTTTCGCTACAGGAACCGAGGTGTCTTGCAAAAGGTGCAGCGCACGTCGGTGAAAGATACGACTGCGTGTCTCACCTGCTTCGACAGAGACTACTTCACGAATCATAGGGTTCGTGAAGGTGTACACACTACTTTCTGCTGACTTACTCGATGGCTTCGTTTCCTGCACCAGAAGGCTCCGCAGTACCTCATCCAGAGCAATCAGTCCCTCGTGTTCGGAGAGGTCCGCAACTCCGCAGAGTCGCTCAAAGGTGGCATCCTGCTCCAGCACGGCTCCAGCGATGAGAAAGGCAAAGGCGGTTGGGCGAAGTCGATCAAGCTGTATACTGATCAGTTCACGCACACTTGGCGGCAAGAGACGTGTGATGCCAAGTTCCTTAACCAGCGCTGCAGTAACATCTTCTTCCGAAGATGGCGGGAAAAGGCCATGTGCAAGGAGTACTTTGAGCGTTTCTATCAGATAAAAGGGTTGCCCACGTGTTTCGGCGAAGAGCTGTTGCCCCACACGCTCCAAGACATCAGTAGGTGCTTGTGTAACAAGGCTGGCAGCCTTCACTTCCTTTGCCTCTGCCTCCTGATTGTGTCGGCCCAGGATATGCAGCAAGTTCACTGTATCCTGAGCTGTGAGTGGATCAAGATGCAATCGGGTCAAAGGCACAATCCGTCCTAGATTCGCTCGCCACTCAGCAAGACCAGAGGTCGTCTGCCGTGCCTCGGTGCGTACGCAGAGCAGCAGGAGGATAGGCGTAGCACGCTCGGTGAAGTGCCGCGCCAAGTAATGAAGCAGGTCCAACGTGGCGGTATCAGCCCAATGTATATTATCTAGAAAGAGGATAAGAGGTGTACGCGCTGCTAGAACGGCCAGCAGGCGTGCCACGGCCTCAAATAAGTGATTACGTGCCACCGACGCATCCGCAACGACACGAATCAGGTCGGGATAGCGTTCGTACAGTTCTGGTAAGAGGCGAGCAAGTTCCGCCAGCCACACATCATGCAGCAAATCTTCGGGCGCATTTTCCTGGTCGATGCGGGGACGTAATGCCTCAATAAACGGCTGATACGAGAGCCGACGATTACTTTCAAACGCCTGACCATGCAGCACATCAGCCCCTTGCGCGACAGCCCAATCCAGAAACTCGGTGGCAAGCCGTGTCTTGCCAATACCAGCCTCCCCTTCCAGAAACACCACCTGTGTCTGTCCCTGGCGAACGAGATAGTACTGCTCAAGCAAGAGGCCATATTCTCGTGTCCGCCCAACGAAAGGAGCCGCGAGCAATGGAGAACTGCTCCTCATGGCTAGTTGTTGCATGGAGCGAGTGGGAGTCGTAGCCCGAATACGTTCCGCCAAAGCCATAGTAATTGGGGTCGGCTCGGCATGAACCTCCGAGGCCAGCAGAGCACGTAAGACCTCGTACGCTTGCAAAGCTGCAACACGATTGCCTGCCGCGAAGTGGAGACGCATTAAACGTTGGGACGCCTCTTCGTTTAGAAAGGTGAGGGCAAGCCAGCGGATGATGACAGCAATGGCTTGGTCGAACTCACCAGCATCCTCATACAGCGAGGAAAGTCGATCGAAGATCAGATGCATGCGCAGATGCCAGTATTCACGCTGGAAGCGAGCCCAGTCATCGAAGCCCGGAGCGTTGTGTAGCATAAATCCGTCCAGGAACTCCCCACGCGAGAGCTGAGTCGCCTCTTGAAGTTGGGTAAGGTGTGCGCGACGGGTCTCCTCTGAGAGTGGAGCCGTCAGCCGAGCGAGGTCACGTGCGAGAACCCAGGCCGCTTGTAGTGCATGCAGGTCCAGACTCACCTGAGGTGTAGCGTCAAGACTCAAGCTGTCACGATCAATGTGCAGATGCGGGATGCGATGTGTCCCTGTTCTATGCGCTGGGGACGTTTCCTCAGCTAATACACCGCGAAGTTCAACAACGGTCGTGCGAAGTGCTGACCGTGCATGAGCAGCATCACTCTCAGGCCAGAACAACTCCGAGAGCGTTTTGCGCGAATGACTCCCTGGCTCCACAGCCAAATACAGCAGCAAAGCAAGGGCTTTGTGAGAAGGAAACACCAACAACTGACCATCCCGGTACACCTGTGGCGAGCCAAGCAACACAAAATGGAGCGTCCCCCTCTCTAATAAACTCATCATAGCGAACGTCCTGTCCTTCGTGAGCGTCCAAACTGTACAATACAGCATAGTGCTTACTCGAATGCATGTGTATCGTACAATCTCAGTGTTGTAACGTCAAACGTTTCTTGCTAGCAAGACTAGTTTCACGCATCTTCTCACGCACTTTCTCACGCATAACAAGTATGCTAGAACAAGAGCGTGAACCTTGAGATGACGATTGTATCTGTCTGTCATGGCAGGGAAACAAATGTTGATGTATATACGACGAAGAAAGAGAAAGAAGACGTCATGCACAAGACCCACAATAGCCTTCCCGAAGCGCAACGCGCGAAACTGGTCGA
>CAZZVE010000232.1:0-2321 GCA_964657325.1 uncultured Ktedonobacterales bacterium
AATATGCTTGGCTATTTCCTTGCGTCATACGAGCGGAAACAAGAGCAACGTCGCAAGTTTATGTTTCTCTCCGCGACACCAAGCAAGCTGTTTGATACGTTGTTAGAACGCGGCGGTGTGCGCTATAAACGTATTTCGGGTACCTATACCTCTTCTGAACAAGATGGCTATCGGCGCATTCTGCAACCGTGTGATCTCGAACTTCATGAGATAACGCAAGAACAGCGTACTGAGCAATGGATTGGGGTGCGATTGAACGAGATACGAGACTTTTTCAAGCAATATCCACACTCGAAAGGTGCCATCCTGGTCAATTCTGTGGCTACTGCACGTCGCTTGGTGAAGCTCCTCAAAGAGCAACTAGAGCAGCCATATGGTATCACGATTGGCGAAAACACTGGGCTGACTGATCCTATACAGCGAAAAGCATCGTTTGAGAAAATGCTGCTGGTTGGAACCTCGACGGTAGATATCGGTGTTGATTTTCGGATCAACCTGCTTATCTTCGAGGCGTTCAACGCTGGTTCGTTCATTCAACGCTTTGGACGACTAGGACGCCATGAAGGATATTCTATCTATCGCGCCTATGCGCTTGTGCCGCGCTTTGTGCTAGAACGCTTCGGGCAACGCTACATAAATGAGGCAGAGCTTGAACGTGAGTTGTTTAACGCGAGTGTTCACGAAGTATTTCCTGTTGAGACAGAGTTCAAGCGATATGCAAAGTTGTGGGGTGTGGTGCAAGCCGCGCAGGTACTCGAAGAGTTGCGACACCTACAGGATGAGAACACGCTTTTTGCGGATGCTTTAGAACAACGTTATGAGCAATTCTACAACAGCGATCCCTCACGTGGACCAATTATGAAAAAGGCTGGTAAAAAGTATTGGGGTATCAAGCGGAACTGTCCAGAAATTATTGCGGAACTCACAAGCTTTCGCGGGCAAAGTCCGCTCTCCTGTGGAGTATGGGATATTGATGGGCATGTACAAATCTACAATCTCTTTTTCCTGCTCACGAATACAGAATTCCGTGTTCTTGAGAAGCCAGAATTTATGCAACAGGTACGAGCAAAGGGCGGCGACGAAAAAGAGTTTGAGAATCAATTACTCTACTTTCGGATAGAGGAATATGTTTCTGAGCGCAAATCACTGCTGCTCTATACTCCAAAAGATATGCTCGTGCAAAGCGAAGATTTTCACAAAGTGTTGGTCGAGTCAGGGCTTACGGTGCGTGAGCCGAAAGCTACGTGGCTGCATGAGGTAAACCGTCGGTTTTGTAAGTGCAAACTTGTGTGTATTATCAGCGATAGGCAACCGGATGAGTTGAAGCAGAGTCTGCATCTGGGAGCATTATTTCAGATAGTACGGCTAGAAGATAAGTTCGGGTCGTCGTACTCGATTATCTTTGGACAAGAGGCACTGCTAGCGCATACAGAATTGTCCTTTCGCAAAACGAAAAGCGACAGTCCAATATTTGGATAAGGCGTTCATACGAGAAATATTTTTTTATGAAGGAGACTATTATTGTTTATTCTTGAATTTTTGAAACAGTCAGTTCCACCTGATGATTCGGTTCTGCTGTCATTTATTGACGTGATGGTGCCAAGAATGCTGGAACGCTATGTTGTTCTGTCCGCGAAAGGAGGGACACATCGTGGCAACGACGAGTTGAGTGAAGACACGCAACGCAAGTTTGAGGCGAATGATGACCAAAGTATGTTCTCGCATCTGCTCAACGGCATCTTTCCAACGTTGCGGCTTATGCACCTGTTGGAAGCCGAGAGAGCAGAACGCTTTACAGACATTGAGCGCAAGATTTATATCTTGTCGTATATGATGCATGATATTGATAAGATTATATGGCAGCCTGTAGAGACGAAGACGCGCGCGGATATTGAACGCTCAAAGGCGCGCATTGCACATGAACTCTCGGAGTGCGATGCGACGGAGTTTTTACCAGAGGTAGCAAGCTATCTTGAGGATATCACCTTCCTGGTGGTCAATACACAGCGCAAATGGGGTACGCACTTCAATACCTACTTGTGGAATTTCCACCTGTCAGAGAGACGTGTACTCCTGTTGCGTAGTTTATGTACCTATTCTGACTTGATCGCGTACAAACTGAAAGCACCGGGGGATATCACAGAGGCCACCGACCTTGCTGATATTTTGAATAGTGTTAGTCGGGGTACGCTCACGTTTAGTTATCATGCTATACGTGAGGTGCGTGGTCTCTTTACCAGTGTTGTCAATAATGGCATAGGTGATCTCTTCACGGATAAGAAGCAGCGTGAAGGTATCTGGCCTTATCTCTTCTTTTCGGA
>CAZZVE010000232.1:2421-4075 GCA_964657325.1 uncultured Ktedonobacterales bacterium
TCGCGTCAAAAGTACCTCAACCACTTAACCGAATACCTGGAAGCAGCGATAGACCTTCCTGTAAACATCCGTGCAGGTACAAAGCTACCAGATTTTTACACCGAACTAGAGGGCTATGCGAGCGCGAAAGGCAAGAGCAAAGGTCGTAAGCTGATTTGTACATTGTGCAATAGTGCTTACCCGACGGAAGCGCAGTCCGATAATGCTGTGCTGTTCCAACCGTGGGTGTACAAGAACAAAATCTCGTTGTATGCGGGAACGAATGCAGGTGGGGTGTGTGCTATTTGTGCGCTAGAGCTTATGTTGCGTCAGCTACTACAAAAGGGAGCACTGCGCCTGACTGGAAGTAAGTTCGAGGCTATGAAGACGAAGTACATTTCGGTCTACCCAAACTACTTTTTCACGCCTGAAACGGGTGCGATGGTACAGAGTATTGTCGCAGAACTGAGCAATTTGAACTTCTTTACATTGCGTCGTCAACTTACAGGCCGTGAACTGAACGTGCATGACGTGCTTACATCTGACATGTTCGAGCCTGTGTCCGTGTTAGCTCCGACACGCAGGGCACCCGATGATGAGGAAGACGACTCTGAGGATGAAGAGGTAACTGATACGCCTGTAGAGGTAACGAAGGAGCGAACAGATCGTGGCTATATAAAGTACGAGTATCCAGCAGAGAGCTATCCTGGTATGTGCTTCTTTGGTATGCGTGCAAGTAGCGACGATAACGATACGGCGTCATGGGCAATGCCTGCACTGCTGGCACTTGCGTTACCTCTGATTACGGGTGCGAAGGTGGTTGTCTCAGAACTGTTACTGCCCCTGTTTTCATCGGGTCATGACTTCCAGGAAACCGTAGTCTTCGACGCGCCACACCCCTATCTCAGTCGCTTGCTCGATGACAGCGAGGACCCACAACACAAAAATCGTGTACGTGTCAATCGCGTCCTCAACAAGCTTGCGTTGTTGACGCAAGTGTATCAGGTCAACATCGAAACCTACGCGAAAGGTGGCAAGCCAGAATGGAAACATCTGCTTGGCATCGTGCGCGATCTGGAAACCGATCCACTCTATATATTCAGCTATCTGCGTAAGCAATCACAAGAACGTACCGCATCACACTATGCAAGTTCAAGCGAGTCCTATGTTGGTCTTTACGAACGTGTATGCGAAGAACTAGTAGAAAGAGCTATCCGTGAAACGATGCTCGATATGACGAAGGAGAAAAAGTTGGGCAACATTCAACAGTGCGTAGATCGCTACGTGGTGTTTTACCGTGGTGGCTACGAGACGCATTCAATTCTCAAACCAGTAGATATTGTTGCTAAGGCGATTATCAATAGCCCTTTGGAGATCGACGACGATGACCTGTTGCTGCAGATACAGGGCGAGGTGAAAAATTGGCTTGACCGTGTACGTAGCCGACAAGCGACAGGACGAGCGATGTTCTGGGGCAAAGAGATAGAGACGAAAGAGGAACCTGCAGTACGCGAGTTCGTTCGGTATTTCTACGAACAGGTTTTCACGATCTATTGTCAAAAAGAGCGTGGTGTCCTGCGTAGTCGTCTCAATCGCTTCAAAGATGGTTGCGAAGCATATTATGTGCAGTGGCGTGCGAAAAACGTCTCTCAACATCAGATAGAAGAGGATGCAG
>CAZZVE010000232.1:4175-7777 GCA_964657325.1 uncultured Ktedonobacterales bacterium
GTTGATAGAACAAAAAAGAAAGAGGTACTTCCATGTTTTTAAACAGTCTTGAGTCAAGCAATGCATTTCAGCAGGATATTCCTAAGTTGCCAATGGGCAAGTATGCACATATTATTGTATTACGTGAGACTAATTCGTTCGCATTGTTTCAGACGGACGGTGAGTTGAATCTGAGTCGTGTCAGCCTTGGTCGGAAAGAGCAGGCACTTTCTACCCGTATTGTGCTGTTCAAGCGCAAGCAATCGACACCAGAGCGTTTAACAGGCCGAGAATTGTTGCGTCGCTATGAACTGGTCACGGCGTGTAAGTACAATACGTCCGAGTTTTGCAAACGGTGCCCTGATTGCATCTATTACGGTTTCGCCATTGGAAATGAGGGATCAGAACGCTCGAAGGTGCTGGTTGATTCGGCATTCTCGGTGACTGGCTACGATATGTCGCACCAGCAATTCACCTTCAACGCGCCCTCGGAAAATGGCACGATGAGCGAAGATGGCAAGATGAAGACCGCGCTGGGTGAGCAAGATTACGTGGTGCCGCAAGTGTATTTTCCATCGGTTGTGACGGTCAAAGACCCGACTGAGGCAGAATTTATCTATGTGCTAAACAATATTCTACGTACACGCCGCTATGGGGCACAGAATACACGCACAGGCGCGGTAGAGAACATCGTTGCCGGTATTGTATTTGCTGATGGCGAAATCTTCTCAAACCTTGAGTTGACACAAGCCGTGTATGACGAATTGCCGCCTGAGCAACGAGTGAAGACGCCCTTACAGCGTCAAGCAGTACGTGAGGCATTGGATACAGTTGTACCCCAGTTGCTCAAAGAGGATGGCGTGATCTGGTCTCTGTACGCGGGCGAGCGTCTCGACACGCTGCTGCAAGAGACGTTGCGTATCACGAGCGACGAGGCGCGTTTGCGCGAAGTACTGACCAAGGCGAACGCGGAGTCGCAGCAATACGCGGTAACGTATGGCGTTGGTCCTGCAAAGGAAAAAAGCAAGAAGTAGGGATGTACTATGTTTGTAACAGTCTGCCACCTGGAACTACACGATTATCTTTTTTACGCATCGCGTGAAATGGGGCGGCTCTACGAGACTGAGAAATATCTGCATAACTATGGCTTGACCTATGCGCTTGGATTGGTGAAGGCTCCCTACGCCAATCTAGCGCAGGTCCCGCGCTATGCGGAAGACCTGGCTGAAATGAACACACAGGGTATGTATGTGACACCTGCACATCCATTGCAGTATAGTTTCGCGTTTCATACGTTCAAAATGGCAAACGTCAACTACTATAATTTCACGCCGCAGGTCAGTACGAATCAGGTCGTGTTTGGGCGCGCAAAAGAACTTGCCCCGCAAAGCACGTTCGAGTTTTTTGTCCTGAGCGAGAAGCAGACCACGCTACCACGCTGGATACGCCTGGGGAAATGGATGGCAAAAGCGCATGTGCGGATTGTCGCACAGGATGCGGTGCAAAGAAAGGACGGATCCTATCATGCAAGTGGTGTCCTCAATCCGCTCGATCTTGCACAGATGCCTGATAACTGCAATATTGTAGCAATGGCACCCGCAAGCCTGATTACGAATGTGACAGCAACCGGGACGTATTACGCATACAAGTATGGAGACAAGAGCGTGTGCTTACCCGCAGATATGCGTTATCAACCGACGCGTCATAAGGTTGCGTGATTGGAGAATGCTAATGGATATGCTCTCTTCCGCGCCCTCATCGGCGCGACTGTACGCGTTGTTGTTAAAGCTACGTCCTTTGGAGCGTGGAACACTCATGCCGTTTTCGGGTGAATTGGTTCATGCTGCCTTCCTGGATTGGGTGCGTGTTGCCGCGCCAGAGGTCGCAGAATGGTTGCACGAGGGTAACAAACTACGCCTGTTTACCTGCTCAAGCTTACGTTTTCCACTCTCCACGACACGAGTGCGCGAGGCAGAACGTGAAAACATACATCTACCATTGGACCCCGCGAAGACGTACACAGTACGCGTGACGCTCTTACGGGGAGAACTCTTTCCGCTTTTGTATGAGGCACTCCTACGCTTTGATACGAGTACGCGAGGAATACAGCAGCCATTTATGCGCCTGGGGAAACAGGCATTCGCGCTAGAAGAGGTCACGACAACCGAGGCATCGGGCTGGACTGGCTTCACATCTTACGACGCGTTACTTGAGCAGGCCAAGACCGCTCAGGTGAGCAACATGCTAGGTATAGAGTTCGCGTCATTGACCGCGTTTAGCTGGACCAATAAGATGTATGGAAATTATTACGCTAATGTGCCGCTTCCTACATATATCTTTCCTATGCTCGCAAAACGTTGGCAGACTGTCGCTCCTCCTGCACTGACTGACAGTGTTCAACCCGAACGCATCGGGCACTATATGCAGAACGATGGAATGATTCTCCATGAGTATGATCTTCATTCGCACATCGTGACATTTCCGCGTCATCCTCAGCGTGGTTTTGTGGGGACGTGTCGTTATACGTTGCGGCGTACCGAAGAGGATAATGTACACGAAGGAGACACATCACTCTCTGTACAGAGACAAATTCTTTTGCTCGCACAATTCGCCTTTTATAGTGGCATTGGATATAAGACCGCGATGGGTATGGGACAGGTACGTGTCCTGTAGCATTGCATTGATGAGATAAAAATACGTTATGAATAATGACAACACCGTTTACGAGCAAGAGGAAGATACAACCCTCTCGCTCTCACATTTGAATGCACTGGAGTATTGTCCGCGCCGTTTTTATTATGAGTGTGTCCTTAGCGAGTTTATCGACAACGCACACACTATCGAGGGTACGATGCGTCATGAGACGAGCGATAGCGGGCGTACAACCACTGAAGATGGTATTACCATACGGAGACGTGTGTGGATAGGGTCGAAACGTCTCAAACTCAGTGGGTTTGCTGATGTGGTCGAGGAGTCAGAAGAGCGGCTCACACCCATCGAATACAAGAAGGGCAAGATGGGCGAGTGGCTTAATGACCATGTACAGTTGTGCGCTCAAGCGTTATGCCTTGAAGAAATGCTGCATTGCACAATACCGCACGGCTATATCTTCTACGTTGGCTCGGCACGACGTGAGGAAGTGCCTTTCACCGAGGCATTACGAGCACATACAGAGGCAACCGTTCGTGTCGCCTTTACATTATTGGAGCAAGGGAAGCTACCACCGCCTCTGTCGGGCAAGTATACGAAGCGGAACACCCTGCCAACAATGCATCCCAAATGTAAAGATTGTAGTCTTGAACCTCTCTGTTTGCCGCGTGAAGTGCTATTTCTGGAAAATAGCGACGGACGGGACAAAGAGAATGTGTAGGGACCGATGTATCACGTCCTGCTGGCAATCGAATGCCAATAAGGAATCGATAATGTTATTTAACAAATTGGTACGGATATGTCGGTTGTAGGGGCGCAATGAATTGCGACCCCTAACGAAATTTGACACTCGAACACGGTAATGGCGGACCATACATCATCGGACCAAATCCCCATTTCTTGAGGAGCTAATGAACTTTGACACTCGAACACGGTAATGGCGGTAGTGGCAGCAATTCATTGCGCCCGAAGAT
>CAZZVE010000233.1:0-7771 GCA_964657325.1 uncultured Ktedonobacterales bacterium
GCGACATATAAAGATGAATGTGTACTGCGGATTATTCTTACCAGCGACGCTCTGGCGGGCGTTGATTGTAGCCGCCACCGTCACGGCGTGGGCCACCAGAGTCTCGGTTATTGCCACCAGGACCCATTGGTCGGCGCTGTCCAAAACCACCACCGCTACTGCGGTCATTGTTGTAGCCACCGCCACTATTACGGTCATTGTTATAGCCGCCACGGTTGCCACCGCGGTCTCCATAGCCACCACGGTTAGGTGGACCACCGTCGCGATCACGGCTGCCACCACGATCCCCATAGCCACCACGATCCCCGTAACCACCACGGTTAGGTGGGCCACCACGATTTGGACCGCCACGACTTGGGCCACGCTCGCTCTCTAACTCTGCCTGTGAGGGCATTTCACCACTCAAGGCCGCACGGCGCGAGAGGTTGACGCGTCCCTGACCATCGACCTCAATTACCATCACGGTGATTTCGTCGCCTACTGACACAACGTCCTCTGGGCGCATCACCTGATAATCGGCTAATTGTGAGGTGCGTACGAGTCCTTCTTTCCCTGGAAGGATTTCGACGAAGCAGCCGAAGTCTACAAGACGGCGCACCGTTCCTGTGTAGATACGACCAACCTCGACCTCTTCCGTAAGACCGCGTACCGCGTCCATTGCGATCTGCATGGCCTCGCCAGAAGTCGCGGAAATGTTGACCGAACCATCATCCTCAATGTCGATCTTCGCGCCGCTCTCCTCTTGAATCTTGCGAATCATCTTACCGCCTGGTCCGATGACTGCACCGATCTTATCAGGATTGATCTTGAGTGTCTGAATGCGTGGCGCATACCCCGACAACTCCTCACGAGGAGCATCAATCGCGTCAAGCATCTTTTCCATGATAAACATGCGGCCTTCATGAGCCTGCTCAAGAGCTTTTGCCATGATCTCATAGGTAATGCCCTTGACCTTGATATCCATTTGAAGCGCGGTAATGCCATCAGCAGTGCCTGCGACCTTGAAGTCCATGTCGCCCAGCGCGTCTTCAATGCCTTGAATATCGCTCAATATTGCCCACTTGCCAGCACGTTCACCCTCACCTGTCACCAGGCCCATTGCGACGCCTGAAACAGGAGCTTGAATAGGTACGCCCGCGTCCATTAGTGCAAGTGTAGTGCCACATACGGACCCCATAGAACTGGAACCGTTTGATGAGAGGATATCTGAAACAGCGCGAATGGTGTAAGGGAATTCGCTTTGAGCAGGAATAACTGCCGCAATAGCACGTTCCGCGAGGGCACCGTGTCCGATTTCACGGCGACCAGGACCGCGCATCGGCTTGCTCTCACCCGTTGAATATGGAGGGAAATTATAGTGGTGCATGAAGCGTTTGTTGCCACCAAAGCCGAGGCCATCCAGTATCTGCTCATCGCCGGGGGAGCCAAGTGTGACGACGCTCAATACCTGTGTCTGACCGCGTGTGAAGATTGCTGAGCCATGTGTACGCGGCAAAAGGCCAACTTCACATGAGATAGGACGAATCGTTTTCAGATCGCGTCCATCGGGGCGTATACCGTTGTCTAATATGTTGTTGCGGACATAGGACTTCAACTCTTTTTCGTAGAATGTGATGATGTCCTTTAAGCGGTCAGGATACTGTGTTCCCAACTCTGCAATTAATGCATCCTGTACTGCGTTGAGCGCGGTTGAGCGCGATGCCTTATCACGCGTTGTTAATGCCTCTTCAAAGCGTGGATGCACAAATGCGGACACCTTACTACGCAAGTCTTCGTCAACGGGTGCAGATGTGAAAGAACGCTTTGTCACGTTGACTTCTTGTGCTAATTTCTCTTGCAACTTGACAATATCTTGAATGGCTTCATGTCCAAAGCGCACGGCCTCAAGCATCACATCTTCAGGCAGTTCTTTCGCGCCTGCTTCGACCATCATGACGGCATCTGATGTGCCAGCAATAGCGAGATCGAGTCTGCTGTTCTCGGCTTGCGATTCAACTGGGTTAATGACCAATTTGTCGTCGATATAGCCAACACGGACGGCACCAACGGGACCAGAGAAAGGAATGTCAGACACGCTAAGTGCGGCTGATGCTCCAACGATACTCAGGATATCAGGGTCGTTCTCTTCGTCTACAGAGAGAACGGTAATGACAACCTGGACATCATTTCGATATCCTTTGGGGAAGAGAGGACGGAGAGGACGGTCGGTGAGGCGAGCGGCAAGGATAGCATGTTCACTTGCTCGGCCTTCACGTTTGATAAAGCCACCAGGAATTTTTCCTGCGGCATACATACGCTCTTCTACATCAACTGTTAACGGGAAAAAGTCTATGCCTTCACGAGGCTCGTTACTACCAACGACGGTTGCCAGGATGACGGTTTCGCCATAGCGCACTAACACCGCGCCACTGGCCTGCTCTGCTACTCGTCCGGTCTCAATGCTCATTAACCGACCGCCGACGATAGCTTCTTGACGATGAATCATATTTCCTCCGACTATTTGGCACCTCAAACGTATTGTATTTCGTCTCTGCCCAGCGTGTTCTCTTTTCCACTTTCCACAAACACTGGGGAAACAGTTTCTGTTATAACTCCATGGTCCTACTATACAACTCTTGTCTAGTTTCGCCAAGCGGTCAGTATACTCTTTGTGACGCGGCTCTGGCTTATTTTAGTTGCAGTGGTACGGCCTGATTTGTTCAACATTTCATAGATGTGGGGGTTTCTCGGTATACTATCTATTGTTAGCGTTGGTCTTCCGTCTCTTTTCAACACAATACTATAGGGGAAAACGCGGGAGCAGCGGTTCGGCGCGGCGCATGCCATAGCTTTTTGTGTAGGCGTTTAGTGCGCCGACCGCATCAACCCTGAGATTAGTGGCGCAAACCGAGCTTTGCAATCAATGCACGATAGCGGTCTGGGCTTTTCTTACTGAGATAGGAAAGCAAACGTCGGCGTTGCCCAACCATCATAAGTAGGCCGCGACGTGAGTGGAGATCATGCTTATGCACCTTCAAGTGCTCTGTCATCTGATTGATGCGCCGTGTCAGGATAGAAATCTGTACCTCTGGCGAACCGGTATCAGTCTCGTGTACACGAGAACCCTCAATAATTTCTGTTTTTTCTTCTAAACTTAATGCCACGCTCTTAAATCACCTCCTGTGTACAGGATAGGAAAGACAACGATCTAACTTCTGCATTATAGCATGAATGCCCTATAGACGCAATTCGTCTGTAGGATTAGATCATAAAAATACGTGGGGTGGGCCAGCCCACCCCACGTATTTTTATTACTTAACTTGTACCTTTGCGCCGACCTCTTCCAACTTCTTGGCAATGGAATCGGCCTCTTCTCTGGAAACAGCTTCCTTGACAGCCTTTGGAGCCTCGTCAACAACAGCCTTTGCCTCTTTCAAGCCAAGTCCGGTCAACTCACGTACGACCTTGATGACGTTGATCTTGTTAGGACCAACTTCGGTCAATACGGCGTCAAATTCGGTCTGCTCTTCAACAGGTGCTGTTGTTTCTGTTGCAACAGCGGCTGGACCCGCGGCTGGACCTGCGGCGACGGCGGCGGCGGCACTCACGCCCCACTTCTCTTGCAGAGTCTTGCTCAACTCTACGAGTTCGAGGACATTCAACTTCTCAATATCAGCAATAATGGTATCTACGGACATGTTCTTTTCTCCTTTATGATTTCTTACTCGGTGGCAGAGCCACCATTTAATTGGTCTGCATGTGCTTGTAGCACGTAACAGAGATCGCGCAATGGGGCAGTCACCAAACCATAGGTCGTGGCGAGCGGTCCCTGAATAATGCCGAAGACATTAGCCTTGGACTGTTGTTTGCCTCCTGGTAGCTTACCCAGGTTATCTACTTGCTCGGCGGTCAATGAGCGACCACCCAGGATACCCGACTTGAGTACAAGAACTCTCGATGTGCGAATATAGTCAGATACAACCTTTGCTGCATTCACTTCGTCATCAAAGCCCCATGCAACAGCTGTTTGACCATTGAAGATGCTGTTATCAACACCTGTCATGTTGTTACGCTCGGCGGCGATACGCAGAAACGTATTTTTCGCAACCTGGAATTCCAACTTGGCATCACGCATCTTATTGCGTAACTCGTTCATATCCTTCACATTGAGACCCTGTGTTTGCACTAGAATCGCAACAGTGGCACGTCCAAGCTTTTCCGTTAATTCTTCAATCTTCTCTTGCTTCTCTTTTGTTGGCACGAATATTCCTCCTTCCCCAGAGTGTATACAAAAAAACCTTCGGTTCTTCATATAACCGAAGGCGAGCGAGTATGTATGCTATTGAATGGCAGAAACACTATGTCTGCATTGAAATAGTCTACTTCCTCGGCAAGCTGACCGTAGTCACTTGGATGCTTGTTCGCATACTTGCTGTCTTCGGTTGACTGGATTTCCGCTATTATACAGGATTTCGTTGAGGAATGCAATCCTCAATTATGTGCTCCTTAAAATGATATAGACTGATGATAATAGACGCTCACAAGGGGCGACCCTACTATATGACGCTTTTGTGTGTGGAGCACACAGTTGTATAGTAGGGTCGCCCCTTGTGAGCGTCCGTTCATCTTCACATCCTACAAAATCTGTTACGGTTTCAATGCTGTTGCGGTAGCGACATCCAGGCGAACACTGGGCGACATGGTGGACGAGAGTACAACACTCTTCACATATGTCCCCTTCGCGCCCGATGGCTTGGCACGCATCACTGAATCAACGATGGAAGAGATGTTTGTCATCAGAGCATCATCGCTGAAGGAGAGTTTGCCCGCAGGAATGTGTAGCAGTGCGGTTTTATCAACCTTGAATTCGACACGGCCTGCCTTGACTTCTCGAATGGTTTTGGCGAGGTCAAAGGTGATCGTACCTGCCTTTGGGCTAGGCATCAAGCCGCGAGGTCCTAGTTTCTTACCGAGACGACCAACTTTACCCATCACATCTGGTGTGGCGATGGCGACATCGAAGCCTGTCCAGTCAGCCTCAATCTGCTTGATAATGTCATCAAGCCCAACAAAGTCCGCACCCGCACTTTCGGCTTCCGCGACCTTTTCGCCCTGTGCGAAGACCAGCACCTTGACTTCTTTTCCGGTTCCGGCTGGCAACATAGCGACACCACGTACCATCTGGTCTGCGTGACGTGGATCTACACCAAGCTTCATGTGTATTTCAACTGTCGAGTCGAACTTGACATAGTTGATCTTCTTGAGCAATTCAACCGCTTCACGTGGCTCATACAGCTTTGTGCTGTCAATGAGCTTCTCAGCTTCGTTATACTTTTTTCCGTGTTTGACTGTCATATTTTTCAAAGCCCTCCTTGAGGCTAAACAACCGCAGTAACTTTCGGGCGCGACTACTCGATGGTGATACCCATGCTTCGTGCAGTGCCTGCAATCATACCCTCGGCACCCTTAACATCAATCGCATTGAGGTCCTTCATCTTGAGTTCAGCGATTTCGCGCAACTTGGCACGATTGATCGAGCCAATCTTTGTCTTGTTTGGTGTCGCGGAACCCTTCTCGACGTTCACTGCCTTCTTCAAAAGATCAGGAACAGGTGGCGTCTTGGTGATAAAGGTGAACGAGCGATCTTCATAAATGGTAATTTCAGCAGGAATAATCATTCCCGCTTGGTCGGCAGTACGCGCATTGTATTCCTTACAGAACATCATAATATTGACGCCCTGTGGTCCAAGCGCGGTACCAATTGGGGGTGCTGGGTTAGCCTTTCCCGCTGGAATCTGTAGACGAACTACAGCTTTGATACGCTTTGCCATGTTCTTTTAAAACTCCTAGAAACATTCTAAATCTTCTCAACCTGGAGGAAGTCGAGTACCACTGGTGTTTCTCGTCCAAAGAAGGAGACCAGGACAGTGACCTTATTCTTATCCATGTTGATTTCGCTAACAGTACCAATAAATTCGGTGAATGGACCGTCGATGACACGTACACTCTGGCCTTTTGTGAAACTGATTTTCGCCTTTGGCTTTTCGGTTTCTTGTGTGACCTGTTTCAGAATCGTCTTCATCTCGTGCTCTTGCAGAGGAATAGGACGGGTGCCAGAGCCAACAAAGCTTGTGACGCCTGGTGTGTTACGCACAACGTACCATGCTTCATCGCTCATCACCATCTCTACCAACACATAGCCTGGAAACGTCTTACGCTGTACAGTACGCCGTTGCCCTTGCTTAATCTCGACCTCTTCTTCCATTGGCACCACTATACGGAAGATTTTGTTACGCATGTCCATTGACGTGATGCGAGCCTCAAGGTGGGTCCTTACCTTGTTTTCATAGCCAGAGTATGTATGAATGGCGTACCATGCACGCTCGATTCCCTCTGGGTTTGTTGTGGATGGATATACGATTGGACTTGCCTGTTCCGCTTGCCCATCCTCTTTCGTATGTTCAGTTACCACGGCGTTTTCCCTCATGATGTTTCTGGCGACAAAAACACGTGCTGAAATGCAATCGCGTATTTTATCTACCTGATGTACGCGTTACTTATCCGCCGCTAATGAGTAGGAAGAGATGATATAACCCAAAGTCTACGAGAGCTAATGCTGCACCAATTATTCCAGAGAGCACAATAACGATGAGCGTCATATTACGTGCTTCCTCGAATGTGGGCCATGTCACCTTATGACGGAGTTCATAGTAGGCGTCAAACACAAAACGACCAACACGGCTATTGCGGAAACGCAGAAACCATGCTGGTTCTTTACTCTCACGTCGCGCTTGCACTACACGGTCTTTTTTGGGTTCGCTTCGTAGTGCTGTTGTGCTAGCCTTAACAGACGGTTTAGCTTCTACTTTCGTCTGCTCCTTGACGTTCTTGCGTTCGTCACGAGCCATCGAACTGATGCTTTTAACTGATGAAGTATTCTCTACTTTCGTCTGCTCCTTGACGTTCTTGCGTTCGTCACGAGCCATCGCACCAATACTTTTAACTGACGAAGTACTTTCTACTTTCGTCTGCTCTTTCGCGTTCTTTACTTCATCACGAGCCATCGCACTGATGCTCTTAACGGGCTGATCCTTTTCGCTTGTCTTGAGGTTTGCCCGCGTTGCGGCTTGTGAACCTGGACGACTCGTATTTTTTTTCTTGTCAGCCATTTTGTTTGCCACGTTCGACCTTTCTGGACCAGTAATCAGCAGCGATTGTGTACCCTATACGTACGTGTACCTAACGCTCTACTTGGTTTCGCGGTGAGGGGCATGAACCCGACAAGTATTACAGAACTTCTTAAATTCAAGACGCTCTGGATTATTCTTTTTGTTTTTGGATGTAGTGTAGTTACGACTCTTACACGTTGTACAAGCCAGTGTAACCACGATGCGATTCTCTTTGCCTTTGCTTGCCATATCTTCCTCCGTTCAGGTTCTGGCTTGCCATGCCATCTATATAATAATTATAACAATAAGCCTCAATACATTCATCCGGCTATAGCATATTGTATGAACGTATATGTTACCAAATATTTACTACCGAATCAACCTTATTGTTGCAGAATTGTAGGGACCGATTTATCGCGTCCTGTGGGTGGAGCAGTGGGGCTGCGTGTCGGCGACGACTCTTTTCACCAACTATGTCCCCCAGCCCCACTTAGGACGCGATAAATCGGTCCCTACAGGAAACAGCAATGGGCGCAACATGCATTGCGCCCACGCGAACGTGCAATTCTAGCTTTCGATTTTGGTGCAGATGCCCGCACCCACGGTACGTCCACCCTCACGAA
>CAZZVE010000234.1:0-7729 GCA_964657325.1 uncultured Ktedonobacterales bacterium
ATCACAAGCTCAACCAGACCAACCAATTTTACACACGACTTGACATACTATCAAACTTGCTTTTAGCTGTCTAATTTTCGGCGGCATCACTACTCCAGTATCTTTTTACTGATTATAACACTGTTTTAAGAGGTTTTGTAGCCAACTGTACTTTTCTGCTTACTCTGTAGAAATATATAGAGATAGCAGGTAAACAGGTGTCGCCTCACAACTGTAGGCGTTACATGGCAACAACACAGTTAGCCGATGGTCGTAGTCCTTTGGATGTGCAGCGACAAATGGGACATAGAACGCTTGCGATGACGAATAAATATGCGTCTCTGAGTGTCGAGCAATTGAAAAAATCACATGACCAGCACTCGACGTTAAGGTCGGATAAGTCAAAGCCCGACGATGTGTATGGTACAGGTTATTGGGATGAATAACTTTTGATTATGAAGAGTTTCTCCTTGTTAAAATTAGAGGCTCTTCATACTTTATTTAAGTTTTGTTTGATTTTGTAGCTTGTGATTCGTTTCTTCTTATTAGGAGGTGGTTTATGCAAGAACAAAAACAGGAATTGTCGTTGGGAATAACATATAGCAATAAACTTATGACTGGGATAATAGCTGTTGATTTTCTTTTCTTACCAATACTACTTACAATGGATAAGCATAATCAGACCTTATTCTTGACATTAGATGCTTTTTGTTTCTCTCTTTCTACTGCTGGTGGATATTTCTTAGTGAGACTCGGATTAGAAAATAACAAGAGAAAATGGAACGTTCTTAACAATCATCTTCCAATATGTAGCTTGATCTTCAAATTATTTTTGTTTGAATTTTTGCCTTGGTCTGCCAGTATTTCTTGCTTTGCTGCTGTAATTGGTATAATATCGTATTTCTCCTCTACAGCTTTTTTAGTTCTTATCCTTCCTGTAAGCTTCATCTTCACTTTCTTATGTATTTTTGATGTTGTAACTAGTATTTTGTTGATTAAAAAAAATATTAAGATTCCACCGAGCGACTCATAAATTGGTTATCCTAGTGATTAGATTTCAAAATTATGTTCATAGGTGAAAAAGGTCTTTATTTACTATGGCTTTAGGGATAAGTGAGAGGGAGTACAAGCCTACTGCCTCTATCTTTCAGGTAGTAGGCTCAGTATGTTAAAGTGGCTCTACAGGTGAATGTAGGAAGGAGTCCAAGCCTAACTCTTTACACGCAGTAGGTTTAGGGTCGAATCCCTAATCGCCCACTTTCATTGACAATCAAGTTGCAACTTTAGGAGCAGGAATAGGCCAACCTAAATCTTTTGCTGTTTCGATCCACAGTTCGATAACTTCAACAGCATTCTTGATAGCCTCTTCGTAAGTATCTCCGTGCGTATGGCACCCAGACAATTCTGGAACATCTACGAGAAAAGCTTGATTTTCGTCACTCCATTGAATGTTTACAGAGTAGTGTAGCGGAGTCATTTGTCTTCTCCCAGGTGTTTTAAAGCATTGTGCACGTGTCTAATTTGGTATGGCCTTGTATCTTTTCCATCATTTCCTGAAAGTGTTATAGGGACATTTGGTAATGACGGACGTGACTGCATTGTGTGACTTCCCTATGTATATACAAAAGCACTCATGGACATGATGTTAGGAGTACATGAATATGAGTGCTTGTTTGTGATAGTTTAGGTGTCGTTAGTTACAGGAATGCTATGCCTGATCAGAGTTGAACCATTCTTGGTAGTCCTGAAAGATACCATCAACCAGCACAAAAATAGATGGGAGGGTTACATAACTGTTTCTGTGATCTGCTTGCGTCTTTATCCGATACAATCCTAAAGCATCGTTGTGTATAGTTGTGTAGCCTATACGACGTGCCTTCCCACAAATTTGTTCTGGCATGGTACGTATTGCAATAGACATTTTTAATGGAGGGTGTTCTAGTATGCCATTAGCATCCAAAGGAGCAGGAACATAGCTGTTTTGAGGAATGCAGTCTATCAAGTCATTCTCGTTCATGGTCTCTTACGCCTCCATCGTTGTGTGCAAGAGGATTGCTTGGTTGATAGTATGTAATAGGTCGTCCACATTAAAAGGTTTGCTGACGGCGAGCAGATTGCGTTCTCTGAGTCCATCTCGCAGATATGGTGATGGTTCCTCACTGATGATAATGCCTGGAATAGGGTCTCCTACAAGTATTTGGAGGAGATCGTAGAGTTCTAGGCCATCAATGTTGGGAAGGTGAAAATCCACAAGTAAAAGAGATGGAGTTACTCTCTCAAGTGCTTCCAAAGCTTCAGAAGGCTTTGTAACCAGGTGAAAACCATAGTCTGTCTCTTCGAGAATGATACTTCTAAGTGCCTCACCTATTCCTGGGTCATCTTCAACAGCGAGAATAGTTCTGATCTTCGCTTGTTCTGTTCCTTTAGGCGTGTGCTGATCGTAACGCATCATTGATTCCTCTCGCATACCTGCATAAATCATACGCATGAAAAGATGTACCTCTTTTCTTCAAAGAAGGCATTTCAGGAAGAAGGTCTCACGAACGTAAATGAGGAGGGTATAGCGATACAGATGCTTCGCTTTAACTGTAGTGACCTTTTCTACTAAAAATGTACCATAAACTATTACACAAGTCAAGTCGTTTAATAGTTTATTATTTTCCATATAAATATATAAAATAATCATAAAGAAATAAATGGAAAAATATAGAATATGGGAAGCGTCTTCACACAAATGTGCTGGACCACATCACTACAGTCAACGAAACGAGAGCACCCGCAAGGGCATGCTCCTCCCATACGACGTGTCTTCCCAGGTACGTTCGTATATCGGAGGGGCATGCCCTTGCGGGTGCTCCTGCTTTGAAAAGTGTGCATTGACGGTCTACTACGATATGGGCAACATTACCGTCCCTGGATATATTGCAGATACTCTTCAACGCTCATGAGGTTGGCGAGTTCAGCTGGATTGCTCATTTCGATGACAAACATCCAGCCTGCTTCGTAGGGATGGTCGTTAATCAGTTCAGGTGTGTCCTTGAGATTCGTGTTGACCTTGACGATTTTCCCGCTTAGAGGTGAAATAAGTTCTGAGGTAGCTTTGACCGACTCGATATCGCCAAACTTGGCTTCACCCGCAACACTCTCGTCAGCATTCCAGGGCAATTCGATATACACAATGTCGCCAAGCTGGTCCTGTGCATAGTCGCTGATGCCAATGGTCGCCAGATTACCCTCGATACGCACCCACTCATCGGTTTTACTATATTTCAAGTCCTCTGGATGATTCAACTTCGCCATGTGTCATACTCCCTTTATCTTTACTTACTTTTGACGTTTGTAAAATGGTAGTGGTACGATTCGCGCGGTAAGATGCTTACCACGAATATCAACCTGGATTGTACTCCCGGCAACAGCATGTGCTGCATCAACATAGCCTAACGCAATATTCTTGCCGACCGATGGACCAGGAGCACCACTGGTAACAACACCAATGTGTTGTTCATTATCATACAGTGCATAACCACCACGTGCAATGCCACGATCTACCATCTCGATACCGACAAGCCTTTTCTGGAGACCGTGCTCTTTGACCTGTTGCAGTACATCGCGCCCAATGAACGAGTCAGCCTTTTTGAGTTTGACCGTCCAGCCAAGACTCGCCTCTAACGGATTCGTTTGCTCGTCAAGCTCATGCCCGTACAGACATAGAGCAGCTTCTAAACGGAGTGTATCACGTGCACCTAGACCAGCGGGTAGCAGACCGTGTGGCTTACCACTTGTAAGCAGTTTTTGCCAGAGTTCACCGACATCAACGGGTGCGCAATAAAGTTCAAAACCATCCTCGCCGGTATAACCTGTCCGTGAAATCAGGCAGTGAATACCATCTACCAGACCCGCTTCACAAGAGTAATAGCGAATGTTCGCAAGGTTAACTTCTGTTAGAGGTTGCAGAATGGCTTGTGCCTCTGGTCCCTGCAATGCAAGGAGCGCGGTAAAGTCTGATTGGTCAGTGATGGTTACGTCTTGCAGATGCTTCCTATGCTCTTTGACCCATGTCAGGTCTTTCTCAATATTGCTCGCGTTAACGACCAGCATATACTGTTCTTCCGCGAGGCGATAAATCAGCAGGTCGTCAATAACATTGCCATCATCTTTACAAAACTGTGTATAGAGTGCTTGCTGCACAGCGAGACGTGCGACATCGTTTGGCACAAGTGATTGCAGAAACGCCAACGCGTCTGCTCCCTCTACTTTAAACTCACCCATGTGACTTACATCGAAGAGACCCGCATGTGTACGTACCGCCTCGTGTTCCGCTAGAATACTACTATACTGTACAGGCATTTCCCAGCCACCAAACTCGACTAATCGCGCTCCTAGTGCACGGTGCTGCTCATAGAGTGGTGTGCGTTTTAGCTTGATAATACCCTGCTCGTGTGTTGTCATATATACACACTCCATCGTGCTACGTCTAAAAATGTTCGTTTCATGATGCTATGATATCACAGATTTTTGAATGCGTAACAGATTAGAATACACATGCGCTGATGTAGGGACGCAATTGATTGTGCCCTACATCAATGCTTGTTTTATTCATGAGTTTAACAGCGAATGCCCCGTCATATCCTTTGGGTGTGGAATACCTAGTATCTGTAGAATGGTAGGAGCAACATCTGCAAGGATACCGTCGGTACGAAGTTTCGCCTGTGCGAGTTGTGGGACCACGAGATAGAGTGGAACTGGGTTCGTAGTGTGCGCGGTAAATGGTTTACCTGTATCGTATTCAACTAACTGTTCCGCGTTGCCGTGATCTGCTGTAATCAGTAGACCACCACCCACGGCAAGTGCGGCCTCGACAACGCGCCCCACTCCCGTGTCTACAGCTTCGACACCTTTGATAGTTGCCTCCATCACACCTGTATGCCCTACCATATCGGCATTGGCGTAGTTCATTATAACAAGATCGTAGTCACGGCTACGGATACGCTCAACCGCTGTGTCTGTGATACCCGCCGCACTCATCTCTGGTTGCAGATCATAGGTAGGAACCTTTGGTGAGGGCACGAGAAAACGATCTTCGCCAGAGAAAGGGGTTTCGCGTCGTCCATTGATGAAATACGTAACGTGTGCGTATTTCTCGGTCTCGGCGGTATGAAACTGGCGCATACCTGCATTCGCGATGACACGTGCCAGTGGCAACTCTACCTCATCGGCTCGGTACGCAGTTTCCGCGTCAAGACCCTCTTCATACTCAGTCATCATCACATACTGTAGGTCCGCGAGACGTGGTCCTCGGTTGAACTTGCCCTCGGCCTGGGGTGGCAATTCTGGCAAGACAAAAGCTTTGGTCAGTTGTCGCGCACGATCAGGACGGAAGTTGTAGTGTATCAAGGCATCGCCTGCTTTGACTACGGCGACTGGCTGATCGTTCTCCATAACAACGGTTGGCAAAATAAATTCGTCAGTGACTTTTTTATCGTAGGCTTGCTGAATAGCCGCCTGCGCGGAGGCAGCGTGTTCCCCCTCAGCGTGAGTCATAGCGTTATAAGTTGCCCCTGTACGCTCCCAGCGATTGTCGCGGTCCATCGCATAATAGCGTCCACTCACTGTCGCGACTTTCGCGGCATACTCGCCTCCGATTTCTTGTGCGCGTGCCTCTAAGTGACGCATGAATTCGAGACCGCCAGTTGGCGAGCTATCACGCCCATCGGTAAAGGCGTGGATATACACGCGCTCGATATCATGTGTCTTCGCTAGACGCAATAATGCCTCAAGATGTAGTTCATGTGCATGAACACCACCATTACCAAGCAGGCCGCAGATATGAAGTTGTGATGCATGTTGCTTGACGTGGGCTATTGCTTTAAGTAAGGCAGGATTTTGAAAGAAGGAGCCATCCTGAATGGACTCGTTGACGCGGGTATAGTCTTGCAGGACACGTTTGCCCGCGCCTATATTCTGATGCCCAACCTCCGAGTTACCCATCTGACCATCAGGCAAACCGACAGCAGCACCTGAGGTACGCACAGCAGTATGAGGCCATTTTTGCGCTAACGCGTCGATGTTTGGCGTATGAGCAAGGGCAATCGCATTGCCGTCCTTGCGTGGATTGATGCCCCAACCATCCATAATAATCAAGACAAACGGGCGAGGTCGCCCAGAAGATGATGTGTTCATATTTATTGTTATCCTCCCTTATGATGTTTGGATGTGATACATCATTGTAGCATGTGAGAAGGTTACTCATTGTATCCATCATCCATGCTAGAGCGTGTTCCAAAGTGTAACATCGTAACTCTGGCCCATGTGAAACGTAGATGTATCAAGAAGAGGTGTACTATGGTATCTCAATCGTCGGGGGTGTTGGTCTTTGGAGTGGTCTTAATTATAGCTGCCGTCATCGCTGTAGGCTTCTTTATTGTCGGGTTAACACGCCGCACAAATCAGCGTCGTCAGACTGACGAAGTTGCTGGCAAAGGCAATATTCCACGCGATCCAACTGTGAATAAACGCGCTGATGATGTCGAAGACACGACAGGCAACTTTAGCCGTACCGTCTCTGAGAAGCAAGATACAAATCGGAACGCAAGAACATAAATGTATATGATCTGATTGCATCACACCTTTTAGTGATATGCTTCATGAGAGGGTGTGATACAATCAGGACTATACAACACAACAATATAGATGAGTATTTGATATAAGGATAGTATCTACGTCTATCATTTTGATGAATGCGTATATATGAGAAAAGGACTTTTTATGCATACTACATCTGTTCGTGCCAGTCTCGGTTGGCGTAATAAAAGTATTCTAGCAACAGCTATAACATGTTGCCTATTATTCTTTGCTACACTAAGCGTGTTTGCGAGCAACGTAACTATCTCTGACGCTGCCAATGTGCTTAATAGGTCGCAGGTACAAAGTCAGGCCGCAAGCTTGAGCTATCCGGTCAGCATCTACACAGTAAACACATTCACTGGTACACAGTCACAGTTTGTGGCGCAGACCGCGAGCAAAATCACTAACTCCAATCTGATCGTGATTGCGATTGACACAAAGAACCGTTACATACAAATCGATAGTGGAAATAGTGTTCCGTTAGGAACTAATCAAAATCAAAGTGCAGCTAATGCCTTCAAACAGAACTTTGGTAATGGCGATTATACAGCAGCAACAGTAGCAGCGTTACAATCGCTTCAGAATTCACTTGCATCAAGTGGCAGTTCATCTGGCTCAGGTAGCGGTTCGACTAGCCCAAATCCAGTTGGCAGTAGTGGTGCACTTGGCGGCTTTGGCTCTACAGCATTATGCTGTATTGGTCTACTTGTAGTCGCGGGTATTGCAGCATTTGTCTTCGCTCGTCGTCGCAGAAGTGGCTTTGGGGCACGTGGTCCGATCAATCCTATGCAGCCACAAGGTCCAGGATATCCACCTAACTATCCCAATCAGGGCTATCCCCCTAACTACGGTCCTGGCTATGGTCCTGGTTATAATCAGGGTGGAAACCCGTTAATACCAGGTGGGTTAGGTGCGCTTGGTGGTGGTTTGCTTGGCTATGAACTAGGCAAGCAACAGGGCGAGAACGAGGAACGGCGCGAGGACGGCTACAATAACAATAATGGCTTCAACAACGATGGTAACAATTTCGGTGCTGGTGCCGGTTCTGACTTTGGCAATGGCGGCGGTGGGAATGACTTTGGAAGCGGAGGCGGTGGTAGCTTTGGGGGAGGTGGAGGCAATGATT
>CAZZVE010000235.1:0-1072 GCA_964657325.1 uncultured Ktedonobacterales bacterium
ACAGTGCCCTCTGTGATGGTCGTCAATCCATCACTCCCGAACAACTCCAAAAAATTGTGCGCGAAGCACGCATGTTGACGGATATGATGAGCGAAGAGGTATTGGTAAGAGTGGCATAAACGAGCTTGTAAAGAGGGTTGTTGACGTGACAGGGGCAAGCCCATTGACTCCAACGAACCCATACAAGAGCCGACGAAGCGAGCTGAGGCATGACAGGGGCAAGCCCTGTCACTACTATGCTTTCCGCCACTACGTGGCTTGCCACGCGAAACCGTGTATAGTAGTGACAGGGCTTGCCCCTGTCATGCTAGTAGCATCGGCTTCAACAGCATTTAAATCGTCTCTTACATATCAATTTTCTCTCGACTCATCTTAAACAGTATGATATACTCTTTGTACGTAGAGAGGGCTTGTTTGTAATACTTGGTCGGGATAGACCAAAGGCTTTGAGGTGAACACGATGCCAACACGGATTATTATTGCGGACGATGAGACAATTCAGCGCATGGATTTGAAAGATGTGCTGACCAAACAGGGCTACCTCGTGGTCGGCGAGGCAGGAGATGGTTTGAGTGCCGTCAATCTGGCCCGTGAACTACGACCAGACCTGATAATCATGGATATTCGGATGCCTGACATGGACGGCATTGCTGCCGCCGAAACACTAACACAAGAAAAAATTGCACCAGTGTTGTTGCTCACAGCCTTCGGAGATCAGCCGCTTGTTGAACGCGCCAAGGAAGCGGGGGTTGTCAACTATATCGTCAAACCGTTGCGTGAGAGTGAGGTCGCGCCAGCTATTGAAGTGGCACTCGCACGCTATAATGAGTTTCGCGCGCTCGAAGAGAAAACGCGCACTCTCAGTGAACAGCTTGAGACACGCAAGATCGTCGAACGAGCGAAGGGTCTTCTTATGGAGAAGCAAGGCTTATCTGAATCGGACGCGTTCCGCAAGATTCAGCGAGCGAGTATGAACAATCGCAAGTCCATGCGTGAAGTTGCGGAGGCCATCCTCCTCACTAACGAAATGTAAGTCTTTTCATGCGTAGCAATGATGCTACGCATCCTGTAG
>CAZZVE010000235.1:1172-7652 GCA_964657325.1 uncultured Ktedonobacterales bacterium
CCGACAAAGATGTGATACATCGGTCCCTACACCCGACATATCCGCATTCATTTGTCAAAAAGCATCATCGGTCCCTACATCGTATACATAGGTTATTGAATATAAATAGAGATTGAGTAGCTATGTCATTGGCAACAAGTATAGAAAACACCGTGATCATTACTGGCATTCGTTTTCGTCCTGCTGGACGCATTTACCATTTTGATCCACAGGGCCAAACGTTTGCTACTGGTCAGTTTGTTATTGTCGAGACGGTACGTGGTGTCGAAGCTGGACGTGTAGTGATTGCCTCCAAAAAAATGGCTGAGGGTGATCTCAGTGACCCGCTTAAACCTATTCTGCGATTGGCAACCGAAGATGAATTGCGTATGATGCTCTCCTTCAAAAGTAAGGAGAAAGAGGCCATTGTGCGCTGTGGTGAGCGTATTGTGCAACACCAGTTGCCAATGAAACTTGTCGAGGCCGAATACACGTTCGACGGGAGCCGCTTGACCTTCTACTTTACCGCCGAAGAACGTGTTGACTTTCGCGCCCTTGTGCGTGATCTCGCCGCGACATTTCGTACACGTATCGAACTACGTCAGATTGGGGCACGTGACCAAGCAAAGCAACAGGGGGGTGTAGGGCCATGTGGCAAAACACTCTGCTGTAGTTCCTGGATTACTGACTTTGGTGTTGTCTCCATTAAAATGGCAAAGGAACAAGGGCTACCACTCAACCCTTCAAAAATATCTGGTGTTTGTGGGCGACTTCTCTGTTGCCTTTCTTATGAGAACGATAACTATATTCAAGCAAAACAACAAATGCCACAAATTGGCACAATGCTTCCAACCCCTAGTGGTACAGGAAAAGTCGTTTCCATCAATGTTCCAAAAGATTCAGTGGATGTGATGCTTGAAAGTGGAGCCATTATTCAAGTACCGACGAATCCACCGGCAGTTACAGACTCAGCAACAAGCAAAGCAGGAGGGGGCGGAAGTTGTGGAGCCAAAAGTGGAGGCGGTTGTGGTTCATGTGGAAGCGGTGGAGGGTGTGGAAGTGGCGGTTCGTGTGGAAGTGGGGGCTGTAGCACACAAGGAGGTGGGGGTTGTGGGAGTTGTGGTGTCAAAAAGAAGCTTCAGGTCTAAACAAGAGAATACGAGAGGAAGGTATACACACCCATGCCTTTAGACAGGAAAGACTCGGGCTCTACCTGGCAAGGTCCTCCAGCATACAAAATTAGTGAGGTTCCGCCAGACGCTCCCTGGGAACCATCTGACGACGAAACAGATATCCCATTCGCTCAACAAGAGCAGGAACTTCCAACAGTTCCCGCGGCAGATACAAGTGCTTTACATTTAGAAGCAAACGACCCGATTGAAGATGAAAGCGAATCAACCTCTTCCGGGCGTGCTGAACTTATGAGCCAGCTAGGATATTATTCCTCATTTATTCTAGCACCACTTCTTTTCGCAGGGCTTACTAGTCTTATTGTGCTACCACTTGTGGCTACCGGTCATGCAAAGCTCCCGCCGCAAACGCTCTTCCCTCTTGCACTCATTATTATCGCCATTGCTTTGGCACAAGGTGTTGCCATCTATTATGCCGGTACAACAAATGGCTTATGGGCTATCTATACCGCGTTAGGCTTTTTTCTTTTTATGCTTGTTGGCTGTTTCGCGCTCTTTGGTCCAGTTGCAGGTATCGTTGTCCTTCTCATTTTTGTTGGTATCTCTATTTTTTTCGCGCAACGTTATATTCATCCAGTAGCGGAGGAATATGTTGATATCGTGCGCTCGTTTGGAAAATACAAGCGTACACTCTACCCTGGCTTTAATATCCTGTTGCCCTGGGAGCAAGTCTCGCACCACTTGAGCACAGCAGAAACAACCTGGAAAACACCTATACAACGTGTTCAAATGACGCGTGATGAAGATGTCGTCTTGCGCGGTAGTATGAATTACCAGTTATTGCCGGAAGATGCGTACCATGTGACAAGCGTGAAGAACTGGGAAGAAAGTTTACAGGACATTTTCGTTGCTTCGCTACAAACGGTTGCAAAGACCTTTACGCCAGAAGATTTTATCGCATGGCCTCAAGGAATGAACATGCGCCCAACACATGGTAGCATAATCCCGCTTTCGGAAGGCGAAGCTCGCTGGGAACAGGTCAATGACCAGGTCTTGCAACGTGTGCGTGATCGTGCCGCGCTATGGGGAGTGCTGATTAACGAGGTTCGCCTCTATGACATTTCGCTTGCCCCACACGGACATTCGTTACAGGATGAAACAACGGCTCCCGTTGCTCCGAGAAATTCAGAACCCACCGTTCCCAAGCCCTCTGCACCTCAGGCTCAACGAGTTCCTCAATCCTCTGTGCCACAACCGCAGCAACCGAGGCAACCCGCATCACCACAACAATCAGTAGCGAGTACACAACTTCCACAAGGACTAAAAGAAGAGACGCTACGCAAAGCATACGCCGCAGTAAAAAACGGGAGTATCAAAGAAGCAGAAGCTATTCGCACACTCGCGGCCCAATTTGAAGCTGTCGCCAATAACGCGGAACTGAATAAGTCGTTTACCTTCGATGCGGGTAGAGCAGCCCTTAACCTGTATGCCGAGGCAGATAGACGCCAGGAAGAGGAAGAGGCCAACGCTGGTACGCTCTTCACAGATGAAACAAAAGTTGATTGGCCCAGACGCCGCCCTACAGATGAAAATATTATGAGTGGTGGGTAGGTTTAGATGCAATAAAAACGTGCTTCGGGTGATACCGAAGCACGTTTTCATTGAGTCCAAACCTACTTTTTGACGAGCGTGGTAGCAACCTTTTCCGCGTTTCCATCTTCCATCGCGCGCAGAGCAGCGACCGCCTCATTCGAGATTACTTTGCTTACCTCTGGGTCAAACACCACGTCATCACGCTTGCAATAGCGCAGTTTGTTCCAGGCAGCCGTAGCACGGTCCCAGGCGGGAAAACGTTCCGTTGCCTCAGCGTCGCCTTTGACGACACGTTGGAACGCTGTATAAGAAATCACAAGCGCACTGACAATACTGATGAAGGTCAAAGCGACTAGCACGACCATCCAGAATGGATTAAGAACAGCTTCCAACCCTCCAATTAACACGATAATAAGAAAGATGAAAATACCTACGAGGACGCCGCACGCGATGATATACGGCATCATTGCTATGTTTTTTGTTGGCATATCTGGTGGCGCACAACGCGCAACACCCGACTCATACGCGGCCTCCATCGTCACTACCATATCATTTTGATGACATACAGGACATGTGGGCTTTTCTGCTTCAATCGTTGCCATAGAAAAATACCTCCCTTATAAATGAATGATACATACTGCTCGAACTGCTGATGAATATGTGGAGCTAGAGTTGCTCTATTTTTCCTTTATCAAAGGTAGCATAACACGTTGTTACGTTTTCGACAATGCTTTTTTCCCTTTTCAGAGACCTTGACAATGTTTAAAAGATGTACTAGTGTACCGTTTAGACGATAAGAACAAATGTTTGTTTGGAAAAGGATGGCACGCTGGCATGACCCTTCCGTCTTACCTTTTTTGTGATACGTGTGGCGCGGCTAATCGTGTACAGGCAACCTTTTGTAAGGCATGTGGGCAACCTCTACACACATCTATAACGAATGGGACAACTAGTTCCTCTACACTTACGGGTCTCCTTTCGCATCAACATACGTTAAAACAACGCTATGTGGTTCTAGCACAGGTGGGACGTGGAGGCTTCGGTGCGGTCTATAAAGCGGCGGACACACAATTTGGCAATCGACTCGTCGCGGTCAAAGAGATGAGCCAGAGCAACATGAACGCGCAGGAACTACTGGATGCGCTACACTCGTTTAAGCGCGAAGCCCTTATGCTAGCAGGACTCACTCATCCAAACTTACCCCGTATCTACGAGCAGTTCATGGACAATGGACGCTCATATCTTGTGATGGACTTTATCGACGGCAAGACGCTAGAAGATCATCTCGTAGACCTGGGGCACACTCGCCTTCCTATCGCGAAAACGCTGACCATTGGGCTACAACTCTGCGATGTGCTCAGCTATCTACACTCGCGCCAACCGCCAATCATCTTTCGAGACCTGAAGCCTGCCAACGTGATGCTCACACTTACAGGGCATATTTACCTGATTGACTTTGGTATCGCACGTCACTTCAAGCCAGGGCAAAGTAAGGATACAACTGCGCTAGGCTCCACTGGCTATGCCGCACCGGAGCAGTATGGTAAATCGCAAACAACCGCTCGTGCCGATATTTACAGTCTTGGCGCGACCCTGCACCAACTTGTTACAGGGGATGACCCATCAGACTCACCATTTACCTTTGCGCCTGTTGCTGTCAAAGATACGCCTACACTCGCAGGACTCGACACTCTACTCGCAAGCATGGTAAGCGTAGACATCAACAAGCGACCCGCAACGATCCTCATGGTAAAACAAGAATTGCAACGCATCGCGACACAGCATCAGCACGGACAACTACAACCGATGCGTAGTACTCTTTCGGCAGTATATCAAGCACCCTCAATGTTACCAAAGATGCCTGCAAAAGCGGTAAAGAGTCCTGCAGTTCCACAAATACCGCCTATGTCCAATATGCTCTTTGCCTGCTATGGACACAGTAGCCGAGTTACCTCGCTCGCGTGGTCTCCCAATGGCAAATGGCTTGCGTCGGCAAGCTATGACAAAACAGTGCAAGTATGGGACGCAACCAACGGTAAGCAACTTTTGACATACAAAGAACATAAAGGACATGTAAATGCTCTCGCATGGTCTCCTGATAGCAAGTATCTCGCCTCCGCTAGCGACGATGGAACAGCACGCGTATGGAATGCTCTGTCAGGTACACCTCTTGTGATATATTCTGGACATAATGGACCAGTCAATGCCCTTTCATGGTCACCCGTACTCTCAGCCTACGGAAACGCTCTTCCTTCGCATATTGCTTCAGCGGGAACAGACAAAACGGTGCATGTGTGGGATAGCGCGCAGGGCACAGATCAGTATGTATTTCGTAACCATACCGATGCAGTATATACAGTCGCGTGGTCGCCTGATGGAAGACGCATAGCCTCAGCGGGTGAAGACCGTTTTGTATTCGTGTGGTATCCAGTCAAAGAGCAACCCAAGAAGTCTTTTCTGACCACCCTGACCTCTTTGCTCTCCTCACAACGTGATGTACTGAAAATGGGAAGTCACGTTGGGCGCGTTAATGGTCTGGCATGGTCGCCTGACGGTAAATATATTGCCTCTGCAAGTAGCGATCATTGGGTCCTCATTCGAGACGTATTAACTGGAACAAGGGCATATGCCTATGGCGTACACCGAAAGGGCATGAAAAATTGTGTTGCATGGGCACCGAATGGAAAACATATCGCCTCCGGCGGCAATGACAAAACGGTTGAGCTATGGAGTATGGTGACGAAAGGCTCCAGCTTCGTCTATCATGGTCATATTGGCTATGTCACCGCCGTTGCATGGTCCCCCGATAGTACACGCATCGCGTCGGCAGGCGTTGACCGTACCGTACAAGTGTGGCAAGCAGTGTAAGTAACTGTCTCTATTCTATATGATTTTTCCAACACTTAGAGTATAATAGCTGCAACATGATACTTTTAAGCCCACGCATTTGTGGTTAGAAGTTGATAGAATATCGAGGCCGCCTTCAAAGCATATGAAGAAGGAATGTTTCCTCGTAGCGAGGCGGAGGCCATAGCAGCTCATGAGACGGTAGAAGCAATTTTCGGTGCCGACGCGCCAAACAGCCTCGTTGACATGTTCAACGGTGGTGATGAACAGGAAGACGATCACGCAAACCCCGCTTGACAGAGCCTAGGAGAATCATGCCGCCGGGTCACAACCAGATAGCAACTACTCAAGCCTGCCTGCGTTGAGTAAATGTAGCACTAGCTAGACGAGTCCATTGCGGCTATGTTCAGTAATGGGGATAGAATTAGACTACCGTTTCTAAAAAACTGAACAGGAAGAATAGGTGGAAAAGGGGTATGGCAAGGCTTCTCCTGAAAGTGCCCCTCTTTTGCCCGAAATACTGCTTCTCCTATGCTACTTCATCTGCCTCTTGTAGGGGTCCCAACATGTTTCCCCGTCAAAATCCCCTCTAAGAAAGTGGCAATATGAATATAAAATGTTTGTGCATGAATTTCAAGAATGGACATCACTTGGTCCAATTTCAGAAAATGGTACATAGAGGGGTCACCGTATTCATCTGGGATAAACATCCTTAGCGGATGTTTATCCCAGATGAATACGGTGACCCCTCTATGCTTTTTTTGCACCAATCCTAGTTCTCCGCTCTTTGATTCTGAGCCACGTAAGCTGACACCAAGGGTAGAGTAGCAGGCATAAGTAGTATGAAGAGTCTTTATACTGGCCGAGAGCCGAGGCAGAGGATGCGAACAAGTGCCTCTTCAAGGTTCTGTTGGGGATGCTCGCCCTCATC
>CAZZVE010000236.1:0-7620 GCA_964657325.1 uncultured Ktedonobacterales bacterium
ATGCTTTTTGCGCTTCTTCCAGTAATTTGGCACCTTAATCACTAGTAGAAACGTATACATAGTAAGGTATATTCTTGTTTTTATAATGATATGACAGAGCGACTTCACAAGGCATCGTTTGCTCTTTTACGGCAACGATGTCTATAATGCAGAGTATAAAAATGTTATCATTTTCTTTCCTACTCTGTGTCTCATATTACTACATTATGGAGGAATAGAGCGTGGCAACAAAGAAATCTGGTAAACTCACGGAAGAGCAAAAGAAGCTTAGAAATGAAATGCTAAAAAGTGCGATTCGTGGGACGAATCGACCTCGAACAGTACGTGATCTTGGTATTAGTACACTGAAAAACCTTCCTGCAAATATTGGCATGGTACAAGGCTTTATGAAAGCCGCGAACTGGAAGCAGGCCCAGGATGAAGTGTTGCAAGGGTTAAACAATACTGTCGTGATTGTTGGCCAGCCGAATACAGGAAAAAGTACGCTATTCAATAAGATCAAAGGTCAGACACTTTCACAAGTGTCACCTCAAGAAGGTACAACGCGTACACTTGTGCGAACCGATTTTGGGCCATTTACACTTATTGACACACCCGGTATTGACGCACCAGGAGCATTGTCTGACATCGCAAAGGCTGGCCTCGATCAAGCGAGCGTGATTGTCTTTCTGATAGATGCTTCAAAGGGCATTCAGGCAAAGGACCGAGAATTGTATGCGATGATTGCGGCGCAAAAGAAGCCTACAGTTGTTGCTGTCAATAAAGTTGATACACTAAGGGGTGGCGAAGGCGCGGACCAAATTGCAACCGAAATTGCCGTTGCACTTGGTGCGGTTGGCGTTATTCCAATCTCTGCTACCAAAGGCACGAACATCGCGGAGGAACTGGTGCCCGCTCTCATTGAAGCGAGTCCAGAGGCGGCACTTGTCATTGGGCGCGAGTTACCTGCGTTCCGACGTGATGCTGCTCAACGCATTATTCGTAATGCAACATTAGTAAGTCTCGCTGCAGGATTAGAGCCAATTCCGCTTGTTGATATTCCTATTCTTTTAGGAACACAAATACGCCTTGTGCTACGTCTCGCTGCTCTTTACGGCGAGCCAATGAACTCTGCCGATACAGTACATCATGCACGTGAATTGATTGTAACAATGGCAAGTGGTCTTGGTTTACGTCTTCTGGCTGAACAGGCAGCAAAAGCAGTACCGTTTGGTGGTGACTTGGTTGCGGGTATGATCGCTGCCGGGGCTACGTGGTCTATCGGCGAGGTCGCGCTTGAGTATTACGAAGGTGGCAAGAAACTGAGTGCAGGGACTGTGCGTCAGCGTACAAACGATTTGTATCATCGTTTCCGTAAAGACAACACAGTAGAAGAGTTGCGTAACGAAGCATCTACAAACGGGAACACACCGAATCTTTTGACCGTACCAAAGGAAAATGTTGTAAACAATTAAGAGAAGGGACGGCTGAAAAGGCGCATGGTCTTTCCCTACGAACGTTATGAGAAACTGACTGAGCCACTTACCGTCTATTACCCAACGGGCGAGGAAAACCGCGCTCGTTGGGTTCTTACTACGGTAGAAAAGGCTGGAAGTTTACTAACAGCCTTGTTCGCACGACCTTTACCAGAAATACATATTGTGTTAGCTACAGACGCCGATTGGCAACTCGCCCCTCGCGACGAAGAGGAAGAGGTCGGAGCACTACAGCCCTATTGGACGGCTGTAACTACGCCGCCCAGTCTCGTGGTACCCTCGACCCTCGATGCTATCTGGGGAGAACCAACACAGGAGAAACTTGCATTTATTTTGTACCATGAAGTTGTGTTAGCATTTCTTGAGGATGATCCGCGTCCTTGGCCCGACGACTATCCCTTGTGGGCTGACGAGTGGCAACTGAAATTTGCTGCTCTCTGGCTTTCACAACGTCTTGATAATGTGCAAGGAGTCGTCAATAAAGACCTGCATGAACAATTCGCGGAAATATTTGAGCCGGAGCCAGACGGCAAAACACCTGTAACTGTACGTGGTTTTGATTGGTATGAGGACACAACCTTAGATGATTATTTAGAATACGAACTCTTATTAGAGCAATTTGCGGCTGATCTCCTCGCCCGCTACGAGCCAGAAATACTTCCTCGTTTTCTTGCCTTATATCGCGTGGAACGTCAAACGCTACTAAGCGACGATGTAACGCTTATGCTGGCCTCCGTCCTCGGTCCAAACGAGACTAATTGGCTTGAAGACCTTGTCTATTTCTAGATTTTAGTCGTGTGTTCGATTGAAAGCAAAACCCTGTTGTGCTGCTGCGCAACAGGGTTTTGCTTTCAATAGTTTTTATCCCTTTACTGCTGAACCTAAAGCACCCCCCATAAAGTAGCGCTGGAAAATGAAGAAGAGAATCACGATAGGAATGAGGTTGAACATCGAACCTGCGAGTAACAGATTGTACAACGTATAGTTCGCACTCTTAAAGAAAAAGAGTCCAAGCGGTAGCGTGTACTGATCCTGTGAGCCAAGAACGACGAGAGGCCATTGGAAATCGTTCCAAGCACCTTGAAAGCTTACAATCGCAACGGCCGTCAGAGCAGGTTTGACTAGTGGTAGAATAATCGAGTAAAACGTACGCCAGCGTGATGCTCCATCAAGCATTGCTGATTCTTCCAGTTCCTTTGGCAAGCTCTTCATGAATTGTACCATGATGAAGACCGAGAGCGGCTGTGCCATCACGGGTAAAATGAGGGCTAATGGAGTGTTTACAATGTGAAGACTGTTCGCAATAAGAAACTTAGGAATAAGTGTTACTGCCAACGGAATCATCATCACTGATAGCGTAGTGACAAAGATGAGATTTTTGCCAGGGAAGTTCATACGTGAAAGGGCATAGCCAGCCATCGAGGAGAAAAACACGTTAAGGATAACAACGCCACCGGCATAGACGAACGTGTTAAGAATCCAGCGCAGGAAAACGGGTTGACTAAAGAAAGCACTGTAGTTGCTCCATACGAAAGGATTTGGAATGAGGCTAGGTGGGAATGCTAGAACACCAGCCTGTGTCTTAAACGATGAGATAAAGGCAAAGAGCAAAGGTCCGATAGAGGTGATTGTGAAGAGAGCCAGGAATATGTACAAAACTACGTTTGACCAGTGAAAACGTTTTCTCTGAGTACCTGTTGCTCTAAACTTCTCTATAGTCTGCATACCTGCCTGTACCTGTATTGGTGCTTGCGCCATGATGCTGCTCCTCCCTTGGTTATTGTTCCGCACTTGGGTCAATCAAGCGGCGTTGAATAAGAGTAACAATGAAGATGACAATAAAAAGGATTACAGCCATTGCAGCGGCAAGTCCAAAATGACCGTCTTGAAAGCCTGCATTATAGATTTCGAGCAACGGCACTAACGTCGCATTCGCAGGTCCACCATTGGTCATAAATTTGGCTTGGTCAAAAACCTGAAATGCTCCTATTGTTCCAAGCGCAACAACAAGAAAGACTGCTGGTCGTAACATGGGTAGTGTTACATTTAAGAACGCCTGGAAACTGCTTGCACCATCAACCTTAGCAGCTTCAATAATCTCCTGTGGAATGTCTTGAAGGGCTGCTAGAAAGTAAATCATGAACGCGGCACCTGTCGTCCAGATGTTAAGAAGGATAATCGAGGGTAGCGCAAAGGTTGTATTATTCAACCAATCTTGACCCTGAATATGCACTAGCGACAGTATGAAATTGATCAATCCATCAGGGTTGTAAAGCCAGAGAAAAATCAGGGATGTTGCCACTGAAGAGATCAGGGCTGGGATGTAGAAGATAGTTCGGAATGCTCCCTTGGCAACAGGAGCATTTTGTAAGAGTACTGCTAATACCAATGCTAGAATTGTTTGTCCAATGACAACGCCCACAACGTATTTCAGAACATTTATCATGGATGTCCAGAAGTCACTGTTGCCGATGTCGGTGAGCTGGCTAAAAAGTAACTGATAGTAGTGCAAGCCAACAAATTCTGGTGTGGTAAAGCCAACATCTACCTTGAATAAACTAAGTCCAACACCGTAAAGTGAGACAAAAAGTGTAAACACACATAAGACAACAAGGTAGGGAGCAAGAAAGAGATACGCTGCAAGCGTCTCGCCTTTGCGCGGCCTTGGTCCGCCTGCTGTACCACGTCGTAGCTTACGTCTTCCTTCAGCTGTAATTGGTGGAGCAGAGGAAACAGATTGTGATAATGGTTGCGCCATAAATGCACTCCTTCCACTCTGTCATTTCTTCTTAATCACTCTACTGCAAAAATAATGAGATGCTTGCTAGATTGAGTGAAAAGGAAGAAGCGTAGACGCAAGCGCGCCGTTGCAGAGCGTCTATGATGTTTTCCTTGATGGGATTGCTCCTCATCTCTCCTTGAATTTGATTTCAAAGACGGCGAGGAGCAATACATGTTACGTTTTTACTTACTGCGAAAAAGGCTACTTACACTTGTAGTTGGTTGTTTATCTTCTTCGCTGCGTCATCCAGGGCCGCTTGCGGTGTCTGCTTGTTTAGCAACACCGACTGGAGTGCTGTTGCGAGGGTATTGTGTATAGATTGATCTTGTGGACCATAGTAGTCAGCGTAGCCATACGAGGCCGAGTCAAACAGCACTTTGAAGCCAGGGTGACTTGCGAAGTATGGCGCGTTTGCTAAACTCTTGAGCGTCGGAAGGGCAAAACCTGCGTTTAGTTGGCTGGTTTGTACATCCGAGCTAGTCATATACTTGATAAGCTGCCAGGCTGCATCTGGATGCTTTGTACCAGAATATGCTGACCATGCGTTGGTATAAATCAAGTTGGCGTGCTTACCATTTGGTGCTGTTGGCAAGGGTGCAATGTCATACTGCACGCTTGAATACTGTTGAGCTAAGTAGGGAATGAGCCAACCGCCCTCAATTGCCATTGCGACACGTTGCTTCCCAAATGCATCACCGTTCCACGGCGCGCCAACACCTGTAGGAAGAGTTCCCGTATTATTTTTCAAGAAGCTGTCATAGTACTGAAGAGAGCTGACTCCTGCAGTATTGTTAAACGTTGCTTGTGTACCATCTTTGTTGAGCACTGATCCACCGTTTGCTAGCAAGAATGCACCCCAACGAGACAAATCTGGTGACATACTGATGCCGTATATAGAATTGGGCGAACCCGCGTTCTTCGTCAGCTTCTGTGCATCTGTCTGCATGTCATTCCATGTCCACGTGCTGCTAGGTGCGGTTAGACCTGCGGACTTGAACATTTGTTTATTGTAGAAAACGCCAAGCGAATTCCAGTCTTTAGGAATGCCATAGACTTGTCCTTTTGTACAAGTAAATGGGCTTAGCAATGAAGGGTAGTAGTTATTAGGCGAAACGTTATCACGTGCCATATATGGTGAGAGATTAAGAAGTTTGTTACTGCTGATATATTCTGACGCCATGTTTGGCTGTAAATAGAATACATCCGGTACAGTGTTGCTGGCAATGTTAGCACGCATCTTTGTTGTGTAATCACCGGTAATAGGTACGTAATTGACCTTGATGGTAGGGTGTGATTGCTGAAACTTGTCTAAGTTTTGGCGTACAAGAGCATCGTCAGCCGGGGATGCTGGAGCGTAAGACAAAGTGAGTGTGACGGTACCGCTTTCAGCAGAGGCCGAATTTGTGTTTGGACTACTTGGGCAACTATTATAGCTTGTACCACCTGCCAAACCCTGTGTGGCAACACCGTTGTTTCCACTTGTTGATGTGGAGCTACTACCTCCACATGCACTCAATGCAAGTACGAAAAGAATCAGTAAAGGGGCCACAAATCGTCTCATGACAAATCTCCTGGTCGTGAATCATCAACGAAACACAACGATGGTTTCTAGTCGTAGTTGGAGCAAATAAAAAGAGACTTCCTCCATACTACACGTGAGATAGGTACAAAAATGCTGATAGATCGCTAAGCGATGTTTGCATCTCTCTTCTTTGAAGACTCTATACAGCATCACAATACGGGACTTATTACAGGACGCGCTACTACACTTTTTACGACGCTTACGAGTACAAACACACTGAATTCGTCAACATATGTACTCTTGTGTAATACACGTTGACAAAAGGAAAACCTTATACAAAATTTTTGTTGTTGTGAAAAGGTTTCCAACTCTGAAACTTGTTTACTTTAAAACTGTTCTACGAATTAAATGGATTGAACGAAGTAAATGTGAGGAGTATAATGCATTCATATTGTAGAAGATAGGAGCCTTACATGTCAAATGACGTTTTAAAGCTAGATGACGCCGAAATTCAAACCCGCCTACAAAGTCTTTCTTCCTGGACGGTAAGTAACGGAGGGTTACGGCGTGAGTTCACTTTGCCATCTTTCCCATCGTCTATTTTCTTTGTGGGTGCTGTCGCACATTTTGCGGAACTCGCAGCACATCACCCTGATATCCACATTTTGTATAATAGAGTTATCTTGCATATCGCAACGCACTCGGCAGGTGGCATTACTGAGAAGGATTTTGCTCTAGCTCATAATGTAGATGAAGTGTGGCATTCTTTTGATGTACAACCCACTGCGTAGTAAAAGAATGGGAAAATGCCAGGTATGTTTAATCGTGTTGCGATTATTGGCTTAGGGCTGATTGGTGGCTCTATAGGACTCGCGCTTCATCAAGCAAAAGCGGTACGCGAAATCGTTGGCTATGATGAAGAGTCAAGTCAGCGCGCTTACAGCATTGGAGCAATAGACCTGCCATGTGACTCACTGGTAGAGGTTGTGCAAGGAGCAGAGCTTGTTGTACTAGCTACCCCTGTTGGTGCGATGCAGAGGTTGCTCAGAGATATCGGACTATGTGTGTCACCTGGAACTATCGTAACGGATGTGGCAAGTACGAAGGCTCAAGTTGTTGCGTGGGCTGAAGAGTTTTTACCTTCCTCGGTTCCATTTATCGGTGGTCATCCGATGACAGGGAAAGAGGTGAGCGGAGTAGAGGTAGCTGATGCACAGCTGTTTCAAAACTGCATCTATTGTCTTACACCAACGCAATCAACACAACTTGCTGCTTTACACAAGGTCGCCACGTTTGTAGAGATGCTGAATGCTCGTATACGGTACTTAGAGCCAGAAGAACATGATAAACAGGTTGCTAGCGTAAGTCATCTTCCATTTATCGCATCTGTCGCTTTGATGAATACGGTAGCTCAGGATTCTGCATGGAATGAAGCCGCCTTACTAGCCGCGAGTGGTTTCCGCGATATGTCCCGATTAGCGGGTGGCAATCCTGAAATGTACCGCGACATATGCATGACAAATGACAAGGCTATTGTTACACAGCTTGACTTGTACATTGCTTCTTTGCAAAAAATACGTGATAGCATACGTCTTCGAGACAAGCATCTTGACGCTACATTTGCTGAGGCTCAACGCCAACGTCTACACTGGCTTGCCTCGAGAGATTTTTCAGAACCACAATAATATCCTTGACAAATAGAGAAAGCTATGGCATACTATACAAGTCCCAGCAAGAACAACCACACTTCTATGAACGTGTGCTCCTGTTTCTGAGATTATCGTATGCCACGCTAATGTGGCTCCTCAAAGGAACACTTCTTCCAAGAGCAAAATAACCGC
>CAZZVE010000237.1:0-7587 GCA_964657325.1 uncultured Ktedonobacterales bacterium
GTATGACAATCACCAACTGTGTAGATGTGTCCCACTCACGAATCAAAAGTCAGAAGAGAACGGATCAAAGGAGAGGTCGTATAGCAGCATACCGCTCTGCGAAGCGTTCTGGTGTGATTTTTGGGTAGCGTCCTTTGCCTAACTGCGCGAAAACTTCTTGATATGCTGCATCAAGCTCATCTAATCTAATACGTTGTTGTTGAACAAGCAGCTTCACGTCTTCGACATCGCGAGTCGTACCCCGCTCTATTTTACTAAGGGCAATACTGTAAAAGTCAAAGTAGAAGACATCAATTTGTCCGTAGCGACTCACATATTGAGCATGAGCTTCCCATTGCGATGGCAGAGGAATAAAATCCTTGGGTGATGCAAATTCAATGTTGATCTGCATCTGCTGGATGAGTCGTTGTATTCCAATAATGAACTCGCCCTCGTTCGCCCCACCGACCTGTATGTTTATATCTTGTGTGAAGCCAGGCCTTACTCCTGCGTGTACGAGCGCAGCACCACCTACGAGGTACAAGCGTCCCGATTTGCGAAAGGTTCTTCCTAGTTGCTGAAGAAAGGCTTCGATAGCTTGTTTGTCAACATTGGGTCGCATACTCATGTTGAACTCCTGACTTGTCTCTGCTTCATCTGCAAAAAGTTGCGTAGGAAAAGAAACGACTCTTTCACAATGATGAGCTTCTTCCTGCCACAAAAGGTGGTCGAGCTGATTTTGCCAATCTCCTCGAAAGGAAAATGGTAGACCTGTGCGCTTTTGCTCGAACGTTTGGAGTGCGAGCAGTCCCCATTCGCCATTGTGGAAGGCAGGAGGAGGGAGATGACGTTGTTGCCAAAGGTGAGCAAAAGGTTGTTCTGGAAGGTTGGGAAGATGCCCAAAGGCGAGTGCTAGACGAATAAACCACATTCTCTGTAGATAGAGAGCAGCAAGCGTAGAGGTGATGATTTGTTCTGCAGTCGCAGATTCGCTCGTTTCTATGGCTTCTTGTATGGCTTCCACAAGTTCAGGGTGAAGTAAGAAGAGCGAAATACTTGCGTCTCGTATGCGTGCGTTTTCGTTCTGTTGTGCTAAACGTTTAATGAGTTCTATAGAGGATAACTGTTCTTTTGGGGAGGGTGAGGAAGCTGGCTCAAGACCTATCAGATACTTAACATCCCATGTGCGTAGGATGCTGATGAGTGTGTCAGCTTCTTTCCACGAGGTATCTGTTGAGGTGTTGAGTATCTGGCTCATCGTAATTGTTCTTTCTGGTTTGTATTCAAATCAACACTATTTTTTCTAAACGTGCTACCTCATGATATCCCTGTACCGTATTGCTGTCAATGTGTTCAATCGAGTACGGGTTTATCCAGATATTTGTGAGAAAAGGTGTCAGATATTTGTGACGATAAAAGCAACTCCATGCTCATTATTGTCGTAGCCTGCCAAATGTGTGCGACAATCACTACGCATTCACTACTCCGCGGATGCGATTTGGCTCTCCCTGCTTCTTGCGTCACATGAAAATATCTTCATGTAAATCTAACTTTCTCCACTCATAAAAGACATTACCCCCCCAAATTTACTATTTCCTGTGTGTTTTGTGGACATTTATGGGGGAAAGGACTACGATTATTACGATTACATCGAAATGTATCATTGTTTGTCATTTGGAGGTTTTTTATGTCTTCGCCATATCGAGTACGAACTTCTTCAGCTTGCCCGCGTTGTAATGTCGTGCTCCCTCTAAATGAAACGGCGTGTTATAATTGCGGCTATCGCTTGACACCCGCAGCATCGAGTCTTTTAAATACAAGCGCGAAAACTGCAATTTCACCTCGAACAGGCAAACAACAGGTACAAGGCCCAAGTAAGCGTTCTTCGTTGATCTATTTTATTGTCACGCTCCTGGTCATCGTTATTTTCAGTTATGCAGGTATTCGTGCTTCAGGTGTTTCTCTGTCATCACTGACAACACCTCCTCGCCAAGCAATTAATTTGCCTAAAGAGGTTTATCCATCGTCAAAAGGTACACCTCTATTTATGGACAAATTTGTTGACGATAGCTCAGGATGGAACCGACAAAGCGTTGCAGGAAATTATTCAGTAGCCGTTGGAGCTGGTGTTCTTGCATTGGAGAACGACAAGCAGAGCCTATTATGGGAACCAGTCCCTGGTACAAGAACTTTTACTAACTTTGAGCTTATGGTAGATGCAACACTTGCTAAAGGCGATCAGAATAATGGCTACGGTGTTTATATTCGAGGCGCAGCAAATCAAGGTAACGAGTTAGCAACGTACTACCGCTTTGAACTCTACGGCGATGGCTCATACGCTATTTTCAAAGGAAGTACTGACGCGGGCGGTAAAACTATCGATACCAAACTTGTAGGTTTCCTGTTAAACCCCGTGATTGCTAAAAGGGGTAGGCTTAACCATATCATGGTAATAGCGCGAGGTTCTAAGTTGTTCTTCATCGTCAACAATCATATCTTGCAAACTGTGACTGATACCAGTTATACCAGTGGCTCGATTGCCCTCTTCGTCTCGAATCTGCCCGAAGCGAAACCAGACGCACAAGCGCAATTCTCTCAGATGGCTATATACCCACTATAAAATGAAGGATTGTCTGTAGGGACCGCTGTATCGGGGCATCCCAATTGCCGACGAGGACGCGATACAGCGGTCCCTACAAGCGTTACTACTAGTATCATCATACAATGTGCAACGCTATGCTCATCATCCAAAGGAGGAGTATGCCTTGTGCGGTCCATACGACGGTGCGTAGCCAGTTCGTGGATACAAGAGCTTGCATGGTAGATGTTGAATAACCTTGCCCAAGCTTGCTATGCAGTGGTACATGAATGAATGCAGTCATAAGCCATACACCTCCGCCTAAGACGCCGTTGAGCAACACTGCCCATAGAGGCACGTTGATGGGCCGTATCCACAGCATGAACAACGAACTTACGAAGACAAGCAGAAGCGGTAGACCTAATATGAGTGTAATGCGCTGTGAGTGTGCCGTGTGATAGGCAGCGAAGCTTTCACGTCCCACCATCTGAAACAAAGGATAGCTCAACATCTGAATGGTCCAGATGAGACCGACAAAGTAAAAGGTGGCGATCAGGCAGATAAGCAGAGGCCAATATGTCATAGAACAACACTCCAAACGTTGATGGTTATGAACTCGTCAACGTTTTCTCGATTTGTTGCATGTAAGTTGCGTTACATACGGTGTCCGGTTTGTTCTGTGTTGACGCGCATACTGCCGCCGTCAGGTAATTTGCAGAACCGAGAATGCCCTTCGATACATTGGTATTGGTCTGCTTCATTTGCGTTGCTATATCCTGCCACGAGAGGTTCGCTAGCGTATCAGGCAGGTAGTATGAGCCGGAAGAGACGTACTTATTGGCAACATTGATAAAGGGAATAGCTCCCGAACTTTGCATATAGGGCGGTGAGTCATACGTATTAAAGTTTTGCTGCTCATTGCCTGTAAGTGTATCAAGTGTGTTACCTTTATTATCTTGAATCTCTTTCGCAACAAAATCAACATACTGGCTTGTATAGGTACTGCCTCGGAATGTCAATGTTGCTAAGTTCTGCTCCGAGGAATGCGTTTGTTGCAGTGGACCAAATGTGCCGAATCGACTGAGCGCGACAACGATAGCCCATCGCTGAGCCGCGCAATAGGGGCAATACTCACCGCCGACATAGAAAAACTCTGGCTTGCCTGTTGAGCCTGTTAACGCAGGCGTACCACTCTTGAGAGCTTGTAGGGTGCTTTGGGCATTTCCTGTACCCACTTGTTCCAGAAGCGCAGAGTCAACATGTGTAATTGCATTAAAGACAGCAGGGTCAGACGCAACAACATCACTAGTGTTGCTTGTGAAATAGAAATAGAGCAATACACCCACAATTAATGCGATAGAGCCAAGTGTCACACCTATCCACAGCCATGACCTCCCACGATTTGTTCTACGTACCACTTTGCGCGTCTTGTTTTGTGGAGCACGGGGTTGTTCCGCCGATGTATTTTGTTTATTTGATTTTGCCATTGATCGTTTTCCCTTATCATTATTTTATAGATGTGTTATTGTAGGGACAGATTATACCGTTTAACAAATTGGTACGGATACCTGTAGGAACCGATGTATCACGTCCTTCTGGACAATCGACCGCCGACAAGGACGTGATACATCGGTCCCTACAACCTCACGTGATGATTCTATAAGCTCGTTTTGTTGCGCTGACGGTCGGTATGTCGTTCTATGGCTAATTCAATCAGTCTATCGAGGAGTTGTGCATATGGTAGACCACTCACGGCCCATAACTTGGGATACATGCTAATTTCAGTGAAGCCTGGAAGAGTGTTGACTTCGTTGATGTAGACCTTGTTCGTCTCACGTTCTAAGAAAAAGTCAACGCGCGCAAGCCCGCTCAGGTCCAGAGCCAGGAACGCTTTTACCGCCTGTCTTCGTATCTCTTCTGTAATAGCTTGTGGCAGGTCGGCGGGAATAACGACCTGTGATTTACCGTCAACGTATTTAGCGTTGTAGTCATAAAACTCACCACTTGCAATGACCTCGCCAACGACCGATACAACTGGCTCGTCATTGCCTAATACAGCACATTCTAACTCACGACAATCAATGCCGTGCTCTATGATAATTTTGCGGTCATATGCTGCTGCGACCTCTACCGCATGTTCTAACTCGGTTCGGTTATGAGCTTTGTTGATACCAACACTCGACCCAAGATTGACCGGCTTAACAAAACAGGGATAGCCAAGCGTTTGCTCTACCACATTCATCACGGTTTCGGGCGAACGCTCCCACTCGTTGCGCCGACAGACAAAGTATTCTACGTTGGGTAGACCAACGGCGGAAAAGACCATTTTCATCTTCTCCTTGTCCATGCCTAACGCGGCTCCCAAAACACCACAGCCTACATATGGTACATTTGCCATTTCGAGCATGCCTTGTAGCGTCCCATCTTCACCATATGTGCCGTGTAGGACTGGAAAAATCACGTCCAACGCACCATTTCCCTGTAGTGGCTCATTGCCCTGTAACGGGATGAGCCGACGAACAGTGGGATCGCCGGTAAGTGTGACTGCCGTTGTATGCTCGGCTGTCGTCTGCATACCTTGTACCAGCGCATGTGTTGGCTCATCGCCCAGTAACCATGTGCCATTTTTAGTGATACCGATAGGTACAACCTCGTATCTATTGCTATCAAGATTTGCCATGACCGACCGTGCCGATGCCAATGAAACTTCATGTTCGCCCGAACGTCCACCGAAGACGAGGCCCACGCGTATTTTTTTCTCTGCCATATGTTCATTGTCCTTTTTATGTTAACACGTCACCTGTAGGGACCGATGTATCACGTCCTCTGGGCCTGTGATTGCTAACAAGGACGTGATACATCGGTCCCTACAGGTGACGTGTTACAGAAGAGTGAGTAATGTTTCGATACGCATACCACGCGAGCCTTTGAGCAGGACAAGATCACCAGCTTGCACTTCGTGCTTGAGCAGATCGGCGACTGCGCGTTTTGCAGCCTCTAGCTCTGGTCCATTCTCGACATTGGCACTAAAGAAATAGGTGTGCTCTTGTGGCATGCCTGCTGAGATTGCCCCTTCGACATAGTAACGCGCTTTGTCACCAAGCGCAACAAGATAGTCGATGTTACCAACAAGAGCGACTCCACTTCGTGTGTGCTCGTCTTTTGCGTAGGGGCCTAGTTCAAAGATGTCGCCGAGAACAGCCCAGCGTTTGCCCAGCGGAAAGCGTTTTGTGGTATGCATAGCTTCCGTGATCGCGGCGATAGATTGACGATTAGCATTGTAGGTATCGTCGATGATGATGCTCCCATTGGGTCCCGCTTTAATCTCGCCACGCCCCTTCGCGGCAGGCAATGCTTCCAATGCAAGCGCGATTTCGTCGAGAGACATGTCTGCCGCGCAACCAGCCGCCGCAGCCGCTAATGCGATAGCGATGCCATGCTCGCCGGGAAAATGCAGTTGAACTACACGCTGCTGACCGGAATAGCATAGCATGAAACTGCGTCCAAAAAGGGCATCGCCATCTACATATGTCGCACGCACAGATGCTCCTTCGCCTTGACCGTAAAAGAGGATATGCGCTTGTGTGCTCGCACTCATAGCTTGGACGTTTGGGTCATCGTAGTTGAGGATAGCGATACCATCGGGAGCAAGTGCCTGTACCAATTCGGTTTTAGCGATAACGACGCGCTCCTGAGAACCAAAGAATTCCAGGTGAGAGGCACCAACATTGGTGATAATCGACCAATCTGGTCTGGCAATCGTGTTGGACAGCCACGCCAGTTCGCCGACCCATTGTGCCCCCATTTCAAGCACAGCATAGCGATGCTGAGGTTCAAGTCGTAAGAGTGTGAGCGGATAACCAATCTCATTATTGTACGATGCCTGCGTCTTCAGTGTTGGTGCCTTACGGCTCAATACTGCTGCTACCGCCTCTTTTGTACTGGTTTTGCCATTGCTACCAGTAATACCGATGAGTGTTGTATTCTGCTGACGTTGTGCACGTACGCGGGCAGTTGCTTGCAACGCTTTCACAACATCAGGTACGACGATTTGCAGAAAATCATCTGGCACATCCTCGACAAGTCTTGTACACAGTGCGCCTAACGCCCCTGCTTTTGCGACTGTAGAAATGAAGTTGTGTCCATCGACATGCTCGCCTTTGATAGCAATAAAAAGGTCGCCTGACTCAATCTGGCGACTATCATGATGCGCCGAACGAAAAACAAGATCAGGACTAGGTGTGGGTGTACTATGTATATGAACTGCATCGCTATTGCTTTGCAAAATATCGTTGAGAGTGAACATGCAACGTATCCTCCACCTCTTTTAAAGATTTGCAAGGAAATTATATCACGTTCATGAAACTAACTTAACGTTAGTTACTTGACAAAAGAAAGTAATGTGTGTTACACTTGTTGTGGTTAGTGAGACCGTTACATTTGTAAAGCAGCTAATCATGAACAAAGACGTTAGTTACAGAGAGGATATTTTATGGCTTGGGAAATTGATCCATCACATTCACAGGTAATGTTTTCAGTAAAGCACGCGATGATTAGTACCGTACGAGGAAACTTCAACGTTATCAGTGGACACCTACACATTGACGACCAGAATCCTGCCAATTCCTGGGTTGATGCTCAGGCTGATGCACACAGCATCAACACCCGTGATGAGAGACGCGACGGACATCTGCAATCGCCAGATTTCTTCGATGCTGCACAATATCCAACACTCACATTCAAGAGCAGCAAGGTTGAGCATGTCGGCGGTAGCAACTACAAAGTGACTGGCGATCTAACTATGCACGGCGTGACGAAACCTGTTACGTTCGATGCAGAGTATGGCGGTCAAGGAAAAGATGCCTTCGGTGCGCAGCGCGCTGGAATCAGTGTCAAGGGCAAGATCAATCGTGAAGATTGGGGCTTGACCTGGAACGCAGCCCTCGAAGCCGGTGGTTTGCTGGTCAGTAAAGATGTCAACATCGAGATTGATCTTTCAGCCGTGAATCAGCCTGCTGCAGCACCAGCTA
>CAZZVE010000238.1:0-7329 GCA_964657325.1 uncultured Ktedonobacterales bacterium
TATAGTAGTGACAGGGCTTGCCCCTGTCATGCCTCATCCATGTCAAACTCTTATACACATGGAGCTGTTATGTCCTCCCAGCCTTTACAGGAGACTCCTGAAAGCGTCACTCAAGACAACGATAAACACCCGCAACCTTTATCAACGGTCACTCTATCCCCCCCTAAAAAAGCTTTCTGGTTCGCATGGTATACAGCATTCAAGGGCACGTTTTCCTGCTATCTGGCTGTACATCTGGCGTTTCTAGTCACGACAGTCTATTCTGTCTTATTTGTTCTAAAAGACTTCTCAACTCAATCACTTCCACTCGAACTCCTATGGAACGCGTGGGCGCGGAAAGATGCGGGACATTTCCGCTATATCGCGCTCTTCGGCTATACTGACTGGTGGCGTACCGCGTTTTTTCCTCTCTATCCTCTTCTTGAACGTAGTATGCTCTTCTTTGTATCAAGCCCCTATATTGCTGGACTAATAATTTCTAACACTTTTGGTCTAATTATGCTGGTTGTGCTCTATCGGTTGGTAGATGAAGATTTTGGACAACAACGAGCTATACGTACAGTACTCTATCTTTCGGTTTTTCCAACAGCGTTTTTCTTTGCTGCGGCGTACAATGAGTCTCTCTTTGTATGTCTTACCCTGCTAAGTTTCTACTCTATGCGTCGGAGTCACTGGTGGCTAGCGGGACTCTTTGGTTGTCTAGCTAGCCTAACGCGTTCAGCGGGCCTTTTGCTACTTGTTCCTTTTGCCTATGAATATCTCTACCAACACCAGTTTACTATAAAAAAGTTTCGGGTTGATATACTCAGTGGGGGACTTATAGCGGCTGGTACAGGTCTTTTCGCTCTCTATTGCTATATAACCTTCCATGATGCGCTTGCATTCTCCCATGCACAGGCACAATGGTTACGCCAATTGCATGTACCGTGGGATGCCTATCTATTGACGATACACTACATAGGCAGTACACCATTCCTGAATTTCGTTGCTTTACGTAACATTCTCGATCTTGTGCCCGACCTTTTTATGCTCGTCATTGTTGTACTTAGCTTTGTTGGTCCCTGGCGTATGCCGCTAAGTAAGGTTTCATATAGTCTTTATGCGCTTGTAAGCTATGTTTTCTTTCAACTCTTTCCAGTGATGAATGCCTTTCCTCTAACCTCCGTACCACGTTTTCTCCTAGAGATGTTCCCAGCCTTTATTGTGCTTGCTGGTATTGGTAAGCATCGTAGTTTCCATCTCAACTATTTCATGATTTCAAGTGCATTACTTCTTTTGACGCTGCTTCAATTTTTAACAGGTCATTGGATTACATAGTCATGCTGTGCAAGAGTGAAGAAGCCTTTACCTAACGGGCCAGAAGGCCCCGTCTTTCAAGCATGGGGATGAATGACCCTCCCTTATGGGGCGAGATGGGCTGGGTACTCATCCCCTACACAATTTCTTAAGCAAATATCGACATACTACTTAAATATGCTACACTTGATACATGATAAAGAACTTCCAGTATCGGATTTTCCCGACGAAGAACCAACTGAGAACGCTTGAGGCAACACTTGAAGAGTGCTGATGGTTGTATAACCACTTGCTCGAAAAGCGCAAGAGTGCGTATGAGCACGAGGGCAAGAGTTTGACGTGCTACGGGCAACAATCCACCTATCCGATACTGAAAGAGCAACGTCCCACGTTGAAGATCGTTCATTCCCAGGTCTTGCAAAATGTGGCGGTTCGCGTTGATCTGGGTATGCAAGCCTTTTTTAGACAGGTCAAAGCAGGTGAAAAGCCTGGATACCCTCGCTTCAAGGGGGACGGACGCTATGACTCTTTCACCTTCCCTCAATCGGGCTTTAGCATCACGCATGATAGCCGCGTCTCCCTCTCCAAAATCGGTGCCGTCAAGATGGTGTATCATCGCCCTGTACGCGGGTCCATCAAAACCGCTACCGTCCACAAGAGTAGCACCAACAAATGGACTGTCACGTTTTCGTGTGAGTGCGAGCCCGAACGCTTGCCAGAAGGCCCCGAACAAGTAGGAATAGATGTTGGACTCAAAACGTTTGCCACGCTTTCCACTGCCGAAGAAATTGAGAACCCCCGTTTCTTTCGTCGTGAAGAGAAGGCGTTGAAGCGCGTCCAACGCAAGCATTCCACACTTGCCAAAGGTTCCCCTGAACGCCGTACGCATCGCAAGGTCGTCGCGCGAGTTCACGAACGAGCGAAGTTCAAGCGGCAAGACTTCACGCACCAGCACTCGAGACGGATTGTAGACCGCTACGGCGTCATCTGCGTGGAAGACTTGAATACGAATCGGATGGTGCACAATCATTGCCTTGCCAAGTCGATAAGTGATGCGGCATGGTCGGCCTTTTTCACGATGCTGAGCGCCAAAGCGGAAGAGGCTGGGCGTCAGTTTGTCAAGGTCAACCCTGCCTACACATCGCAAACATGCAGTGCGTGCGGACATCGGCAAAAGATGCCTCTCAGTGAGCGCGTCTATCAGTGCCCGTGCTGCCTCCTTTCGCTGGATCGTGACCTCAACGCTGCGTTAAACATTCGTGGCTTGGGACTACAAGCCCTGGGTATATCCCTAGAAGCCCCCGCTTTCTAAGCGCGGGAAGTAGTCACTATAATGTCGTATACTACTTAGGAAGACTCTTAACTTTTTGCGGTATGTACCATGACCTGAAAACAGGAATGGTCGGTAGGGCAGCAATTCAGTGCGCCCAATGATGGGGAGGTGGAAGGGCAACACATCGGCAATGATTTACAACCCTAACGTGCCTCCCTTCCCGCCCATCTTTAGGCGCACTGAATTGCTACCCCTACCGACCAATAGCGATAACTGCATTCGAGTGTCAAATTTATGAGGATTTTCTTGAAAGGATAGGTAGATGCGAGCACTGATAAGCGTTGACAATCGTAATGGACTTCTTGAGTTAGCACAAGAACTACGAAGTCATGACGTAACTATTTTTGCCACAGGTGGAACTCTAAAGGTATTACAGGCTGGGGATATTGAGGCAGAGCCGGTAAGTGCCTTGACGAATTTTCCAGAGATACTTGATGGGCGCGTTAAGACATTGCATCCTGCTATTCTTGGTGGTATTCTTGCCCGCCGGAATCTTCCCACTCACGAAGAGGAGTTGCGTGCGCATAACATAGTTCCAATTGATATTGTGGTGTCTAACCTGTACCCTTTCGCCAACACAGTCGCACAACCAGATGTGACATTGTCAAAAGCGTTGGAGAACATCGACATCGGTGGCGTGACACTTACTCGTGCAGCCGCGAAAAACTTTCAAGATGTGCTGATCCTGACACGTCCAGAAGACTACGCCTCTGTCATGCAAGAGTGGCGCGAACAGGGTGAGGTAAGCCTCGCAACACGTCGTCATCTCGCTGCTATCGCGCTCCAACAAACAGCTAGCTACGATACCACTATCGCTGAATACCTACGTTTCTCTACAGACGAAATCTTTCCACAAACGGTGACGCTACCTCTTGAGCGCGTACAAACGCTACGTTATGGAGAGAATCCACATCAGCAGGCCGCGTTCTATCGCTGGTCAGGCACACGAAGCAACGATGCTGCAACAGTTGCCAGTGCCGAAGTATTGCATGGCAAGGAGTTGTCATTCAACAACTTGCTCGATCTGGATGGAGCGTTGGCAGCCGCGCAAACCTTCACCGCGCCGACCATTGCCATCATCAAGCACACGAATCCATGTGGTCTAGCATGTGATGAGACACTCGTAGAGGCATACAAGAGGGCGCATGCGGGCGATCCTATTTCGGCTTATGGTGGTATCGTTGGCAGCAATCGTCCTATCGATGAAGCAACGGCTCAGGAGATTAATCAACTGTTCTACGAGGCTGTCATTGCACCAGAGTTTACAGCAGATGCGCTTGCGATACTTCGTAAAAAGAAAAATATTCGTTTGCTGGCAACACACCGTCCTATTGAGCCTGTAAGCACTGACACAGGTACACTTGATGTACGCTCCATTAGTGGCGGTCTCTTGCTCCAAACGCCGGACTCTGTGGGAGAACGTGACGTGACCTATAACGTTGTGACCGAGCGAGAGCCAACGTTAGAAGAGGTGACGGACCTGATGTTCGCGTGGAAGGCCGTACGCCACGTTAAGTCAAACGCTATTGTGCTGGCACACAAACTATCACTCGTTGGCGTGGGTGCGGGGCAAATGAACCGTGTCACCAGTGTACAGATCGCGGTTGAGAAGGCGGCTGATCGCGCTCGTGGCGCGGTCCTTGCCTCTGATGCATTCTTTCCCTTTGCTGATGGTGTTGAGGCAGCGGCGAAAGCAGGAGTAACCGCGATCATTCAGCCAGGTGGCTCTGTTCGTGATGAAGAGACCATTCGTATGGCAAACCATTATGCTATCGCTATGATTTTCACGGGCCAAAGACATTTTAGACATTAAAAACATAAGAGAGACGCCAACCTCCTATGTTTGGCGTCTCTCTTATGTTTTTGCGTTACGCAATAATCTCGTCTGAGAAGAAGCGGATCCAAAGAACGCAGACGGCAAGACCGCCGATAAGGGCGAAGAAACCGACTGACCCATCGTTTTGACCTGCCTGTAGAGGCTGGAATGGATAAAAGATGACAAGCGAGAGCCACATAAGTGTAAGTGATGCTGTTAGGCTTAGTTTTGTTGTTTCTGGACTCGAACGATAGAGAATGTGATAGAAAACAAGGACAAGAAGGCCAATGACTGCAACCATAAGGATAAGGCTTGTGGTGACGCTGCCATCTCCTATCCAGTCTATAACCAACGAAGATTTAATAAATAAGAAGCAGCAGACATAAATGAGCGTAAGGATAACACCAACGACGACCTTGCGTATTTCTAGTGGATTATTCACTGCTATAAAGCTCCTTTCGAGGAGTGAAGAAATTGAAGCGTCAAACGCTTGTCACTGGAATACATATCTGTATTGTAGTCCTACTTCCTCAATAAATCAATATGCTATTGAATAGAAATGTAAGGACTGATGTATCGCGTCCTTCTCGGCGTTCAATTGCCAAGAGGACGCGATACATCGGTCCCTACAGATGCGCCGATGTATCATAGTATGCATTCGCAAAACGCGCTGTCCACATGGCATTATTGAGCAAGAGAGCTTTGTTGGCTTCGACGCTTTCGCCTGCTGTTACTGTTGCGACATGTGACAGAAGAAAGGGGGTCGTTGCTGCGCCTCGAATGCCCTGCCTGCGTGCTAGCTGTAGAGCCTCTTCTGTTGCTGCTTCCAGTGGTTTGGGGTCCATTGCGTATTGTTCGGGAATGGGGCAGCCTACAACGATACCATTCAGACCGCATTCCCATTGTGTCCTTGCGATATTGGCTACTACCGACACGTCGTCAACACGATGATTTAAGTGTCGTCCGCTATGCCGCACGTAAAAGGCTGGCAGTTCATCGGTCTGCCAGCCGAGAACGGGTACACCATGCGTTTCTAAATATTCAAGGGTCAGATCGAGATCAAGAATGGATTTCGCGCCAGCACATGCCACCAGTACAGGTGTGTGACTCAACTCGATCAGGTCGGCTGAGATGTCCATACTTGTCTCGGCTCCACGGTGAACACCACCAATACCGCCTGTTGCAAAGAAGCGAATGCCAACCATACTCGCGCAGAGCATTGTGCTGGCAACCGTTGTTGCTCCTAGCTGATGTGTTGCCAGTACTACAGCAAGATCACGACGGCTGACTTTCTGTACAGCAGGAGCGGTACCAAGCTGAAGAACTTGCTCCTGTGTAAGCCCAATAGTAATCTTCCCATTGAAAATACCAATTGTGGCAGGGATTGCACCCTCCCGTCGAATCGTCGCTTCCATCCCTTGTGCCACTGTCACATTATCGGGATAGGGCAGACCATGCGCGATAACTGTAGACTCAAGCGCGATGACTGGTTTCTGTTCGTGCAGTGCGGTTTGTATTTCGTCCGAAATGACTATGTGTGCTGAAAAATTTTGCATAATTCCTTCATCCATAAAAAAATTGTGTTGTCTTTTCCTACTTCTGTACTATATCACTTGAAGGTGTAAACATGACCTCTTGCCTATTATTTGCACTTCATAAAAGTACATGCTATAGTAGCGTTTGTGCTGTCTCTACTCTCTAGCGGAGGATTGCTAGAGCAATTCTATTGGATATTACCTTAACGCGCGTAAGAACATTTTGAGACTTGGATTAGAGTCTCTGGGTAGCCAATCCCTAGAAATCCGCTTTCTAAGCGTGAGGAGTAGTCACTATAGGGGTTATAATATACAGATAACCTCTCAAAGTCTATTTTGTGCAATATACAATACAATGTAGGAGTGATAAAAAAATGGGTTTTACAAAAAATCTGCTTACGACCACCGCCATTATTGGTGGTACTATTGGTGCTCTTGCTGCATATAATCAGGTAACACAGTCAATGGCTGGCGAGCTTGATACCGTCCTCAGAGGCGAAGAGCGTCGTTACCCCTGGAAATATGGCGATATGTTCTATGAGGTAAAGGGTGTACGTGACGCCAAGCCTCTTCTGCTTGTGCATGGTTTTGGTCCGGGTGCTTCTTCATACGAGTGGCGCAAGAACGTCGATACACTTGCCGAACAATACCGCGTCTACGTGATTGATCTGCTCGGCTTTGGTCTCTCTGACCGTCCCGCAATTGACTACACCGCCGAGACATTCACCGACCTGATCGGTGATTTCATTAAAGAAGTCATCAATAAGCCCACCACTGTTGTCGCACACGGTCTAACCAGCGCCTATGTGATTGCTACAGCGTTCCGCAGGCCACAGTTGTTCGAGCGTTTAATCCTGGTTGCGCCAAATCCAACCATCCTGCAAGAGTCGTTGCCAGGACCGCTAAACTCCGTTTGGAAGGGACTATTGCGCACACCTATTCTCGGTGAGTTCGCCTACAATCTGCTAACTTCACGTCAGGCCATCCGCGCATACTATGATCGTCAGGGCTATTACAATCCTGGTCTCATCACAGACGAACTGGTCGAATACATTTACACATCCGCACACCAGTCGAACAGCCGTTATGCGGCAGCATCGTTTATTAGCAACTTCCTGACACTGGACGTACATGAGGCGTTCGCCCGCTTACAGATGCCTGTTGTCGCGGTGTGGGGTCGTGAGGCAATTGTGACATCGGCAGAGTCATCTGAGGCGTTCAAGCGCGTCAACCCACGTATCGAGACACGCATCATCGACAAGAGCAGTTTCCAGGTTCAAGATGAGCAGGCCGCTCAGTTCAATAATCTCATCCGCGAATTCGCAGTCGCTTCCGTCAAGTAGTCAAAC
>CAZZVE010000239.1:0-7300 GCA_964657325.1 uncultured Ktedonobacterales bacterium
AAGAGAGGGGATGTTAGTCCCCTCTCTTTTTGTGTGTTGTTTATCCTACATAAAACCACGACTCACAATGACAATGACTATAAGGCAGGCGAGAATACCGATGAGCCAGAAGGCTGCTTGCTGGACATCGTTACGCTCTTGCATAATAGGAAGGTCTTCTGGGCGCGGCAAGAGCAATCTTTCTTGTTGATCGTCGAACAGACTGGACGATAGCATTGAGGGTAGTACTTGTGCCAGACCGTCACTGGAAGGCCCAGATTGTGCTGTAGATGCTAACTGTATAGAGATAGGTCGCTCTACCTTTGGTATATCAGGTTCTGTGTGTGAGACGGTGCTTGCAGTCGCAGTGCCATGAACAGAACGCATTGCCAGCAGGTCCTGGCGAAGTTCTGAAGGTCGCTGGTAACGTTGTGAGACCATAGGACGCAGCCCTCTTGCAAGTATGGCATCAAAGGCCGAGGAAACGTTAGGGTTGAGACGCTGTGCCTGAGGAATGCTTGCTCCTGCATTGATGGGCAAACTTCCTGTTACAGCATGGTACGCCGTTGCTAACAAGGAGTACAAATCGGAGCGTCCATCTATTGTCCCGCGTACAAACTCAGGCGCGGTATATGGCATAAGACGAGAACGATCAATACCTGTAATATATTGTGTTGCTCCACCAGCTAATATAATGGAGAAGTTGGTCAATATGTAGTCTGAGCTTGCACGCCCCATGATAATGTGTTCCGGTTGAATGAGACCATGTACGAGCGGCGGTGACTGCTGTACAAGGATTTCTAATATTCCTGTCATTTGTAGGCAACACTCAATCACATTTTGCTCAGGTAGTGCATGGCCCGTACGCCGCATATATGCAGCAAGAGACTCGCCTATCGTCGGTTCAAAGACAAAGAAGTTACGCCCTTGATCGCTAAATGCATCCCAAAGAGTGGGAATATGAGCGTGTCGCCCTACTGAAGTTAACGCCATTGTCGCGTTACGCAGAGTAGATTGCATAACCATAGACTTGCCATCAGGCGTCACTAACTCACGGATCATCACCTGAGAACCTGAACGTTGGGCATCCTGCGCCACCCAAGTAGCCTCAAAGACACCCTCTAGCCAATCCTGGCGGCCTTGCAATTCATGTAACCGATAGCGCCCTCCACGCAGTAGTGTACCAGGAACAAGTTGTGGAGGTTCACCACCATGTGGGCTACTTTTAGGCGTAAGAGCCGCCGCTCCCGACGAAAGAGAAACTGGGGTCATCGACCGACGTTGATTCTCCTTTGCAAGCTCGTCGGTAATTAAACGGCTTGAACGAATAGAGCGTTGCATATCAGATGACAAGTTCTCGGTAGAGCGGTTAAGAGGTGGCTGCACTTGAGGTCTATGAGGCACATTACGAGTCAATGCTGTCTCATTTCCCACGCCACCGCTTTTTGGAGTAACAGTATTTCCAAGTTCACGGCTCTCGTCTCTACGCAAACGAGCAAGATAAGGATTATTCTCATAATCAGGAGAAGACATGTTTAGAGGGCGGGACGTATTCGGTAGAGCGTTCATGGAAGGCGATGAAGACGTTTCACTATTATTCCATTGCTGTTGAGCAGGAAGTATGGGTTGCGAATCTTCTGTCATCTCTTGTTGTGGCTCAACGCGTTGAGTTCTCGGTGAAATATGCGATGGATAAGGTGTTATAGGCATCTGTGGATTGCTCGATTGAGTAGGAAACGCTCTATTTTCCTGTCTTCTTATCGAAGAAATACGGTCAGCCTGCTGATCACTTTGCCCCTTAGGACGAATGGAGGATGCGTCACCAGACGGCGAATTGATAGGAGGCATGCCACCAGATTGCTGCCTGGTGAATGACCCATTGTTTACCTGTGAAGTCTGCGTTACACGCGGCGTCTGAGGTGGAGGTATTACTCGCTCAGGAAGCGTGTTGGGGCGCGTTCCTAAACGCCCAGGTAGGTGTACCAGAAGTCCACACTGTGGACAAGGAGTTTTACTTACATCCCATTCAGCATTACAACGCGGACACATCATGATATTCTTCCTCTCCGTGCGTGTACGTCGATGCTCAGGAACCTCTGCATTTCCCTATCTAGCACGGTACTTATATATTCAGGCAATGATACAATCTGGCTAGATAAGAAAGACTACCAGTAAATAAGCACAGACACGCACAAAGTATAGTGGCAAGAAGCCATGTATGTCAATATTTGTACCTATTTTTGCTAGTGTTTGCGATAATTATCGTCTAATTGTTCGCCCAATAGGTGCTAAATCGCCTAAGAAGCCTTCCAGAGCTTTTGCCAGATCGTAAAGTTGTGTTGCCTCGGTCATCGACACCTCATGTCCAGCGTGTCCTACGTGATAAAGCAGTTGGATGGCGGGGTGTTTCGCAGGTGCCATTGGCTCTGTTGCGGCTGAACCGAGAAGAGAGGATCGCATAGCATCGACACTTGCATTCACCTGTTCGAGGTTTGCAATATCAATAAAACTGGCGGGCGTTGGCGGCTTTCCTCTTCCCTGACTCGTCTCCCACTGACGACGTGCTTGCTTACCAGCAGCACAATAGCAAAATTCAGGATGTGTTGAATCTGAGTTTTGCAGACCTGTATCATCGCAAATTGGACAGATAGGCATAAGAAACTCCTGTTCATTTATCGCTATAGAATCAAAACCAGGGCATTTCCAAAGAGGACGCCTTGGTCCCAGGTGACGAATTTTACGTTTCCTGATGTTCCTTCTTTTGCGTATCAAGCACAGAGACAACACTAGTAGCCATGTGTGTAAACGCTTGCGCAACGGGTGACTCAGGCATACTAATAATGATTGGGTGTCCTTTATCACTACTCACTACGGCGGCTGGATCAAGCGGAATACTGCCAAGCAGAGGTAAGACATCAAGCAGATTACGTGTTTCCTGACTTCGTGGAAATATCTCGGTTCGTTCCCCGCAATGTGGACAAACAAATCCGTCCATGTTTTGCACTACGCCTAACACTGCAACGTGTACGTTCTTAAACATTGCAAGTGCCTTCGCGGTGTCAATACGCGCGATATCTTGCGGAGTCGTCACGAGTATAGCTCCGTCGAGTTGCATTTCACGACAAAGAGTTGCTTGTGGCTCACTTGTTCCTGGTGGCAGGTCGATAATAAGATAATCTAGTTTGCCCCAGTCAACGGAGTAGAGCAACTGTCGAATAAGTAACCCTAGTACATCTGGTATGGGTGCTACAGCTTGCTCTTCACCAATGAAGAAGCCGACCGACATAATTTTGACACCGTAACGGATTAGTGGCTGTATTTTTTGTGCTTGAGACATCGTTTTTCGTTCGGCAAGTGGCAATGTCGCTTCCGCACCTTTACTCGCGCTCCTTTTACGCACCCCCAGCATCATAGGAATGCTTGGTCCATACGCATCACCATCAAGCAGCCCAACAGCTAACCCTTGTTTCGCTAACGCAACCGCGAGATTGACACTTACTGTAGATTTACCAACACCTCCCTTTCCACTGCCTACCACGAGTAACCTGTCTACCTGATCTACACGTGCACGTTGTGTATGGGACTGCATACCTACACTACTTTCTTCTTTATTCGCTATTCTTCTGGTGTCTTTTGGCTAGTATACGAATTTTTCTTTTATTTTACAAGCGTTTGCATCTACCTATTGTACTTACAAGTAGGCAAGTAGGCTCCGTATGATGTACTATGAGAGAGACAAATTCATAGTATCTTTCAAAGGAACGCATTATGGAACAGCCGCTGCTTGAGCAAGATTCGATTATTCCAGCGTTTAGCTTACCAGGAGCCGATGGTATGCCACATAGTCCCTGGGACTATAAACAGCGTGAAAACCTTGTCCTGCTCTTTTTAAAAAGCTCAGCGACGAGCGAAGAACGGGGCCTACTCCGTACATTTGCACAACACTTTCAAGATTTTCGTGAAGAAAGTTGTGCTATTCTTGCTATAACAGCAGATACAGTCATTGTCAACCTGGAGTCGCAAGAAGCACTCCGTCTACCCTTCCCACTGCTTGCAGACCCGAAGGGTGGAGTTATCACGCGTTATACAACGTGGGCTAGTACGGATAGAAAAGTGGGACTGTGTGTTGTGCTAGCAAACCGTTATAACGCATTGTATCGACAGTGGATTGCAAACCATGAGAGTGAGCTTCCTTCCATTCAAGAGCTATTAGAAGTACTACAATACCTTAATAGTCTCTGTACGCCATAATTTACGATATATCTACGCAACCAATGAGTACACCGATGAAGAGACTGCAAATTTTGCATCTCTTCATCGTGATATAGATGAACTCATTACTATTTTAAGAAGAGGATCACCATGACCCAACATGACGCTACACCACCGTGGAGAAGAGAGACATCACTTGTTCACGGTGGGCGAGACACGCGCCTGACCGATGCTACAGGTACCCCTACCGTTTGCCCTATCTACGCAAGCACGACATACATTCATGAAAGTGCTGAGGCGTTGGACGCTGCGTTTAGCGGTTCCACCCCTACAGGAGAACCGGCGTTTGTATATGCGCGGCAAGCCAATCCAAATGCTGGTGCATTTGAGGATACGGTTGCGCGTGCCGAAAGTGGTGTTGGTGCTGTTGCCTTCGGTTCCGGTATGGCTGCTATTCATGCCGCACTCCTTGCGGGTGGGTTAGCTATTCCTGGCACAAAAATTGTGGCGTCGCAAGATATTTATGGTCCAACAATGGGATTGCTACGCAAAGTATTTGAACCAATAGGTGTAGAAGTTGTAATGGCTGATCTATGCTGTGGCGATGTCGCAGCGATTCTTCAAGCCGAGCAACCAGACGTTGTGTTTGTAGAGACGATTTCTAATCCACTCGTCAAGTTAGTCGATTTAGATGGCATTAGTGCGGCAGCCCATGAAATAGGGGCGGTGACTATTGTAGATAGCACATTTACAACTCCGTCTCTGGTTAGACCGCTTGAGCATGGCTTTGATATAGTAGTTCATAGCGCAACTAAATATATGAGTGGTCATGGTGACAGTACTGGTGGTATAGCAATTAGCGCAAAGCATACGCTTCTCGATCAGTTACGCACATACTCCATGCTGCTGGGAGCGATGCTTAGTCCTTTTGAGTCGCATCTCATGTTACGCGGCCTACGCACACTATCACTTCGCATGGAACGACATTGCAGTAATGCACTGCAAGTTGCTCACTTTCTGCAGAAGCATGAGGCAATAGAACATGTCTATTACCCTGGTTTAGCAGATCATCCACAGCATGAGCTTGCGACACACTTACTCGACCACGAGCAATATGGTGGGTTGCTCTCGTTTGATCTTAAAGAGCAAACACGAGAAGCAACATTCCGTTTCATTGACAAATTGCGCTTGTGTTTACCTGCAACCACATTGGGTGATGTCTTTTCGCTAGTAAGCTATCCAGCGATGTCATCGCATCGCACGCTCACGCAGAGCGAGCGTCAATACATAGGAATCACCGAGGGTTGTGTACGTTTATCAGTTGGTATCGAACACATAGAGGACATTCTACAGGACCTGGATCAAGCTCTTCGCTAGCACAAAGAAAGACGCTTCTGTTGTTACGATAGAAGCGTCTTTCTTTGTTAATTAAGTAGAGATGTACATATATCACATATTGGCTCATTTTGTGTGGCGAATGTATTTGCCTGGAATGAGGTCGTTAGCCTCCCCACCTTCGGCAGGTGCCATAACATGAATTAAGTCGGCATTTGCATCAACGATCAGTGTGTTCGCGATACCTCGAACATTGGGAAATGAACGCGCGATCTCTTCGGCGGCAGCCTTCTGTTGCGGCGTATGTACCGCACCATTCAGACGAATAACACCAAGCTTAGGATAAACGCCTATGGGTAAATCACGTGTGCGTTCGTCACGTCCTAATGCACTAGCAAGATCGGCGGCAAGGATATCATCGCCAATCAAGTTGTTCTGTATTCCTAATAAGCCTTGCACGCCGTATGCTTGGTCCTGTACTACGTCAGCACGGAGCGAACTTGAGATATTGCCATCGAGATGTAGAATACCGTCCAAAACGCGTATTGTCATGCCTTTGTAGTCAACGTGCAACGCTGTCAGATCAAACAACACACGCTCGACTTCTTGTTGTAAATCAGCATCTGTGCGGTATGCAGGTAGAGCTTGCAGTGTTGCGTCTGATAACGTTACCGTAATACGGTCTGCCGTAATATTTGTTATATACTCTTGAGAAAGCATTGTGTCTTGTCCAGCATGAAGATGATGTGCAACGATATAGGCTATCGTACCACTTTCCGGCTGTACGGCAATAAGGAGCAAAGAACCTCTACCCGTTGCACCTTGTCCACCAGCTTCGACAACGCTTTTGTTGTCAAGAAAGACAGCATTAGGAGCATTCTTGCTTGCGGCTAGTACATCAGCACCAGGAATACGTAGTGTTACACCCTCACCTGTCGCATTCGTCACAGTATCGTAGGGCAAATAGGTAGTTTTACCAAAAAATCGTCCTTGCCTTATACCTATATGCGTAATACGACGAGTGGCTGAGTCAAACCCTACCTGTACCAGCATACCCTCTTCACCGTCCGAGCAAATTATTTTGCTACCAAAGTGGAATTTTTGTGTTTCTAAGATTGATGTATCCATACGTCTAGCCTCATTTACATAATAAAGTGGGTGTAGGAAAAGAATATGCTACACCTTCTATAGAGAAGTGTAACACGTTCTCTCTACATGTGACAAGCGGAACTTTTGTACTGAACGTAATTCATGTTTTGGTTGAATGTTATTGTGTACCTAAACACAGTACAAAAGACAAGTCAAAAATACATTCCTTCGTAACATCATGATTTGCTATGATACAAGGAGAATTATTTGGTAAGAAGGGAGTACAAACATTGAATACATCGCAAGGGATTACTTACGAAAGTGCGGAGTTGCTGGCTCAAGAAGCATTTCACCTGTGTTTGACGGAAGATATTTATCATGCACAAGAGTTACTCCTACGTATTCGTAATGCACTCAAACGACTGAGTGGTGATCTTCCTATTGTTGGTTACGACACGCTTATTCATGAGAGTAGTGACACGCCTTTTGTAACACAATCACTTGAGGAGGCACAAGCATGGGGTTGGCTTGAGATTGCCTCTGGTGCTTTTCAGCTTGTTGGAAACCATCCAGGGGCAAGTATGGTGCATTTTAAGCGTGCATGGCGCATCTGGCGTCCGTGGGGTACTGCTACAGGAAATACACATGAAGAGCGACAAGAGGCGCGTTCTGAACGTGTACGCGC
>CAZZVE010000240.1:0-7254 GCA_964657325.1 uncultured Ktedonobacterales bacterium
TTTCTGTTTCTCTCTCGGCACATGCGGCAAGCAACATTCCCACAAGAGTAAATCCCGCCATGCTGCGGCTGATACTGGTCCTTGAGTAGTAACAGTATCCGTTACTACTCAAGGACCAGATCTGAGTGATATGACAACATATATGTAAGTATGTTGTGCCATTTTACGTTGCAAAGTACAGAATTTCTGACTGGAGAGAAATTCATCTCTGTATCATGATGAGAGCATATACTGGAGCAGACATTCGGTGGTGTATGACTCCTTTAGGAATAGTGATCAGGTTTGCATTTCTCAAACATCCTGACCAAACATACATACAGAAGGTACGCGGCAGTTCTCCACAATTGCCGCTTTTTTGTGGGGAAAACATCTTGCCTTGCGGAACGAGACTGGAGTTACAACACCCCTCGAAAAAGCAAGATGCTTTCCGTGTGTTACAGTAGAAAGCATCTTGCATAAAGAAAGGACTATACTATGAAAAGAAAACCTGTTCTCTCAGTAATTACTCTCCTATTCAGAGGGGTCGTGGAGGCGGAATCACCCCTGAGCAGGACTACCAGAGAGCCGCTCTTCCCATGCCTCCTGCCTTCCAAGGGGGGTCAGATCGAGGTAGTTGTACGTCCCCAAGAGTATGTCTACACCTCGTCCATTCGTTGAGTACGTGTGGAAGAGGTTCGCGCCCTCGCGCAAGAAAACACTCAGCCCAGGTTTCTCACCCTCGTCATCCGTGACATCGAAATCATAGTTGAAATCACTACCGTACGAGGAGAACCAGGGAATGGTCCAGTTCATACGCTTCTTGAAAGGCTCAATCTTCGTCACTGGAGCACGGGAGACCAGGACCAGGGAAGTATCGCCTGCATGCAAATGGTCCAGAGTACTGGGAATGTTGCCAACCAGAAACGAGCAGCTTGGGCAACCATCCTCCCAGCTTGGATCAAACATGAAATGGTAGATAATCAGTTGACGGCGCCCATCGAAGAGGTCGAACAGGCTTCCCTTGCTGTCTGGACCCTCGAAGAGATACTCCTTGTCAAGCTTGACCATCGGCAACCTGCGACGTTCAGCATTGAGCCTGTCTCGCGCATGGGTGGCTTCCTTTTCCTTGGTGAGCAGCTCTCTGCGAGCGATGAGCCACTCGTCTCGTGAGACGATGTGCGGATAGTTCATGGGTTCTCCTTTGCTTTGATGATCAGATTGCTCTGCTTCGCCGCTCTCTCCATCGCCTGGAGAGCATGAGCAAGGAGCAAGTACATACAATCTAGCACCAATGATCAGAGAAAACTTCTCCTATCTTGCTCTTGTTGCCAGTCAGGACCTCCTGCAACGCATTGCAAAACACGCTCTTAAGAGAAACCTCCCCAAGCTTCGCACAAAGAGAAAGAACTCACTCGTTTTCTCGAAGAGATTTGAACAAAGCGTGTTAGCCTCTTCATTCCTCTCCTCTTTGCATTGTAAGCCACACTTCATGAAGTATACTGAGTAAGTGACGTTCTAGCAAGTACAAAGGGAAGGTTATTTGATGGAAGATAAGAGTTATGAACAAGCATTACAGGGAATGGCGGAGAGGAACCAGCCAGGATTGAAAGAAGCTTTAGAGGAAAGACAATTACGATTAACCCATACTACGGTGGCACGTCTTGTTGCTGATATGCCTGAAGGCGCGTTGAAGGAGGAGACAGCAGAAATACTCAAGTTTATGAAGATCGTTGGCTCCCTAGATACAATGAGAGTCGTAGGAAAATGGAGTAAGGCAGAACATCAAGAACTGCATGAATATTTTCTTGCACTCCATCAAAGGACGAGCCGTTCCTAATAGAGATAGATGCTCCTTGATGGATACTCTCAAAGTCCTTGCAAGACTCGTTTTCTTGGTTCTTGTCGGGAAAACTCGTACCTCTCGCCAGTCATCCGCATTCAGCAGGAGCGAGAGCACATCGTGATGTCTACTAGACTCTATCACTATGTGCGTCACCCCATGTATACAGCAGCCCTCTTCTTCTTTGTGGAGAGCTTTCTCTTGCTAGAGTCTTGGTACGGACTGCTTTGGGGAAGCATCCTCGTTCGGTTGCTCGCGAGGCGAGCAGTGCTGGAGGAACACACCTTGCGAAAGGAGCTGCTGATGAGCTTCAATCATCAAAAGTGAGCCGAATTCATCAATTCTCAACATTTACACCCCTCCCTCCACTGGACAAATACGCTCATTCTCGCTTACAATCAGGATATGCACAACTTGGAACCGCACACACTCATGAAGGCCAGTCTGCTATTTCGCAATTTGCAGCCTCATGAAACAACGGCCATTCTTGCCCATCTTCGACCTGTCAGCGTAGCGCGTGGCTTCCACGTTATTGAACGCAACGTCTGGCATGGCCTTTTCTATATTATTGCCTCCGGTCAGGTGAGTGTCCTCTTACAGGAAGAGGCTGAAGCGATTACCCTTCTCGGAGCGGGCGAGTGCTTCGGCGAAATGTCACTCATTACAGGCGAACTCCCATCGGCAACTATACGTGCCGAGGAAGATGCACAACTTTGGGCACTGTCCCAGGTCGATTTCCTGGAACTTGTCGGCTCCTGTCGAACTCTTCTGCACAATATTAATACGATTCTCTCCTTGCGCTTAGCACGGACGAATGAACACATTCTCCTCAATTCTGCGGCTGAGCGCATATGGCTCCCTGTACTTAAGACGGACTCTCCTCTCGAACTCTCGCTTGTCTGGCATATTGCCTCCTCTCTTGCCGCCCGTAGTCAAAGACGTGTCTTGCTGCTTGAATGTGGCGATGGACAGACGTCTATTGGTACGCGCTTCGCGACCTTTCCTGGTATGCTTCGCCCTTCCCTCGCCGCTTGTATGCATGACCACAGCCTCTTACACTCGCATCAAGCCCCAACAAAGACTGATGATGGAGTGTACTATCCCGCTTTCTGTACTTTGACAGACCAGGCTTCTTCTGACGAGGCAAATAGTGACTCTGTTAGAAGCCTCTCCTGTCTCCCTGACCTTGCTCATTACTACGACTACCTGTTGCTTGTCACCACATCTGCAACTCCTGCCCATCTGACACAGGCCGTTGCACAAGTGTGTACACGCTCCCTCGCTCTCATTCCGGCCTTGCACGTCTCGCCTCAACTTTTGCAATCACTGCCCAGCACTCCAACTTCTGTTTTCATCACTCAGGTGCCAGAACGTCCCACTATCGAGCAGCAAGACTTCTATGCTTCAGCACTGGAAATGCCTGTGACTCGCCTCGTACCTGCGTCGTCCTCGCTTTTAGAAAACTGCTGGGCGCAAAGGGCACCACTGCATGTCATCTCTCGGAATGCTGAACTCACTCATGCTGTAGATTTTGTGGCCCGTTTCATTGCTCATCAAACGGTTGGTATAGCCTTTGGTGGTGGTGGGGCCAGAGGCTTTGCTCATCTAGGAGTGCTCGAACGCTTACTAGAGCATAGCGTTCCCATCGACTATATCGCAGCCTGTAGTAGTGGCATTATCACTCCTGGTATGTATCTCATCGGGAAGTCATTTGCCGAGAGCGAGGAAATATTCCTACAAATTCAGCATCATATCGTGCAGTGGCATTTGCCTCGCACCTCTCTTTTTTCCAACAGAGGTTTGAAGCAGATGTTACGCGATCTATGCGGTGAATTGCGTTTTGAGGATCTGTGTACGCCTTTCGCGATGGTTGCAGTTGATCTGGCGACCCGTAGTGGCGTTGTACTTGACCGAGGTCCACTGTGGCAGGCAGGTCTCGCAAGTGTAGCTCTTCCTGGTATTTTCCCTCCCGTGCTGATAGGGGAGCATATTCTGATGGATGCTGGGATGCATGACCCTGTTCCACTACGTCTTGCTCGTAGTATGGGTGCTGATATTCTGCTTGCCTCTGAACTTGGTGGTCAGGAGCCACCGTCTCTTGAAAGTGCGACTCCATGGCTGGTGGAAACTGCTCTCGCACGCAAACGCTCTCCACACATGCTTGATCTCTTGTTGCGTAGCTATGATCTCGCGATGTCTACCATCGGGATGCATAGCATTCGCGAGGCTCATGTCGTCATTCGCCCAAAACTCCATGCTGTTTCGTTGCGCCAATTCTCTCAAGGACGCCAGTTCATTGCCACTGGTCGAGAAGCGGTGGAACAGTCTTTACCTTCGTTGCGCCAATTTCTCCCCTGGATTGTCTGACGTTGTGATGAGTAGTGTTGCTGAGCGTTTCGCGTCACGACGCATCTTCAAGCAACGTAGAGAAAGCCTCTTGCCCATGGGCATCATGAACATGCTGAGCATGCAACCTCGTCAGGGAGCTCAGCTTCCCATCCCCTGTCACGTCAGAATTGATGACGTGTGACGCTGAAGGTACCCTTAGCGAAGGCAAGAATCTTGGTGGGCGTGACCGAGAACACGAGGATCGTCCCATCACTTTCGAGGTGAAAGCCGCCGCTGCGCGTCCATCGTCCGTCCCACTTCGTGGCCCATGCCTCGGCGAGGCGTTCGAGCATGTGATCGTCGGTGACCTGGACAGCGTCGCCCTCGACCACGACGTCTAGCCCCTCGTCCCAGTGGTTGCAGCCGGTCGTCAGAATCACGTGCGGGTTCCCACGAAGGTTCCTCGCCTTCTGTTCAGTGGGGCCAGTGGAAAAGTAGATGGCCCCATCGAGCCATACGGCAACCAGCGGAGTAACGTGGGGCGCACCTTCAGACCGGACCGTCGAGATCCAGAACAACTCGGCTGTTTCGAGTACTCGGCGCGTCTCATCCCATCCTATGGCAACCGTGTCTGGGTCGCTGAATCGCGGGTCGATTTTCGTCACTGGTTCGTTTGAAAGCATCTCGTATCTCCTTTTGTCCTTTTAACATGAAGACAGAACGTCTCAAAGTAGCATTCGCGATGTTCACTATAACAGATGACCATTAGAAAAACTTCTCAAAGATTGCTCTTTTGATCTGTGGGCGTTCAAGAGGAGACATGCGTACCACATTCTCGCTTAGACACAGGATGGTTTCAAGTTTTGAAATGCCCTCAAACTAAGTTAAAATAGCGGATACCTTTTGTAGATATCCGCTATTTATTCGCACAACACAGCAAGATGCTCTGCGTGTAGTGTAGCAGATAGAAACAGTGCGAAAGCATTGTGATGAAATAGCGAGTACTCAGAAAGGCATTCGCGCTCTTCCTCGGAGACTGCCCTCTTTTCACACGCGCTTTTTATAGGCCCTCATCGCAAAGATGTAAGCCACAACAAGAACGCCGATGCACCAGGCAAGGGCAAACCATATCTCCTGAGACACTGGCTGTCCATACAGTAACGCACGGATGGTTTCCACTATCGCCGTCACTGGCTGGTTTTCGGCAAAGACCCTGACGACCAGCGGCATAGACCTGGTTGGCACAAACGCCGAACTGATAAAGGGTAGGAAGATAATCGGATACGAAAAGGCGGTTGCGCCGTCTATCGATTTGGCGGTCAGTCCGGCAATCACCGCCACCCAGGTTAAAGCCAGCGTAAACAACGCGAGGATGCCAACGACTGCCAGCCATGACAGGATGCCCGCCGACGAACGAAAGCCCATAATCAACGCGACGAGAATGATGACCACCACCGAAATCGCGTTGGAGACCAGCGAGGTCAGGACGTGTCCCCACAGCAGGGTGGAGGGGGCAATCGGCATGGAGCGAAATCGCTCAATGATCCCCCGTTGCACATCGGTAAACAAACGATAAGCCGTATAGGATATCCCGCTCGCAATCGCAATCAGTAATATCCCGGGTAGCAAGTAATTCACATAATTCGCTGTCCCGGTTTGAATGGCACCACCGAACACATACACGAACAGCAACATAAACGCAATAGGCATGATCGTAACTGTGATGATGGTGTCCATACTGCGGAAAATATGGCGCATGGAACGACCAAGCATCACGCTCATATCGCTGAAAAAGTGTTTCTGTATCGTTTCCATTTATTGTTCCTCCTTTTTGCCAATGATGGTCAGAAAGATCTCCTCCAATGTCGGTTGTTTTTCCACATACTCCACCTGAGCAGGTGGGAACCGCTTTTTAAGCTCCACAAGCGTGCCGCTGGCAATAATCTTTCCCTCATGGAGAATGGCAATGTGATCAGCAAGCTGTTCAGCTTCTTCCAGATGCTGCGTAGTCAAGAAGACGGTTCTGCCCCCATCAGCAAGCTCCTTCACCACTTTCCACACCTCGATGCGTACTTCGGGGTCAAGCCCGGTGGTCGGCTCGTCAAGAAAAAGGATCGGCGGTGTTCCCACCAGGCTCATGGCGAGGTCAAGCTTGCGGCGCATCCCGCCTGAATACGTCGATGCCCTGCGGTTGGCAGCATCGGTTAAACCAAAGCGGGTCAGCAAATCGTCGGCAACCTGGCGCGGATGTTTGAGGTGTCGGAGCCTGGCAACCATAATCAGATTTTCTTGCCCGGTCAGCATCTCATCGACGGCGGCAAATTGCCCGGTCAGACTCAGTGATTGCCGTACGTGGTCTGGCTTTGACGCCACATCAAATCCGTTGACGATGGCCGTTCCGCTGTCCTGTTTGAGCAGCGTGGTGAGGATTTTGACCAGCGTTGTCTTGCCCGCGCCATTGGAGCCAAGCAAGGCAAAAATGCTGCCCTGGTCCACGGTGAAATGCACGCCTTGTAAGACATTCAGCTTCTTGTATGATTTTTGTAAATCGTTTACCTGAATAGAAATGTTTTGCACAGTCTTCTCCTCATGATAGAACAGTCACCTTTGATACATCAGCTTCCATGCCTTTGAGCGCGGCATACGTTAACTTATCCATCATCGCACCGTCAAAGTTCATGGATTGCATGGCACGCTTCGAACTCGACCAGAGAGACGCCGAGTGGAAAGACACATTTTTGAGGGTCGCGCCCTGAAACGAAGCATCCTTCAGTGCCGTCTGGTCAAACTTGACGCCGAGAAAAGTCTGCCCATCAAATCGCAGTCCGCGCAGATCGGAAGCGGTGAAGTCCACGCCAATAAAGCTACAGCTTTCAAAGGTCGTTTTTCGCAGGTCGGTATATTTGAAGTTGACATCAGTTAGCTTGACGCCGATGAATTGTGCTCCGAACAGCCCCGACGAGTTGAAGTTGGTGCGCACAAGGATGGCTTCACGGAAGGTCGCATCCACAAGGTCAAGGGCGGAGAAGTCGCAATCGGTCAGATTGGCGCCAGCAAAAATGGCTTCACGGACATCACTGCCCTGAAACGAGCTGCCGGTCAAGTCT
>CAZZVE010000241.1:0-7213 GCA_964657325.1 uncultured Ktedonobacterales bacterium
AACACTTCCCTCTTCTCTTTTCATCACATTAAGATTCTTGTTTTGTGCTTGTACCGTAGATCATATCGGACAACTCTTTACGCGTGCGCTCAATGATGCTTCGGAGTTGCGCTAACTGCTCAGGGTTCTCGAACGTCTTACGTCCCGCGATCACAAAGAGGCGTGCAACTTCTGCGGCCTCGCCACGCAATGCCTGCATCTCTGGTCTGCCACCAGGACCGCCATGCCCACCAGGACCAAAGCCGTGTCTACCGCGCGGACCTGTGAACTCTTCGCCCTTTTCCTTGCGCTCTGCGAGGGCAGCGCGACCAGCATCGGTAATGCTGTACACCTTTTTGCCCTCGGTCTCATTCACCGTGACAAAACTTCGGTCTTCGAGCAATTGCAGTGTGGGATAGATGGAACCAGCACTTGGCGCATAGAAGCCACCAGAACGTTCCTCCAACGCTTTAATCATCTCGTAACCATGCATAGGTCGCTCTTGCAGCAAATCAAGCAGTGCGAACTTCACGTCGCCACGACCAAAGAAGCGACGACCTTCTCCTTGACCTTCGGGACCAAATGGGCCTCCGGGACCAAACGGCCCACCTGGGCCAAAAGGTCCTCGTCCACGTCGCATCTCAAAGAAGCGTGGATCGGGTCCGAACCCGAAGGGGCCACGACGCCCGAAGAAACGGGGACCACCACCAAACGGACCACGTGGGCCATCAAAACCTGGGCCACCGAAGGGACCGCGGGGACCGCCAAAACGTCTGCCACGTGGCCCGCGTGGGCCTTCATCATCTTGTAACCATGGCGGTGTCCAGCCACCCCAATCACCACCTTGACCTTGAAATGCAAATCCTCTATTCATTCTACCAAACATAAGTATTGTTTCCTTTCTCTTGCGATATAATACGATATATCGTTATTAGAAGTATACCGTTATATCGTATTGTTGTCAAGCCTAAAATCAACGAATATTTCTAGCACGGAAAAACTCATTTCTTTTTGCCTTGCTGCCTCTAAAAAGAGTTATGAAACACGTTTATTAGTTCGATATATCCCTCTATAAAAAACGCGTTCTTTTTGATTGCTTTTACGGGAAAATCTTTAATGAAGTATGTATGGGGTGTTGAATGTCTGATTTAGAAGGTGTGATGCTGAGTGATTATCTACTCATGCAATGTATAAGTAATGGTGGCGTGGCTGATGTTTATCGTGCGCGCCAAGTGGGTGAAAACACTATAGAACGTCTTCCAAGTCAGACGTTTGAGATGGCAATAAAAATATTTCGTCCCAATTATGCGCGACGTGAATCATTCCGGGACTATTTCATGGTCGAAGCGGAGAAGATTGGACAGTTTACTCATCCCAATATTCTTTCGTTACTCGAATATGGAGAGGGCGATGACTTACTCTATCTTGTGACGCCCTTTATGACAAATGGAACGCTTGACGATTTATTACTGCGTGTCGGTGGACACTTTTCAGCACTTCAAGCTCTTCCTATCATGGAGCAGTTGTGTAGTGCCGTTCAATATGCCCACGATGCTAATGTACTACATGGCAATATCAAACCTTCCAATATATTTATTGCCCCTGATGGACGTGTGCTGCTCGCCGATTTCGGTATCGCACATGGCTATGATGATAGCCAACAATCTTTGACACGCGTAGGTTGGGGTTCTGCGGAATACTCCGCTCCAGAGCAGTCGTTAGGAGTGCTACGTCGCCCAAGCGATGTGTATTCGCTTGGTATCTTACTTTTTCATATTCTGACAGGTTCTACTCCTTTTACAGGGCAGACACCTGTAGAGGTACTGCTGAAACATGTACGTCAAGCACCGCCTTCGGCACGTACCTTTGTGCCCACAATCTCTGATTCTGTTGACGACGTGCTGCAAAAAGCGATACGCAAGCGTTCCGATGATCGTTTTGCCTCTGCTGAGGAGTTCTTGCAAGCATTTGCGCAGGCCGTAAAAGTAGCTCCTATTGCATCGCCAGCATCTCGTGCTATTTCAACTGTCAAACTTAAACCATTCACCGCCACCACAAAAACTAATCCGCTCACTCCTCCTCCTATCGTTCTTCCAGGACCTATTGAGAGTCCGCAAACGCCTATTCCAGTAGGAGATGACACGCTGAAGCCCTCAGTTCCTGCTGCTCTACCACGAACACGAGAGGTTTCTTCATCACATATGCCACCGCTCTTTGTAGAACAATCTACATCCTCGGATGTTCTCCCAGCATCTGACGAAGCAGATGAGACAGAGATACTCGCGAAGCATTTTCTTACACAACCTGATGAGCAAGGCGAATCACTCTTCTGGTCGGTAGACCCTGCCGAGTGGTCGCCAGTTGCGAAGGAGATGGAAGAAAATGCTGCTGAGCCCGGTGTACCATTTACCGCTAATGAATATCTACAAAGTAAACCACTTGTGCTTGCTCCACCTGATGAAGTGATACAAGAGCAGAAGACGAAAACATTTCAGGCGCACTTTAAAAAGTTACTTCCAATACTGGTGGTACTACTCCTGCTTTTAGGACTACTTGGAGCTATGCTCTCTGCGTTTTTCTATCCTGTTAATAAACCAGGAGCCTATTATAGCCCAATATATGAAACAAGAACTTATGTAGTAGTGGATGCTCAAAGGCATTTTTATAGGTAGAGGAAATCATGACCGGACTGGCTGGCGTTTTAGTAGGAGAATATTTTTTGTTAGAACTTCTGTCTCGCGAAGGGCAGGTAGAGATGTACCGTGCGCGTCCCACCACGAAAGCTGGATACGATGTATTATTACGTCTCTTTAGGCCACAATTTCCTGACTCCACGAACTTTCGCATGCACTTTGCGAATGAGGTAGAGAAAATCTGGTGCTGCCATCATGAAGGACTTCTCCCTCTTCATGAATTTGGAACTGGTGATGAGGTATTCTATTGTGTGACGCTTTTCCCTGAGATGAGCACCTTGCAGTATCTTTTAGAGCGTCAAACGCAACATATACTCCCTCTTGAACACATTATGCATTTGATTGTACAACTATGTGATGCCGTTTACTGTCTTCATACGCACAATATTGTGCATGGCAATATTCAGCCTTCAAGCATTTATCTTCGCAATGGACATGATGCTGTATTGACGAACTATGGTATGCGGCGTGCTTATCAAGAGGGAGATGCATTAGCATCACTTCTTGATGAAGGCAACGCTGTCTATGTCGCGCCTGAACAGAGTCTTGGCATGGGATGTCCTGCAAGTGACATCTATGCATTAGGCGTCCTATTCTATCGCCTATTAAGTGGCTCTTCTCCGTATGATGGCGCGACCGCAGAAGAGATCATGTGGCAACTTATACATGAACCTATTCCATCGCTTCGCGCTTTACATTCAGACCTGTCAGAAGCGGTAGAACCGATTGTGTGTAAGGCATTGGCTAAACGACCAGAGCAACGCTTTCTTGATGCTCATGCTCTAGCGGAAGCATTACTTGCCGCACTTATGCAAGACAGCGAGCAGAACATCCCTTTTGAAGCGGACAATGAAAACTCGCATCGTGTGCATGTGCGTACACGCCGTACTCTCTTTTCGCGCACCCGTGTTAAATCATTTGCTCACATTACCACAGAGGCCGAGAAGTGGTCAAAAATAAAATAGTGTTATTGAGGCGAATATTTCATGCCTCGTTTGGCCTCGTCCGTTGTACTAAATAATCCTGTTAGGACATCGACGCCGAGTACCGTAGCGTCGCTAAACGCGAATAATAGCTATGATTTACGAGCGTCCAGAGTGTCTGGAAAAGTGCTGGCTCGTGTTGCTCGAAATGTCTCAGAATAGCATGTTGTCGCTCTGAACTGGCTGCACAAAAATTTCCATCGGCTAAAGCGTTAAGATCTCGCAAGGTTGTACGTAATCGTTTTTCACTGAGCAACGAAGACATCCTGTTGTATTTGCTCGGTGAGAGATGATTGAGAAACGCGTCGATGAGATGGAGACTAGAAGGCGGTGGAAAGTCTTTATCAGATGGAATTAGGAGGTCGATAAATGCATTCAACTGGGTACGCTCTTCGGGACTAAGTTCAATTTTCTGATTGCGAGGCGGCGATACTCGCAGCATCATTTCGCTCATGAATGCTCCTGTTATGAGGAATGGAACTGGAAAACCCTTTTCTACCTTCACAATGGTAACATATACAAGAGAAGAATTGCAATGAATTTGGCGCGAATCTTAAAAGGTTTCCCTAATTCAACTCTAAGTTTTCGTACAACATTTTAACACATAAAAGAGGAACGCTGCGTGCAACTCATAATGTTCAAGGGCTTTCCAGGAAGTGGCAAAAGTACACTCAGCCGCGCTCTTAGTAGACAACTGCATTGGCCTCTTATCGACAAGGACGATGTGAAAGATATGTTGAGCGAGCTGGTTCCCGATGCTGATGGACTTGCTTATGACGTGATGCTCAACATCGTGCGTCGTCAACTCCTACAAGGGCTAAACGTGATCTGTGATAGCCCACTTACGCATCTCGTGACATACGAGCAAGCGCAACATATCACGCAAAAGACTCATGCCGATCTTGCAATCGTCGAGTGCTTTTGTTCCGATGAACGCTTGTGGAGTGAACGCGTCAATGCTCGTAAATCATATGGTTTGCCATCACATCATATGATTGATTGGGAGACGATTCAGGAGTATCGCAGTAAAAATCATGAGGAGGCCAGTTTTCCAATCACGCATCCTCATCTGCTTGTAGATACAGCTAGGCCGCTTACTCTTTGTGTTGCAGAGGTTGTTGAGTGGGTAGAGCACTTTTCATAGTCCTAGCCATTCGGATGATGATACGCGACTAAGTATGTCGTTCGATTAGTCGATGTTTTCCTGTGAGATGTTGTTTTATACTTGTCTCGAAGATACAGGGTTCAACCCTTAATAAGTTCTAATAAGTTCTTATGTATGGAAAGACGAGGAAAATCATGGCTATGCTAGAAACAGGTTTTGTAGAGTCAAACGGGACAAATCTATATTATGAAACGATGGGTGAAGGACATCCACTTGTGCTTATTCGTCAACTACCCTTAGCCTAAAGGCGTAAGGGCTTATCCCTAGTCCGAAGACTGAGATGAGAGGTCTGTTGACAAAGACCCACTAGCGAAGGATGTACCGACGCTAGCAAGAGAAGTAGCGATGTACTTGTCTCGTATATTGAGTGCAGCATTGAAGTCTGCATTCAGACTGTAGTTACACATACGGCAAAGGAACAAACTTTGCGAACGTCGGTTGTTACGAGCTTGATGACCGCAACGGCTACACGTTTGCGATGTGTGACGTGGGTCAATCTTCTCGACACGGATACCGCGCTCTTGCCCTTTGTAGGCAATGTAGCCGTACAGTTGGGCAAACGTCCAACTATGCAGTTTCCGTATGTTGGAGAGCGTCTTGTTGTTCTTGCCACGTCCCATCTTGGAACTCTCCCGTATGTTGGTCAAGTTCTCAAGGACAATGGTTGCCCCAGTGGGGGTACTGGCAACAATCTGTTTACTGAGTATATGGTCACAATCCCGATGGAAACGCGACTGACGTTGACTCAATTTCTTGAGGTGACGCTTTGCCGACTTACTTCCGTTGGATTGCAGTTTGCGTTTCAAGCGAAACGTGCGACGGTCTATTTCCTTCCATCGCTTACTTCCCAAGAACTGACGTGTAGAGGTCACGGCTGGCCTGTTGAGTCCCAAATCAATCCCGATCACGGTATCGTCTTGAGTAACAACAGGTTCGGGAACGGAGACCACAACGTGCAAGTACCACTTTCCGTTACGCTGTATCAAGTCAGCCGTCGCAATCGGATTGCCGATGTACTTCTGACAGTAATCAGGAACCGTAAAGGAGATAGTTTGCTTGCCGTGTGTGGTAGAAAGTCTGACAACTTGCTTCGTCCAATTGAGGGTATAGGTATGCACGTTGTAGCGTGGCGCACAGGACACGCTACACGGACATGTTACAGATGTAAACGTGGGTTCGGGCTTGCTCTGCTTACGGGCTTTCTCGACGCGCTTCTGATGCTTTGCCTTGTGTTTGACTTCCCACGTAAACGCAGATTTGAGCGTTTCAGTAGCCTTAACACGCGCTTGAATGAGCAAGTCAGAAACGAGCGTAGGACAGGACGCTTTGATGTCATAGTACGTCGCATGGTGCAGCTTGACCCCGTTCTTTTCTCGATTGTTCCATCCATACGCACACACCAGATTATAGGCGTGGGTAAACTGTACAACCGTCTCAGTGAGAGCCGCTGTTTGTTCGAGTGTTGGATGAAGTTGTATTCTGACGGTTCTGTCCATACAGAAACTATACCATATATGGTATAGTTTTGTCAAATGAAGTGCGTCGATGTAGCAAAAAGAAAGGAGAGTCGCATTCCTCCCCTAGCCTGAAGGCGTAGGGGTCCCCTGCGACAACGTTTATGGAGGGTATATGGATAGGCGGATGTGGGATGACCAGTTTTCTGTATTTGCGGAACGCTACAAGGTAGTTCGCTATGACGTGCGTGGATTTGGAAAGTCAGAACTACCACCGATAACCTATGCTGATAGGCAAGACCTCTATAACCTTCTCACGTTCTTAGGTATCAAAAAAACATATGTACTTGGTCTATCACTTGGAGGAGTCATTGCGCTCGACTTCACGCTTGAGTACCCTGATATGGTGGACGCTTTGCTACTCGTAGGCTCGCCCATCGGTGGCTATCCAGACGAACTGATGTTTGACGCAGAGGAATTACAGAAGCAGATACAACTATGGGGACCATTTATGGCAGCAGCAAGGGAGCGGAACATACTTGCTATGGTAGATGTACTGATGAATAATCCAACACTTGTTCCGTCCCCTGCATATCCTTCAGCACGTCAGCGCGTGCGAGAGCAACTGTCTGAATACTCTTTTGCATGGGTGCTTGACCATGTTGAGCAGCAGGAACTGACGCCACCTGCATATGATAGGCTTGCTGAAATCTCTGTACCAACGCTTGTTATCGTAGGTGCAGAAGATGATGTTCAACTACACAAAAGCGCAGATAAATTAGAGCAGGATATTGCCAATGTGCAGAAAGTTATAATTCCTGAAACACATCATATGCCAAGTATGGAGAAACCAGAAGAGTTCAATCGTATTGTACTTAGTTTTTTAGGTACACCATCTTAGGGCAACCAGTGAGGGTAGAAGGAGAGCGAGCAAGAACG